>NZ_JALLGL010000264.1 GCF_023072675.1 Streptomyces sp. XM83C
TGCCGGCGGGGGCGCGGATCTCGGCGGGGAAGTTCGGCAGCGTCGACAGGTCGTTGCCGAACGACGCCGTCTCCGAGGTGAACCGGTCGCCGGTGAGCTGCATACCGTCACCCGAGTCCCCCGCGAAGCGGATCACGACCCGGCTCAGGCGCCGTACCCCCTTGTCGGGACCCCCGGCAGCCTCCGGAGTGTCCGGGCTCTCGGGGCTCCCGGGGTTTCCGGCGCTGTCGGGACCCCCAGGGCTCTGTTCAAGGACTCGCTCGGATATCTGAACGGCCACTTGGCCGCCCCCTTCCCGTCGACCCGGTCGGCAGGCTCTCGACCTCGTGACGCGCACCGTAGGAAGAGCCGCTAGTGACAGGCCAAAGCCGGACTCCGGGGCGGGGGAGGCGGCGGCCTGCGGGCCGGGGCCGCAAGGGGGTTCGACACGCCGCTGGCATATGAAAATCTCACCCCCGACGTGTGAGGCGGAGCGTGTCGGTCCGTACCGGGGCGGCGGATACTCGACTCCGCATCGTCCGAGAGGGGGTGCCGATGTGGCGGATGCCATGGGCAGTCGGACGCTCCATCTGTGGGCGTTGTGCGAGGACGTGGTCGTGACGACCGACGACGACGGTTCCGTCGTGCTGTCCTCCGGCCGGTTCGGGACCGAGCGGATCGAGGAGCCCGACCGGGTCGTCCGCGAGATGCTGCGCCGCATGGAACTGGGCCCCGTGCTGCCGCTGAACGTGGAGGTGGCGCCCGGCCGGCCCGTCCCGCAGACCTGGGTCACCGGCCCCGTACTGCCGCCCCCGCTCGCCCGGCTGTCCCGCATGGTGATCCGCACCCTGGGGATGGACGACCTCAAGGGCCCCCTGCTGTCCGTAACCCCGGTCGCGTACGACGCCACCTTCGTGCCGGAGGGCGTGCCCGCGCATCCGCTGAGGCTGCCGCGTGACGCGCACATGGCCCGCGCACCCGCCGGGCTCGTCCTGGCCTCCGCCCGCGCCAAGCACGAGGTCGTGCTGCACCGCCCGGAGGCGGCGTGGGTCGCGGCCACCCTGGCCTGGCCCGTCACCGCCGAGACGGCGGTGGCGGCCCTGCCGCTGCCGCACGCGGTCGTTCACGACGTGCTCGGCTACCTCGTCGCCGCGGGGATGGCGGTGCCGGCCGAGGGGTGAGCGGGCCGGGGCGGGCGTTGCGCCGGATTCGTGGTGGCTCACGGCCGTACCTCCGGCGCCGTACCGCCGTACGCCTAGGCCGGCACCGCCGTACGCGCGCACCGCGTCACAGCAGCCACCCCGACTCGCGGGCGATGCGGATGGCGTCCACCCGGTTGCGGGCGTTGAGCTTGGTGACGACCGTCGTCAGATAGTTGCGCACGGTGCCCGTCGACAGATGCAACTGCCCGGCGATCTCCGGCGCTTCCGCACCCTCCGCCGCCATCCGCAGCACCTCCGTCTCCCGCTCGGTGAGCGGGCTCTCGGCGCCGCCCCACGCGGCGAGGGCGAGCTGCGGGTCGATCGCCCGGTGACCGGCCGCCACGCGACGGATCGCGACGGCGAGTTCCTTCGGCGGGGCGTCCTTCAGGAGATAGCCGCTGACCTGCGCCGACAGGGCCCGGCGGAGGGTGCCCGGGCGGCCGAGGCTGGTGAGGATGAGGGAACGGCACTGCGGCAGCCGCTCCCGCAGCTGGGTCGCGGCCGTCAGACCGTCGACGCCCGGCAGGTCGATGTCGATGACCGCGACGTCCGGTCGCAGCCGTTGCGCCGTCGACACGATCTCGTCGCCCCGCTCGACCTCAGCGACGACCTCGAGGTCGGTCTCCAGGTTCAGCAACGCGACGAGCGCGCCACGCACCATCTGCATGTCCTCGGCCAGCAGAATCCGTATCACGGATCTGACTCCCCCCGCCCCACCGAATGCCGCGTGTGGCCGGATTCTAGAACGCCCGCGCACGTTCCGTCGATCGGATCAGGCCGCAGAGTCACCGGCGTGTCAGCCGATCCCCGCTGGCGGGGCGCCCTCACGCGGCGGTCGAGGCGGGAACTTCGGCCACCAGCAGGAAGGTTCCCGCGCCGGTCACCTCGGAGTGCAGGGTCCCGCCGACCGTCTCGATCCTGGTGCGCAGGTTGCCGAGCCCGCTGCCGCTGTGCGGGGACGGGTCGTGATACGCGGGGTCGACACCGTCGTTGCACACGGACAGCCGTACCCGGCCGCCCTGTTCGGCGACCTCGATGGTGCAACGCCCGGCACGGCTGTGCCGCAGAAGATTGGTGACGGCCTCCCGCAGCACGGTGGCGAGGACGGTGTCCGCCTGCCGGCCCGCGCGCACCGGCGTGACCTTCTTGCTGACTTCGATGTCCGCGGCGCGCAGCACCGACTCCGCGGAGGTGACCTCCTGCTCCAGGGACATCTCGCGCATGCCGCTCGCCACACGGCGTACGTCGCTCAGGGACTGCCGGGAGATCGACAGGACGTCCTCGACCTCCTCCACGGCGCGCGCCGGGTGGGTGGGGATGAGCCGCACGATGAGTTCGCTCTTCAGCGTGATGGCGGACAGGCTGAAGCCGAGCAGATCGTGCAGGTCGCGGGCGAACCGCAGCCGTTCCTCGGTGACGGCCATGCGCGCGAGTTCGCCGCGGGCGGCGACGACCTCGCGGATCAGCGCGGACAGCCGGGACAGGCCGTAGATGACCAGACCGGTCAGCAGGGTCGACTGGGGCAGGTACACCGCGTCGATGACCGGGCGGTGGTCCACCACCGGCGGCACCACCATGCTCAGCCCGATCAGCCCGTACAGCGTCCAGGCGAGCCGGGCGGGCAGCATCAGCAGGACGGAGGCGGCGAGGAAGCCGGCCATCGATCCCCAGGCGGTGTGGAAGACGAGGATCGGTATGTACGTCAGCAGGGCCTGCGCGGTGAGGGTGACCACGCGGCGTCGCGGCAGCGGCCGTTCGGAGCCGGACGCCGAGTGCACCAGTTGCAGGCCGAACACGGCGGACAGCGCGGCCAGTGCCAGCGCCATCTGCACGGGGGACAGGCCGCTGCCCGCGATGTTCAGCATGGTGATGACGGTGTAGCTGAGCAGGGCGACCAGCAGGATGGTGCGGGCCAGCCGGGGCGCGGGCAGATCACGGCTGTGCACGACGACGGCGTCGCCGCCGGTCGGATCCTCCTCGCCCTCGGGCCGGCCGGCGGCGCCCGCGGCCGGTGCGGCCGACGGCGCACCTGCGGCAGGCGAGGTGCCCGCGGGGCCGGTGCCGCCCGGGGCGTCGGCGGGGTCGTGCTCGGCGGTGGCGCTGGTGCGGTCGTGACGAGCCATCGTTGCACGGCCTCTTCTCGCGACTGTGTCCGCGCTTCCCAACTCTTCGCGCGCTGGCGGCACATGATATGAGAAGCGTGTGCGAGCCGGGTGAAGAAAGTGCGTCCGGAAACGATCCGCCTCGCTCGTCGGACCGGCCGAAAGGGTGCCCGCCACGATGGAACCTGGCCGAAAACGAACCTCACCGGCCGGTGGGGCGACCGGTGAGGCGAGAGGCGTTTCGAGGCCGCCCGGTTTCCGGACGGTATGTCAGACGAACAGCGGTGTCGGATTCAGCTCCTCGTACGGCGTCGGAGCGGCCAGCCGGCCGAGGGCCACGGGCACGTCGTACAGCCGGCCGGGAGCGAGCCGGCTCCAGAAGTGCCGCATGCCGGGCACGATCACCTTCACCACCGGAAGTTCCAGGTCCGGCCGGGTCTGGTCGAGCACCAGCAGCTCCATGCCGCGCTCCCGGACCAGTTCGGTGACGGCGGCGACGTCGTCCAGCAGATCGGCCCGCGGGCGGTACGACCAGTCGGCGGGCGTCCGCGCCGGGACCCGGGCGTCGGGTGCGAGCCAGGGCCGGCCGGCCACCGTGGCGTTCCGCCACCACTCCAGCGCGTCCGGGTCGTCGATGCCGTATCCGGTGCCGTCCGGCCGCGCCTCGCACACGGCGGGCAGCAGCTGGCCCAGCTCCGACAGGGCCCGGCGCAGCGCGAGCCGCGGGTCGAAGTGCGCGCCGAACCCGAAGATCACGTCCTCGGCGGGTTTGTCGGTACGGCGGGACAGCGCGGCCAGCACCGGGATGCCGAAGTCGGAGGTGAGGTCGAGCACCCACAGTTCCCGGCCGAGCCGGCCGCAGGCCGCCCGCAGCACATCGGCGTACGGCTCGCCGAACGCGTCGATGTCGACGCCGGGCTGGGCCGTGCGGTTGTACCACCACAGGGCGACCGCGTCCCGCTCCACCAGTTCCAGGAACCCTTGCAGGAGGGCGTCCTCGCGGCTGCTGCCGGCGGCGTTGCCGTTGGAGTCGGCGTGCAGGCCGTCGGCGGCGGGCCCGCCCTGCGTGAAGTACAGCATCGACGTGGGCAGCAGCCGCTGCCGGCCGGCGGTCAGCGACCACACCGGGGTCCACTCGGTGGGCCGTGCCTCGTCGAAACGTTCCGGCACATGCCGGAAGGGGGAGCCGCCGCGGTTCCACGCCTCACGGTCGCGGAACTGCCGGTCGTGGTAGAGCTGGCAGGCGTTGGGGTGGACGGCGTCCTCGCCGAGCGCGCGGTAGCTGTCGCGGACGACGGGTTCGTCGCCGTGCCGGGTGCCGCTGTAGCGCTCCACGGCCTCGCACAGCGCGCTCACCCGCGCCTCGGTGTCGGTGAGGCCCTTGCCGCCGCTCAACGCCCGCAGCCCGGCGCGCAGTTCGGCGAGGGTGGGCGGGCCCATGGCGAGGTTGTGCCCGGAGACGTACGCGTGCAGGCCGGCCGGGGTGCGCGGCGCCCGCGTTATCTCCTTGACGATCCCGGTCACCGGGTCCACCAGGCCGCCGTACCGCGTCAGCATCTGTTCCGGCGTCAGCGCCCGGTGCCCGCCCGAGGTGAGGGTGGCCTTGGGCCGTGACACGGGCACGAACGGCGCCCGTACGTTCCTCGCCACCAGCTCCGGGTCCCCGCACACCCCGCACTGCGGCAGCCGGGACACCCGGTGGGAGCGGGCGCTGAGCTGGAGCGTGTCGAAGGTGTGCAGCACTTCCTGGGCGTCGTAGCGGATGCCCGCGAGCCATTTGGCGGCCTCCAGGACCGCGATGTGCAGGGCGATGGTGCGGCCCGCGGCGAGCGACGCCTCGGGCCGGCGCGGGGGCCCGTCCAGGCCGAGGGCGCGGCGCACCGGCCACTCGGAGCGGCGGTGCCCTGCGAGCCGGGTCGCCAGACACGACCAGCACGGCCCGTCCTGCGGCCGGAACACCGGCCCCACCCACGGGTCGGCGCCGCACGCCTTGGCTATCAGCCAGGGCCGGCCCCGCCTGCGGTGGTCGGCGTCCACGTCCCGCAGTCCGGGGGAGAGGTAGTCGTCGCACAGTACGAGCGAGAAGTCCGCCCGGTCGGGGTCGTCGGCGATGCCCAGCCCGGAGGCCCGGCACATCTCCGCCACGGCCTCGCGGTCGACGTCGGTGAGCGCTTCGATCCACACCGCCGCGTACCGCAGCCGGGCCGCCGTCGTCCCGCCGTCCAGGCCGGCCAGGTCCCAGTAGGCCTCGGCCGCCCGGTCGGGGCCGGTGTCGGGCCTGACGCTGCGCAGCAGACCGGCCGCCAGCAGGTCGTTCACGGTGAGCAGGGCCTCGGCGGCGCCGAGGACGGGCGCGGCCTCCCGTAGGACGCCCTCCAGGGACCGTGTGCCGTCGAGCAGCGGCACCAGCGCCTCGGCGTGCGTGCCGTGCAGCGCGGTCACCCCGCGCCGCGACATCAGATACGCGGCCTCGCCGGGGACGACGGTGGGCTGGAGGTGCAGTTTGAAGCCGAGGCGTGCGGAGGGGCTGAGGCCGGCGCCGCCGAGGAGTTCCTCGGCCGCGCCGGGGGCGCCGGGGAGGGGGCCCGGTGCGGACCCCGGCCCCGGCTGCGAACCGGCACGACGCTGCTCCGGCTCCGGACGTGAATCCGGCAGAACCGTTTCCGCTTCCGCCGGTGACGTCATGCGGCCAGTCTCCCGGCAGCGGCCGACGCGGACGCGTCGGACGCGGCCACGATGCAGATGGTGAACAGGGGGGTGTCGGACGAGGCCACGTCCAGGTTCTCGATCACGAGCCGGGGCCGCGCGGGGCTCGCGGGACGCGCCTGCACGCTCTGGCCGGAGGTGCACTTACTCGCTGTGAGCTGCGCCATGTCTCGGTCTCCCTAGTCGCTGATCGGTGCTCCCTTGTGACCGATATCGTGCTTCCGGGGCATGGTTCACAGACAGTGGCGGCTTCATATGTCGGGGGTGAAGTTCTCACCAGAACCCGGCGGCTTCTCTTCCGCTTTGCGTCCCGCCCGGCTCCTGTCCGACCGTGATCCGGCCGCAGCTTGACGGCCGGGGCCAGGGGCGAGGTGAGAGGTGCGGCGGGTGCGCTGGACGGCGTGCATCCCGCGGATCGCGCGCCCTCGATCATCGAGAGAGGGGTGCTGTGATCCGGCCGCCTCGGCGTGCACCTGCCCTGAGCAGCAAAACGCCCTCCCGGAGGAGGGCGGGGTCGGGCGCCCCCGGCAGGACTCGAACCTGCGGCCAAGCGCTTAGAAGGCGCCTGCTCTATCCACTGAGCTACGGGGGCCTGGTGTGGTGGCCTCTGTCGTGGTGCCCGGGTGCGGGTCTGCCGTGACGTTGCCGGGGTCAAGGATAGGGCTCCCGGATCCCTGACCCTGTCGCTTCGCCTCCGTGGCTCGATGTGGAGGTTCGGTGAAGCGGTCCTGATAATCGCAGGCAGGTACGAATCGTGCATCGCTTTTCACGCCCTGCGCCACCGGTGTTGTGCACTCGTTATGCCTGCGCTGCGCCCTTGTCCCGGTCATCCCTTCCGTCCCTTGTGTTCAGTCGGCGCGCAGACATGCCTATATGCTTCAGAATTCCCCTAAAATTGGGCATTCTTCGCATGTGGTGACCTTGGACGTACGGCCTCAGCTGCTCGACGCACTCTCCGCGCTGCGCGACCGCGTCGCCGCCGCACGCTTCCCGCTGCCCCTGACAGGGGCTCCACGCGCGCGTGCCAACCGCGACGAACTCCTCGCCCAGCTCGACGACTACTTGGTGCCCCGCCTGCGGCAACCCGAGGCGCCGTTGCTGGCCGTCGTGGGAGGCTCGACCGGCGCCGGCAAGTCGACACTCGTCAACTCGCTGGTCGGACGGCGCGTCAGCGAGGCGGGAGTGTTGCGGCCGACGACGCGGACGCCGGTGCTCGTATGCCACCCGGAGGACCATCACTGGTTCAGCGGGATGCGCGTACTGCCCGACCTCACGCGCGTGTGGGTGCCCCAACAGGACCCCGGAGACGACCTGCTCCTCCCCGACGAGAAACCCACCCGCGTCCTGCGCATCGAGACCGCCGACACCATGCCGCCCGGCCTCGCCCTCCTCGACGCCCCCGACATCGACTCCCTCGTCGCCGACAACCGCGTACTCGCCGCCGAACTGATCTGCGCCGCCGACATCTGGGTGATGGTCACCACAGCGGCGCGCTACGCCGACGCGGTGCCCTGGCATCTGCTGCGCACCGCCAAGGAGTACGACGTCACCCTGGTGACCGTCCTCGACCGCGTACCCCACCAGGTCGTCGCCGAGGTCTCCCGCCAGTACGGCGCACTTCTCACCAAGGCCGGACTCGGCGACGTACCGCGCTTCACCGTGCCCGAACTGCCCGAGTCGGCGTGGGGCGGCGGACTCCTCCCGGCCACCGCCGTGGCCCCGCTGCGCACCTGGCTCGTGCACCACACCCAGGACCCCGGCGCCCGCCAGAACGCCATGGCCCGCACCGCCTACGGAGTCCTCGACTCCCTCAAGTCGCGCATGCCGGAGCTGGCCAGTGCCACGGCCCAGCAGTACGCCGCCGCGCTCCGGCTCACCGCCGCCGTCGACGGGGCGTACGACAGCGAGCACACGCGCGTACGCAACCGCCTCCAGGCCGGTGCCGTCCTGTCCGGCGACGCCCTGAAACGCTGGCGCGCCTTCCCGCTGGACTGCACCGCGAGCGAACTCCTCGACGCCCTCGTGGAGAGCCTCGCCACCCTGCTGTTGTGCGCCGTCACCGCCGCGGGCGAGCGCATCGACGACGCCTGGCGTCGCGAACCCGCAGCCGCCGCCCCCGCCCTCGCCGACCCCGACGACACCCCGGAGAGCGCCGAGCACCGCATCGGCCTCGCGGTACGGCGGTGGCGGCGCGAGCTGGAGGAACTCGCCGAGGAGGAGGTGCGCGAGCTGGAGCGCGGTGCCGCACCCGACCCCGAGATCGTCGCCGCCCTCGTCGCCACCGTCCTGCTCGGCGGGCGCCGGGCCCGCAGCGCGGGCGAGACCCTCGCCGAACGGCTCGGCGCCCAGCGCGCGCTGCGGCTGCGGGACCGGGGCGGACGGCTGCTCTCCGAGCACGTCGACCGCGTCCTGCACACCGAACGCGAGCGCCGCCTCGCCCCCCTCGACGGGCTGGACGTCCACGCCGAGCCGCAGGCCGAGCTGATCGCCGCGCTGTCCCTGCTGCAGAAGGAGAGGTGACCGGTGACCGCCGTCACGGACCAGGACCACCCGGGCGTCCCGGACGCCCCGGAGGTCACTGACCAGCATCAGCACCAGCACCCCACGGACGACGCCGACCACCCCGGGGAGGGGACCGTGCAGGACGACGACCGCGACCGCAGCCTTGCCGTCCGTGCCGGCGGGGATGCCGCATCGCCCGCCGGCTCCGCGTCCGGTTCCGACTCCGGGGGCGGGGCCGCGGAGGAGGCCGAAGGACCGGGGGACCGGGGCGCCGAGGCAGGGAGGGAGCCGGGCGACGTCGGCGTACGCGCGCGTGGTGACGACGGCGGCGGTGCGGAGGGGCCGTCC
>NZ_JALLGL010000265.1 GCF_023072675.1 Streptomyces sp. XM83C
CCCGAGGAGGCGCCCACCCCCACCGCCGGCCCCGCCTTCCGTACCGGCGACACGGCCCGTCGGCTGCTGCCCGTACGGGAGATCCACGCCGAACCGGCCGCCGCCTCCCCACGCGGCATGCAGATCCGCCGCCGGTTCCCGCAGGCCCGGCTGATCGAGGTGGACGCGCACCGGGGCATCCCCGGCCTGCACGGCAACGAGGGCAACGCGGACCGCCGGCGCTGGGTGCGCGCCGGACGGCACCGCGGCCTGTGCCGGCCTGCACGGCACCGCCGCCTGGGCCGGCCTGCACGGCAACGAGGGCAACGCGGACCGCTGGGTGTGCGTCAAGGGCGAGACGCTGGTGCTCGGCGAGCGCAAGACGCTCACCACCCGGCCCAACGGCCGCTCCGCCGACCGGATCGCCCCCGGCGCGTCCAAGGGCTGCGCGATGGCCTGCGTCTACTGCTACGTACCGCGCCGCAAGGGACAGGCCGACCCCGTCACGGTCGTCACCGACATCGACGCGATCATCGCCCATGCGGGCCGGCACATCGCCCGCCACGGCCACTGCACGACCTGCGCGGGCTGATCGCCGAGCGGGCCCCCTCACTGCGCATCCGGTACGCCTTCTGAGCCCGGCGGGCGCTCCCGGAGCGGGCACCGCGCGGGCACGGCCGCACGCCGGGCTCACCTGAGGTCGAACCGGTCCAGGTTCATCACCTTGTCCCACGCCGCGACGAAGTCACGGACGAACTTCTCCCCGCCGTCCTGCGCCGCGTACACCTCCGCCAGGGCGCGCAGCTGGGCGTGGGCGCCGAAGACCAGGTCGACCGCGGTGGCGGTCCACTTGATCTCACCGGTGGCGCGGTCCCGGCCCTCGTAGACGCCCGGGTCCGTGGCCGACGTCTTCCACTCCGTGCCCATGTCGAGCAGGTTGACGAAGAAGTCGTTGGTGAGGCTGCCGGGCCGCCGCGTGAACACGCCGTGCCGGGCCCCTTTGAAACCGGTGTCGAGCACGCGCATGCCGCCGATCAGCGCCGTCAGCTCGGGCGCGGTCAGCGTCAGCATGTTCGCGCGGTCCAGCATCAGGGTCTCCGGCGACAGCTTCTCGCCCTCCGGAAGGTAGTTGCGGAAGGCGTCCGCCTTGGGCTCCAGCACCGCGAACGACTCCGCGTCGGTCTGCTCCTGCGAGGCGTCGGTGCGCCCGGGGGCGAACGGCACGGTGATGTCGTACCCGGCGTCGCGTGCCGCCTGCTCCACGGCCGCGCAGCCGCCGAGGACGATCAGGTCGGCCAGGGAGATCCGCTTGTTCCCGGTCTGCGCGGCGTCGAACTCCTGCCGGATCCGCTCCAGCGCGCTCAGCGTCTCGGTGATCTCGGGAAGCTTGTTCAGCTCCCAGTCCTTCTGCGGCGCCAGCCGGATGCGTGCCCCGTTCGCGCCGCCCCGCTTGTCGGTGCCGCGGAAGCTCGACGCCGACGCCCAGGCAGTGACGATCAGCTGCGGCACGGACAGACCCGAGGCGAGGATCGTCTCCTTCAGCGAGGCGATGTCCTCGGCGTCGACCAGGTCGTGGTCGACGGCGGGGACGGGGTCCTGCCACAACTGCGGCTCCGGCACCCACGGGCCCAGATAGCGCGTGACGGGGCCCATGTCGCGGTGCAGCAGCTTGTACCAGGCCTTCGCGAACGCCTCCGCCAGCTCCTCGGGATGCTCGTGGAACCGCTTGGTGATCGGCCCGTAGATCGGGTCCACCTTCAGCGCGATGTCCGTCGTCAGCATCATCGGGGCGTGCCGCTTCGACGGGTCGTGAGCGTCGGGCACGGTGTCCGCCGCCGCCGGGTCGGTCGGCTTCCACTGGTGGGCGCCCGCCGGGCTGCGGGTCAGCTCCCAGTCGTAGCCGTACAGATTGTCCAGATAGCCGTTGTCCCAGGTGGTGGGGGCCTTGGTCCAGGCGCCCTCCAGACCGCTGGTGAGCGCGTGCGGGCCGGCGCCGGTGCCGTAGGTGTTGCGCCAGCCGAGGCCCTGCTGCTCGATCGGCGCCGCCTCCGGCTCCGGGCCGATGTAGCTGGGGTCGACCGCGCCGTGGCACTTGCCGAAGGTGTGGCCGCCGATGATCAGCGCCGCGGTCTCCTCGTCGTTCATCGCCATACGGGAGAACGTCTCCCGGATGTCCCGGGCGGCGGCCAGCGGGTCCGGTTCGCCGTTCGGGCCCTCCGGGTTGACGTAGATCAGCCCCATCTGCACGGCCGCGAACGGGCCGGTCAGCTCCCGGTCCCCGCTGTAGCGTTCGTCGCCGAGCCAGGTGTCCTCCGGCCCCCAGAAGATCTCCTCCGGCTCCCAGATGTCCTCCCGGCCGAAGCCGAAACCGAACGTTCTGAAGCCCATCGACTCCATGGCGCAGTTCCCGGCGAAGACCAGCAGATCGGCCCAGGAGATCTTCCGGCCGTACTTCTGCTTCACCGGCCACAGCAGGCGGCGCGCCTTGTCCAGGCTCGCGTTGTCAGGCCAGCTGTTCAGCGGGGCGAAGCGCTGCGCGCCGCTGCCGCCACCGCCACGCCCGTCCGCGATGCGGTACGTGCCCGCGGCGTGCCAGCTCATCCGGATGAACAGCGGCCCGTAGTGGCCCCAGTCCGCCGGCCACCAGTCCTGCGAGTTCGTCATCACCTCGAAGACGTCACGCTTCAGCGCCTCGACGTCGAGGGTCGCGAACTCCTTGCGGTAGTCGTAGTCCTCGTCCATCGGGTTGGACAGACGCGAATGCTGGTGGAGGACCGAGAGGTCGAGTTGGTTCGGCCACCAGTCCCGGTTCGTCCGGGGCCGCTTCGACGGTGTGGGCGTCGGCGAAGGGATTGCCGGGTTCTCGCTTTCGCTGCCGGACATGCCCGTCCTTCTTCCTGTCGCGCTGTATGTCTGGATTGCAGTGTTCCGCGCCATTATGGTTGCTCACTGCGCGCGACACCTCCCGAAAGCACGCGCGGAGACCCCGGCCCCGCCGACCGGCGGCAGCCGGGAGCCCCCGCGCACCGCAAAGCCCGCCGGCCGGCGGCAGGCGGACCCCCGAGCCCCGCCGGCCGGCGGACCCACCCGGTCCGTGTCACCGCCCGGCGGATCACCGGACCCGTCCCACCGCGGCGGATCACCGGGCCTGTGTCACCGGGGCGCCGACCCATCGGGCCCGTGTCACCCCCGGCGGACTCACCGAGCCCCTGTCACCGCCCGGACGCCCCCGTGATCAGGTCGGCCGCCTTCTCCGCCGCCATCACGACCGGCGCGTTGGTGTTGCCGCGCGGCACCGTCGGGAACACGGACGCGTCCACGACCCGCAGCCCCTGCACGTCGTACACCCGCAGCTCGGGGTCGACGACCGCGCCGATGGCACACGTCGACGTCGGGTGGTACAGCGTCTGCCCGTGGCGGCGCGCGAACTCCAGCAGCGCGTCGTCCGTGTCCGACTCCGGCACCAGGTACGGCCCCGACGCGATGTCGGCCACGGCCCGCTGCGCCGCGATGTCCAGGGCGATGCGCAGCCCGGCGATCATCGTCTCCCGGTCCTCCGGCGCCACGAGGTAGTTGTGCGTGATCCGCGGCTTGGCGTCGGGCCGGGCCGAGCGCAGGGTGACCGTGCCCCGGCTCGCCGGCGCCAGCACGCACGGGCCGAAGGCGAAGCCGTGCTCGGCCACCGCGCCGAGCGCCTCCTGCACGAAGAGGCCGGGAGCGGCGTGGAACTGCACGTCCGGCGCGGCCAGGTCGTCGCGTGTGCGGAAGAATCCGCCCGTCTCACCGATGTTGGAGGTGAGCGGGCCGCGGCCCTCGCTCCGCAGCAGTGCCGCGTTCTCCTCGGTGGCCGCCGACAGCAGGGACTCCCGCGCCGTGCGGAAGTTCAGCAGCGCCATGTAGTGGTCCTGCAGGCCCTCGCCGACGGGCAGGTCACGGACGACGCCGATGCCGAACGCGGACAGCGTGCCGGCCGGCCCGATCCCGGACAGCATCAGCAGCTTCGGCGACTCGTAGGCGCCCGCGGAGAGGATCACCTCGCGGTCGGCGCGCACCACCTCGACGGCGCCGGCCCGCTCCACCTCCACGCCCGTGGCCCGGCCGCCCTCGATCACCACGCGGCGGGCGAGGGCCGAGGACAGCACGGTCAGGTTGGGCCGCTCCAGCGCCGGATGGAGATAGGCGACGGCGGCGCTCCAGCGCAGGCCGCCGCGCTGGGTGAGCTGGTAGTGGCCGACACCGAACTGGGTCCCGGCGTTGAAGTCGTCGTTCTCCTTGTGCCCGGCCTCCACGGCGGCCTGCACGAACGCGGTGGCGAGCGGGTGCCGGGAGCGGCCGTCGCTGACGGTGAGCGGCCCGTCCGCGCCGTGGTACTCGTCCGCGCCGCGCTCATTGCCCTCCGCGCGCTTGAAGTACGGCAGCACCTCCTCGTACGACCAGCCGTCGGCACCGGCCGCGGCCCAGCCGTCGTAGTCGGCCCGGTTGCCGCGGATGTAGATCATCGCGTTGATGGAGCTGCACCCGCCGAACACCTTGCCGCGCGGCAGATAGGCCCGCCGGCCGTCGAGACCCGGCTCCGGCTCGGTGCCCAGATCCCAGTCCAGGGACGTCTTCAGCAACTGCGGGAAGGCGGCCGGGACATGGATCTCCTGCGCGTCGTCGGGACCGCCCGCCTCGATCAGCGCCACCCGCACGGACGGGTCCTCGGACAGTCGTGCAGCGAGGACACAGCCGGCCGAGCCGGCACCGACGATCACATAGTCGTACACGGTCATGCTCCCACCTTCGGTCGAACGGGCGTTCACGACGGCGCGGGACCGGTCACCGGCCCGCCGACGGCGGCCGGACGGCCCGGAACGCGCTGCGGCCACGCTCTCCCGCCGGCACGGGCCCGGTCGATGGGGTACTCGGCCAAGCAGGTGACGGTTCGAGTCCGCGCGCCCCCGACGCGCCGTCAGCGCGCGGCGCCCTCCGCCCCCTCGGCCGGTGACCGCCCCGGCAGGGGCAGCTCGGCCCAGATGACCTTGCCGTCGCGGGTGTGCCGGGTGCCCCACCGTTCGGCGAGCCGGGCGACCAGGAACAGCCCGCGCCCGCCCTCGTCGAAGGTGTGGGCGTGCCGCAGATACGGGGCGGTGCTGTTGGTGTCGAACACCTCGCACGTCAGCGACGACTGGCAGATCAGCCGCAGCCGGATCGGCTCACGGCCGTAGCGGATCGCGTTGGTGACCAGTTCGCTGACGATCAGCTCGGTGGTGAACGCCAGCTCCTCCAGCCCCCACGCCGTGAGCGTACGGGCCGTCAGGGCGCGGGCCCCGGCGACGGCCGCCGGATCCGCCGGGAGGTCCACAGCGGCGACCCGGCCGGGGCCGAGGGCGCGGGTCCGCGCCACGAGCAGGGCCACGTCGTCGCAGCGGTCGCTGGGCAGCACGGCCTCCAGCAGCCGGTCGCAGATCTCCTCCGGGGCGTCCGGCGCGTGGGCGAGGGCGTCGCTCAGCGCCGTACGCGCGGAGTCGACGTCACGGCCCCGGCTGCGGATCAGACCGTCCGTGAACATGGCCAGCACACTGCCCTCCGGCAGTTCGAACCGGGCCGTCTCGAAGGGGTGTCCGCCCAGGCCCAGCGGCGGTCCGATCGGGATGTCGGGGAAGCGGACCGACCACCGGGCACCCGGACCCCACAGCTCCGGGGAGGCGGCGGGCAGGGGAGCGGCCACGGCCGGCGCGACATGACCGGCGCTGGCCAGGGTGCGCATCCGGGACACCGGGTCGTAGACCGTGTACAGGCAGGTGGCGGTCAGCTCCCCGGCGCCCGGCGGCGCCTCCCGTTGCAGCCGTACGACCACGTCGTCCAGGTGGGTGAGCAGCTCCTCCGGCATCAGATCCATGTCAGCGAAGGCCTGCACGGCGGTCCGCAGCCGGCCCATCGTCGCGGCGGCGTGCAGCCCGCGCCCGACGACGTCACCGACGACGAGCGCCACCTGTGCCCCCGACAGCGGGATCACGTCGTACCAGTCACCGCCGACCCCGGTCCGCTCACCGCTCGGAAGATAGCGGGACGCCGTGTCCACGGCGGGCTGCTCGACCGAGTGCTGCGGCAGCAGACTGCGCTGGAGGGCCAGCGCGGTCGCGCGTTCGTGGTGGTAGCGGCGGGCGTTGTCCACGGAGACGGCCGCCACCGCCACGATCTCCCGGGCCAGCAGCAGATCGTCCTCGTCGAAGGGGAGCGTCGTCGGGTACCGCAGGAACCGGGCCAGGCCGAGTGTGGTGCCGCGGGCCCGCAGCGGCAGCAGCAGCGCCGAACCGTGCGCGCTGCCCGGACGTGTGCTCCGGTGCAGCTTGGGCCGGCCGGTGGCCATGACCTGCGCCTCCTCGGACTCCGGCGGACAGGTGTGCGTGCTTCCGGTGGCGATCGCCGGGTTCGCGTCGTCCTCCCGTACCGAGGACTGAGCGATGCGGCGCAGCGGCTGCGCGGACTCCGCGGCGTCCGGCACGGCGGAGCCGTCGTCGCGAAGCAGCCGGTCCAGGAGATCGACGGTGACGACGTCCGCGAAGTCCTCGGTGCCGAACTCCGCCAGCTCCTCCGCGGTACGGGCGGTGTCCAGACTCGTCCCGATCCGCCGGCCCGCCTCGTTGGCCAGCAGGAGCTGCCGCTGCATCCGCCGGTCCCGCTCCCGCTGGTAGGCCGCGACGACCTGCTCGGAACCGCGGTCCACATACGCGAACGCCGTCTCGACCAGCCGTGTCGCGGCCTCGTTCATCAGCTCACGGTCGTCGGTGAGCCGGTCGGCCTCGCCCTGCACCAGCTGGATGAGGATCATGTGCCCGAGACGGTAGGCGCGCAGCAGCCGGCTGATCGGCACCCCGCGCCGCGCGGCCCGCCGGGCCACCTCCAGCGCCTCGGGCGGCGCCTGCACATCGGCGATGTCGGTCCGCCCGTCGAGGATGTCCAGGAACCGCGTCAGATGCCCGGCGGTCTCCTCCAGCGCGAGCGCGGCGACGTCCTCGTGCTCCCACAGCTCCGGCATGTCGCCGCGCAGCCGCAGCAGCAGCACGTCGGCCGCCTCCGCCACCCGTGGCCTCAGCTCCCGGGCGAGGCGACGGAGGAAGGCGTCGACGGCGAACCCCATACGGGCAACGTACCGAAGCCCCGCGGGCCCTGCCTGTCCGGCTGGGCCGTCAGGACCGGTCAGCGGCGGGGCGGCACCGGAATGCGGGCGGCCCGTGCGGCCGGTGTCACGCCCCGGCGGCGCGCAGGACGAGCAGAGTGATCTCGCTGGGTGCGAACACCCGGAACGGCGGCCCCCAGAAGCCGGTGCCGCGGCTGGTGTACAGGAGCGTGCGCTCCCCGTGCCGGCTGAGACCGGCGACGGCGGGCTGGTCGAGGCGGACCAGGAAGTGGAAGGGCCAGATCTGGCCGCCGTGGGTGTGCCCGGACAGCTGGAGGTCCACACCGGCCGCCGCCGCACGGTCGACGAACCTCGGCTGGTGCGCGAGCAGCAGCACCGGCAGATCCGGGCCCGCACCGTCCAGCGCCCCGTCGAGGTGGGCGCGGTGGCCCGCCAGGCCCGACGACTCGGCCGTCACGTCGTCCACGCCGGCCACCACGAGCGTGTCGCCGCCCCGCTCGACCCGCACGTGCCGGTTCCGCAGCGGCTCCCAGCCCAGCTCGTCCATCAGGTCGACCCAGCCCTGCGCCTCGCTGTAGTACTCGTGGTTGCCGGTGACGTACACGCGCGCGTACCGGGCCCGTACCGTGCCCAGCGGCTCGGCCTGCGCGCGCCGGCGTTCCGCCGTGCCGTCCGCGATGTCACCGGTGTGGCACACCACATCGGCGTCCAGCGCGTTCACCGTCTCGCACACCCGCGCCGACCAGCGGGCCCGGTCGAGAGGGCCGTAGTGCGTGTCCGTGACGAGGACGACACGCAGCCCGTCCAGTCCGCCACCGAGCCGCGGCAACGGCACCTCGACCCGCCGCACCCGCGGCACCCGCCGAGCCTCCGCGTACCCCCACGCCAGCAGTACGGCGCTCACCCCGAGCACCGCCCAGGTGACGGCGCGGGCCCGGCCCTGGCCGTCCCCGGCGCCGGCCGCCGTCAGCGCGAGCCGCAGCACCACCCCGAGCAGCACCGACCAGGTGAACAGCACCCATGCCGTGCCCAGCAGGACCGAACCGAGGACCGCCGCCCGGTCCTGATGCCGCCCGCCGTACCCGCGGGCCAGCGCGACCGGCATGCCCAGCAGACCCAGGACGGACAGCGCCGTCCCGGACAGCGTGACCGGCAGCGGCCAGTGCTGCCCGCCGTACAGCAGCACCCAGCAGGGCACCGCCCACAGCAGCAGGGGGGCGATCAACGGGAGGAAACGCAGCACGCGCCGCAGCACGCCCCGCCGTGGCGCCCGCACGTCCCCCTCGGCGGGCCGGGTACTGCTGGTGTCGGTCACGCTCGCCCTCCCTGAGCCGCACTGCCGCGCACCGCCGTGCGCCGCTGTCCCGGGCACCGTATCCGAGCCTTCTCCGGTCCGGCGCACCGGAGTTCGCACAAGGGGCGGCCCGGAGGCGAGGGCAGGGTGCCACACCCCGCCAGGGACCCCGGGGCCGGACGAGGAAGCCGCGGCATCGGTGGGGTGACTCCGCCTGCTCTTCCTGGAACAGCCCGGCGCTGCCGGAAGGCGACGCACGCGGACCGGCCGCGGTACGCGAAACACAAGGAATGCTCAGCGAGCGGCACCGGCCGGCTGGGGCGAGCTGGGGGCGTCCCTGACGACCGTGGTCAACACCTTCGGCGGCACCTGGTTCACCAAGGACTGGAAGGCCCAGGTGAACAGCCCCGAGTTCAAGCAGGCCACGAACTTCTAC
>NZ_JALLGL010000266.1 GCF_023072675.1 Streptomyces sp. XM83C
GTGCGGAGGCCGGGCGGGGGGCCTGCCGCGCCGGCCGCGCTCGGTCCCGCCGCACTGCCCGCGGCCGGTACGACACTGCGGGTGCTGCCGCGCCGGGAGGTCCCGGCGGCCGTCGCCGCGCGCGAGGCGGACCTGGGCCTGGTCGACGGGCTCGCCGCCCCCGGCGACCCGCTGCGGCTGCCCGACGTGGCGTCGCTGACCACGCGCGGGGTCGGTGAAACCCGTCGCCGTCCGGCTGCCCGCCGGGCACCCCTGGCCGGGCGGGCGGCGATGTCTCGGCTTCGCCGACGCCCGCTGGCTGGACGCCCCCGAGGCCGGCCTGCCGCCGGAGCGGCTGCGCGCGGCGGACGGCGGGCGCGGATTCCGGCCCACCCCGCGGTACGACGGCACCGACCTGCGCACCGTGGCCGGACCGGTCGCCGCCGGGCCCGGCCTCGCCCTGCTGCCCGCCTCCGCGTCCGGCGCCCCCGGCCCGGTCGCGGTGCCGCTCAGCGAACCCGGCCTCGTCCACCGCGTCGAACTCGTCGGGGCGGGCGAGCCGCGCGGGGCGGCGGCGGTCCTGGCGGCCCCCGGCTCACGACGGGCGCCTGACCTGGTGCCGGGCGCCTGCCCGGCCGTCCCTTCCCACAGGTGACCGGGGGGAGTCTCACTCGTTCGTGGCAGATCGAGGGCCGGGACGCCGGGTAGAGCACCTGCCGGAGGCGATCCATGGAACCGACTGCGTTGCGTCCCAAGCCGATGCCCGGCCGGGACCCCGGCAAGCCCCGTCCCGGCGGCGGCCCGGCGCCCCGGCGTCCGCATGCCGCGCGACGCCGGGGGCGCCGGCTGCCCGCGGTGCTGTGCGCCCTGCTCGCCGGAACGGTCCTGCTGCTGGCCGGGGTCGGCATCGGCGCGGTCGGCGTGACGCTTTTCGGCGCGGGCACGCTCGCCGACCTCCGGCGCACGGCGGTCCACGGGCCGCGGACCCCGGACGCCGGGCAGGCCCCCGGCGCGTCCGGCCGGCCCGAGGCCGCGGCGCCTGCCACGGCCGCCGCGGCGGCGGTGCCTTCCGCGAGCCCGGTGCCGGGGGCTCGGGCGAGCCTCGGAGTGGAGGTCATGGACGACGGCAGACCGGGGGCGCTGGTCGCCGGTGTGCACGTCCCCGGCCCCGGGTACGCGGCGGGGCTGGTCCGCGGCGACCTCCTGCTGAACGTCGACCGCACCCGGATCGACCGTGCGGCCGACCTCGCCCGTGCCGTCGCCGCCGCCCGTCCCGGCAGTGAGGTGACGCTGACGGTGCGGCATCGCAGTGGGGGGTATCAGCAGCTGAGGGCTGTGCTGGGCGTCGTCGTGTGAGAGGGGGCGAGCGGACGCGCGGCGCCGAGGGCGGCCGGCTCCGTCTCCGACCGTACGGCCGCGCCTCCCACCGGCCGCGCTCGTACAGTCGTACGAATTTGTGCTCCGGGTGGTGGCCGCCCGGCGCCGCCCCCGCACGACCCGGCCGGCCCGGCACAGGTCAACGCCGGTGGACCGGGAGCCCCACGCACCCGGATCTTGCTCGCCGTGCGCGAAAACCACTGGTCCGCGCCGCGCCGCCCCGCCACGATGGCCCCGGACGAACCGCCCATCCGCTCGCGCCGCACACGCGCTGCGGGCAGGATGCTTGGCAGGCCACGGACCGACGCGGAGGGACACCCGTCAGTCCTCGCACCCGCGCAGGGAGGACCACATGACCGGCACCGCCGCCGCGCCGTTCACCGCCGACGACTACCGCGCCCGCATGGAGCGCGCCGTGCGGACCGCCGCGGACGCGGGACTCGCAGGCCTCCTCGTCGCTCCCGGCCCCGACCTGGTGTGGCTCACCGGGTACGCGCCCATCGCCGTCACCGAGCGGCTCACCCTCCTCGTCCTCACCCCCGACCACGACCCCGTGCTCGTCGTCCCCGCCCTGGAGGCCCCGGACGCCGTCAAGGCCGCCGGGGCGCCCGCGCTGACCCTGCGCGACTGGACCGACGGCAAGGACCCCTACGCCGCCACCGCCGCCCTCCTCGACCCCCACGGCCGGTACGGCGTCAGCGACACCACGTGGGCCCTCCATCTGCTCGCCTTGCAGCGCGCCCTGCCCGACGGCGGCTGGGCCTCCCTCACCGACGCGCTGCCCATGCTCCGCGCCGTCAAGGACGCCGCCGAACTGGAACTGCTGGCCGCCGCGGGCGCCGCAGCCGACCGCGCCTTCGAGGACATCCGCACGATGCGGTTCGCCGGCCGCCGCGAGACCGACGTCGGCGCCGACCTCGCCGACCTGCTGCGCGGCCACGGCCACTCCCAGGTCGACTTCACCATCGTCGGCTCCGGACCCAACGGCGCCGACCCGCACCACGAGGTCGGCGACCGCGTCATCGAACACGGCGACATGGTCGTCCTCGACTTCGGCGGCCTGAAGGACGGCTACGGCTCCGACACCACCCGCACCGTCCACGTCGGCGAACCCGCCGACGAGGAACGCCGCGTCCACGACATCGTCCGCGAGGCCCAGCAGGCCGGCTTCGCCGCCGTCCGCCCCGGCGCCGCCTGCCAGGACGTCGACCGGGCCGCCCGCGCCGTCATCACCGACGCCGGGTACGGCGAGTACTTCATCCACCGCACCGGCCACGGCATCGGCGTCACCACGCACGAACCGCCGTACATGATCGAAGGCGAGGAACAGCCCCTCGTACCCGGCATGTGCTTCTCCGTCGAACCCGGCATCTATCTGCCCGGCCGGTTCGGCGTGCGCATCGAGGACATCGTCACGGTCACCGACGACGGCGGACGCCGCCTCAACAACACCACTCGCGAGCTGGTCATAGTGGACTGAACAGGACCGAGCAGCAACAGCGGCCCCGCAGGACCCGGCACCCACACCGACACACGACGGCGCAACCAATGACCCAGGCACCGACACCCACGGCGGACACCGTCCGCCGACTCGTCAGCACCCTCCTGAAGGAAGGCAAGAGCCCGAACGGCGGCTCCGGCCCCGACGTACGGCCCGTCGCCGACGACGGCACCCATTCCACCTGGTGGATCGGCACCCGCCATGTGCTGCGCCTCGCCCCCGACCGTGACTCCGCCGTCCGCCAGCGGCGCGAACTGCGCCTGCGGGAACTGGTCCGCCCGCACGTCCCGGTCGCCGTGCCGACCAGCGTCGCGCACGGCGAGTGGACGCCCGGTCTCACCTACACCCTCGACACGAAGGTTCCCGGCGGCACCGCCGAGGACCACGACGTCTCCGCCGTCGGCGAGACCGACCTGGCCGGTCTGCTCAGCGGCCTGCGCGAGGTGTCGGCCCGGCAGGCCGAGGCGCTCGGCGTGCCGCGCACCCCGCCGCGTTCCCTGGAGGCGCTGCGCCGTATGGCCGTCTCCGCCGCCCGCGCCCTGGGCGACGCCGACGAGTTCGACCCGGCCCGGCTGGGCCAGCTCACCCCGCCCGGCGCCGCCCAGCTCGCCGCCCAGCCCGGCGCCGCCGTCCTCGTCCACCACGGCCTGCGCGGCGAACACCTCGTCGTCACCGCCGACGGCCGTGTCCGTGGCGTCCTCGACTGGACTCGGGCCGTTCTCGGCGACCCGGCCGAGGACATCGCCGGACTGGCCCTCGCCGTCGGCTCCGGCGCCGCCGTCCGCGCCGCCACCCTCGCCGGCTACGGCGCCCGCCCCTGCCTGCGCGGACTGTGGCTCGCCCGCTGCGACACGGTCCTCAACCTCGCCGCCCGCCTCGACGGCCGCGACACCACGCCGCTGCCGCTGCTGCGCACCCAGCTGCGGCGCGCCTGGGAGGCGATCCTGCTGGAACGGGTGACGGAACTGCGGGAGAGCGGGCCGGAGGACGAGATCTAGAAGCCTCCGCTGGCCCGTCCTCCGCCGGGCCGCCCGTCCGCCGGGCCGTCCTTCGCCGGGCCGTCCGTCCGCCGGGCCGTCCTTCGCGGGCCCGCCCTTCGCCGGCCCGTCCTTGGCGGGCCTGTCCTCCGCCGGCCCGTCCTCCGCCGACCCGCCCTTCGCAGGGCCGTCCTCCGCCGGGCCGTCCTCCGCCGGGCCGTCCTCCGCCGGCCCGCCCGTCCGCTGGCCCGCCCGTCCGTCGGCCCGCCCTTCGCCGGTCCGCCGGACGGGCGGCGGACCGGCCGCGCTGCCCCGGTGAGGTCCGCCGTCGCTGCCGCCGTTCCCGCCGCCCGTCAGTCCTGTTCGAGCACCACGCACGACTCCCCGGGCACTCTCAGCAGCCCGTCCTCCCCGGGCCCGCCCGTCTCGTCCCACGCGGCCAGCACCCGCGCCGGGCGGGTGCCCAGCGGAATCTCGGCGGGCTCCTTGCCCAGGTTGACGGCGACCCGGACGTCGCCGCGCCGGAACGCCAGCCAGCGGGCCTCCTCGTCGTAGGCCACCTTGATGTCGGCCAGGTCCGGGTCGGTCAGATCCGGGTGGGTGTGCCGCAGGGCGATCAGCCGCCGGTACCAGTCCAGTACGCGCGCGTGCGGCTCACGCTCCGGCTCCGACCAGTCCAGGCAGGACCGCTCCCGCGTCGCAGGGTCCTGCGGGTCCGGCACCTCGTCCTCGGCCCACCCGTGCGCCGCGAACTCCCGCCGCCGGCCCCGCCGTACCGCCTCGGCCAGCTCCGGGTCGGTGTGGTCCGTGAAGAACTGCCAGGGCGTGCCCGCCGCCCACTCCTCGCCCATGAACAGCATCGGCGTGAACGGCGCCGTCAGCGTCAGTGCCGCCGCGCAGGCCAGCAGCCCGGGGGAGAGCGACGCCGACAGCCGGTCGCCCTGCGCCCGGTTGCCGACCTGGTCGTGGGTCTGGCTGTAGCCGAGCAGCCGGTGCCCGCCGATCCGGCCCCGGTCCAGCGGACGCCCATGGCTGCGGCCCCGGAAACTCGAGTACGTCCCGTCGTGGAAGAACCCCCCGGTCAGCGTCTTCGCCAGCGCGGCGAAGGGAGCGCGGGCGAAATCGGCGTAGTAGCCCTGCGCCTCACCCGTGAGCGCCGTGTGCAGAGCATGGTGGAAGTCGTCGTTCCACTGGGCGTGCAGACCGAGCCCGTTCTCCTCGCGCGGGATGATCAGCCGCGGGTCGTTGAGATCGGACTCGGCGATCAGGAACAGCGGCCGGCCCGTCTGCGCGGCCAGCGCGTCCACCGCCGCCGACAGCTCCTCCAGGAAGTGGTACGCGCGCGTGTCCACCAGCGCGTGCACCGCGTCCAGCCGCAGCCCGTCGATCCGGTAGTCCCGCAGCCACGCCAGCGCACTGCCCACCAGGAACGCCCGCACCTCGTCCGAGCCGGGCGCGTCCAGGTTCACCGCCGCACCCCACGGCGTCTGATGCCGGTCGGTGAAGTACGGCCCGAACACCGGCAGATGATTCCCCGACGGGCCGAGATGGTTGTGCACGACGTCCAGGACCACGCCGAGCCCCAGCTCGTGCGCCCGGTCCACGAACCGCTTCAGCGCCTCGGGCCCGCCGTACGGCTCGTGCACCGCCCACAGCGACACCCCCTCGTACCCCCAGCCGTGCCGCCCCGGGAACGGGCACACCGGCATCAACTCCACGTGCGTCACGCCCAGTTCCACCAGATGCCCGAGCCGCTCCGCCGCCGCGTCCAGCGTGCCCTCACGCGTGTACGTCCCCACGTGCAGCTCGTACAGCACCGCGCCGGGCAGCCCGCGCCCCGCCCACTCGGCACGCCACGCGTACCGGCCGTGGTCCACGACCGCGCTCAGCCCGTCCGGGCCGTCCGGCTGCCGCCGCGAGCGCGGGTCCGGGCGCACCGGTCCGCCGTCCACCGAGAAGCCGTACCGCGATCCGTCCCGCGCCTCGGCCACCCCCGTCCACCACCCGGCCCGCTCAGGATCTCGCTCCAACGCGCGCGTGACGCCGTCGCACTCCAGCGACACCTCTTCGGCCTGCGGTGCCCACACCTCGAACTGCACGGACGGTTCCCCTTCGTCTGCTCACCGTGATGTAGCCCGTCCATCCTGCGCCACACGAGATCGATCCGCTTCCGAACCACGGCTTTCGCGGCGGGTGTCGGCACGGGCACGCGCGCGTGGCCCCTGCGTGCCCGCCGGCCTGTTTCTCCCTTTTCTGGACACCCGAACCGTGCTGACCGACAATCACACCCGTGACGTCGTCCTTCGAGTTCCAAGCCCAGCCCGCGCGGCTGTCCGACGCGGAGCGCGACCGGGCGCTGAAGGCCCTCAGGGACGGCGCCGCCGTGGGCCGCCTGTCCCACGACACGTTCCTCCACCGGATGGAACTGGCGCTCGCCGCCCGCCGGTCCGAGGAGCTGGCCGCGCTCACCGCCGATCTGCCCAAGGAGAACCGTGTCTCCCGCGCCGTGTTCGGCGCCGTCGAGGCCGTCTCCGGGTTCACGGTACGGCTGCGCAGGGCCTGGCAGGCCGAGCGGCTGCCCAAGCTGCTGCTGCCGCACCCCGGCAGCGACCATCCCCTGAGGATCGGCCGCGACCCCGGCAACGGGCTGCGGCTGAGCCACGAGACGGTCTCCCGCATGCACGCCGAACTCAGCCGGCAGGGCGGCCTGTGGATACTGCGCGACCTCGGCTCCACCAACGGGACCACCGTCAACGGCCGCCGCGTCATCGGCGCCGCCGTCGTCCGCGAGGGCGACCAGATCGGCTTCGGCAGCGTCGCCTACCGGCTCTCCGCCCACTGAACCGCGTCACCGAGTTTCCCCGCCCGCCGCGGTGTTGACGTAGCGGACGAGCCGTGACTGACTGTGCGTACACCATGAACACCAGGTGAACCGACGGTCCCGCACGTGGAGGTGCGCCCTGCCGCCGCTTCTGCGCTACCCGAGCGCGGACGAGCTGGCCGACAAAGCCGCCGCACTCGTCGCCCGCCACCCCGGGGATGCCCGGCTGCGGCGCGTCGGCACATCCCGTGCGGGCGCGCCCCTGTGGCTGCTGTCCGTCGGCCACGGCAGCCGCCAGGCCCTCGTCGTCGCCGGACCGCACGCCAACGAACCCGTGGGCGGCGCCACCGTCCTGCGGCTCGCCGAACGCGCCCTCGCCGACCCGGCGCTCACCGAGGGCGCCGACGCCACATGGAACCTGCTGCTGTGCCTCGACCCCGACGGGCTGCGGCGCAACGAGGCCTGGCTGTCCGGCCCGTACACCCTCGGCCACTACTTCCGGCACTTCTTCCGCCCCGGCTTCCTGGAGCAGCCCGAGTGGCTGCCCGACGGCGCGGACGGTGCCGCCCTGCCGGAGACCCGCGCCCTGCTCGGCCTCCAGGACGAGCTGAAACCTTTCTTCCAAGTGTCGCTGCACGGCGTCGACGTCGGCGGCGGCTTCGTCGAACTCACCCACGACCTGCCCGGACTCCCCGACCGGGTCGCCGGGATCGCACGCCGCCTGGGCGTGCCCCGCGAACTCGGCCCGTACGACACCCTGTACTGGCCCGTCCTCGGCCCCGCCGTCCACCTGATACCGCCGCCCCAGCGCGGCGACCTGGCCGCCGCGATCACCGAGGCGGCCGTCGAGTCCACCTGGTACCACCCGCACCGCTACGGCACCGTCACCGCCATCGTCGAGGCGCCCATGTGGGCCGTGCCCGCCGTGGAGGACGGCTCACCGCCCGCCGACCGGGACGCCGCCCTGCGCACCATCAGCCGCACCCTGCGCGCCGACGCCGGCACGCTGGAGCTGCTGCTGGCGCGGATCCGCCCGCTCCTCGCGGCCGTGCCGGACGCGGCCCGCCTGCTCGCACCCGTCGGCGACTATTTACTGGTCTGCCCCGGCCTCGCCGACGCCTGGGACCCCGACCGGGACATCCAGGGCCGGCCGCTGCCGCCCCTGACGACCGCCCATCTGGCCGCCCTGCGCATCGCCGGCCGGCGCCTCGCCCTGCGCACGGCGGGACTGCTCCACCAGCTCGTCACCTGCGCGGGCCCCGTCGCGGCCGGCGCCCTGAGCGAACTGGACCGGCTCATCGACCTGTGGTGCGCCGACTACCGCGACGGCTGCGGGGCGCGCTGGGTGCCGGTCCCACGCCAGGTGGAGTACCAGTCACGGGTGGTGCTCGCGGCGTTCGACCTGGTGGCACACCGCGCCGAGGGGGCTCGATCGGGTGAGCGGGGCTGGTGTCCCGGCACCGCCGTGCCGATGCACAGGGAATGACGTACCTCGCACGAACCCTCGCCGGCGGGCTGCTGTCCGCCGCGCTGCTCACCGCCGGCACCCAGCCGGCCGTCGCCGCCGCGCCGGGCGCGGAGGGCGGGCTCCCGGCCGTGTCCGTACCCGCGTCCGGTGCCGCGTCCGGGCACTGGCTGTACCTCACCGTGACCCGGGGCGACGCACGCTCGTCCGACACGCGGGGCACGCTGCTGCTCTGCGACCCGCCGCAGGGGCACGCGCGTGCCGCGCGGGCCTGCGCGGAACTCGCCGCGACGGACGGCGACATCGCCGCGCTGCCGCCGCAGGACGTCCTCTGCACCATGGTGTACGCGCCGGTGACGGTCCGGGCGGTGGGGGAGTGGGGCGGACGGCCCGTCGACTACACGCACACGTTCGCGAACGAGTGCGAGATGGCGGCGCGGACCGGGGACGTGTTCGCGCTGGAGGCGTGAGCGCGGCCGGCGCCGTCCTCGGTGAGCCCGGCAGGCGCCCTTCGGGGTGAGCCCGGCCCGCACCTCGACGGCGCGGACCGGGCGGCCCGCCCACGGCGGCACTCACGCCCCCGGCATCAGGCGCTCCCGCCC
>NZ_JALLGL010000267.1 GCF_023072675.1 Streptomyces sp. XM83C
GTCGGTGGGGGTGGTGGATTCCGAGGCGGCGAAGGCTTCGTAGGAGGGGACCGTGCCCGTCACGATGCCGAGGTTCTGGGTGCCGGAGGCGGCCAGTTCGCGCAGGGAGGTCTCGACCGTGGCCAGGTGGGCCTCGTACGAGGGGTATTCGGGGGCCAGGGCCGGGTAGTCGCGGAGGAGTTCGGCCAGTTCGGGCTCCGGCCAGTGCAGGACTGCCACCGGGAAGGGGCGGGAGAGGGCCTCGCGGTAGGTGCCGAGTTCGGCGCGGAGGCGGGAGATCTCGGCGGCCAGTTCGGCCGGGTTGTCCGAGCCGAGGGACCAGACGCGGTTGGGGTCGTGGAGTTCGTCCAGGGGCACCGGTGCCGTGTTGAGGGTGTCGGCCAGGGTGTCCCAGTCGTCGTGGGCGGCGCCCAGCATGCGGCGTACCCGGTGCCGGCCGAAGAGGAGCGGGTGGGTGGCGTAGGGGGGTTCGTCGGTGTCGGTGAGGAGGAGGCGGGCGCCCTCGGTGAACGTGTCGTGCGCCGCCTCCAGCTCGTCGTGGGACTCCAGCGCCTCGGCGACGATCACCCAGGGCGCCGGGTCGCGCGGCGCGGCTGCCCGGATGCCGTCGATGATGGCGCGGGCCTCGGCCTCGTGGCCGTACTCCCACAGGTTGGAGGCCTTCAGCGCGCGGACCAGGTGCGGGTTGTCCAGGTCGGCCGCCGAGCCGAGGAGGCGGTCGTAGAGGGCCGTGGCCGCGGGGCGGTCGCCGGAGAGTTCGAGGTGGGCGGCGGCGCGCAGCAGCAGGCTCTCGGCGTCCTCGGGATACAGGCCGGCGGTCCGTTCCAGGCGGGCGGCCTCGGCGGCGTGGTCGACGTTTTCGGCGGGCGTGTCGGGGCGCATGGGTGACACCGTACTGCCGTTACGCCGATGTCGTGAGGTATCCGCAGGCCAGGGGCCGTTCCTTACCTTCCTTTCGTGTTTCCTCCCTTTGTCCGGCCGTCCCGCAGCACACGCCGGTGGCGCGCAGTCGGCCGCGTGGGTCCGGGAAGGCGTGGACGACCGGGCCGAGGCTGCTTGCGAGCAGTGCGGCGCCGGCGGCGCCCTGGGCGACCCGCAGCAGCGTGAACAGCCAGGTCGAACCGCCCGTACGGAGAATGCGGCACGTGCGGAACCATCGTGCCGGTGTCGGACGTTGTGATGGTGCCAGGGCCGGGACTCGACCCGAATCCGGCGGATCCGGTCAGCAAGGCACTGCTGCGGCGAGCGGCTGCTGGAGCCGCTGGTGACCGAGTCCGCGTGGTCCGCGCGGGGAAGCAGACGTCATACTGGCGCGCAGAGCAGACAGAGGGGGGACCGACGATGGTGCGTGACCGCGGCATGCCGATGCCCGGCCGGGACATGCTGCGCCCCGCCCTCGCCCTGCTCCTCCTCGTCCTCCAGTTCGCCCTGCTGGACGCGGGCGGCCTCTCCGCGACCGTCGCGCTCGCCGCGACCGCCGCCGCCGGGGCCGCGCTCACCGCCTGCGCCGTGATCAGCGCGCGGTCGGTACCGGTCACACCCCGGGCCCGGATACGTACAGCGATACGGGACCGGTCCCGCCGTACGGCTTTCCTGCCCCAGCGCGATCCCGACGCGCCCGGCCGCCGCCGGCCCAGGGCACCAGGAGCCGCCCTCCCGGCGACCGCCGCATAGGGCACCCTTCGGCACCTCTCCCCGCACACCCGCAGGGCCGACGCAGCACACCCGCGCCTTCCTCGGGCCGCCGCGTCGTCCTCGCGGGCCGCCATGCCCCATGCCCGGTCGTCACGCCGCTGTCCCCAGCCGCAACCGCTGCCTGCACGGCACGACGTGACCCCGGAGGGCTCACCCGTCCATGTCCCTGTTCGCCCGACTCGTCGAGCAGCTCGCCGAGCTGCTCCAGCCGCTGTTCCACACCTCGTCCGCCGCCGCCGCGATCGTCCTGTTCACGATGCTCGTACGGCTCCTCGTGCATCCTCTGTCCCGGGCCGCCGCGCGCGGACAGCGGGCGCGCGCGGCACTCCAGCCCCGGATCGCCGAACTGCGCCGCAAGCACGCGAAGAACCCGGAGCGGCTTCAGCAGGCCGTGATGGAGCTGCATGCGAAGGAAAAGGTCTCCCCGCTGTCGGGATGCCTGCCCAGCCTGCTCCAGCTGCCCGCGTTCTTCCTGCTGTACCACCTGTTCGCCAGCTCCACGATCGGAGGTGAGCGCAACGAGCTGCTGACCCACGAACTGTTCGCCGCGCCCCTGGGAGGCCGCTGGCACGACGCCCTCGCCGACGGCGGGGTCTTCGGACCGGCCGGGGTCGTCTACCTCGGGCTGTTCGCCGTCGTCCTCGCCGTCGCCACGTTCAACTTCCGCCGGACGCGCAGGACCATGGCCGACAGCGGCGCGCTGTCGGCCTCGGGCGGCGCAGGCGGTGAGGGTTCCGTGCCCGGCCTGGCGGCGGTCGGCAAGGTCATGCCGTTCATGTCCTTCGCCACCCTCATCACCGTGGCGGTCGTACCGCTGGCCGCCGCGCTGTACGTCGTGACCAGCACGACCTGGAGCGCCGTGGAACGGGCGGTGCTGTACCCGGCGGGCAGCGGGGCACTGGAGCAGCCCGCCACGGCGTGACGGCGAGCCGGGCTGGTGTGGCGCCCGAGCCTGCCGGGGCGCGACAGCAGCGGCCCCCGCGTCATGACGGTCCAGTACGTGAACGGGGTCTTGCGGAGTGGAATGCGGGCTTGGAGGATCGAACAGTCCTCCGATGGCTGCGCCACGGCCGCACCCGGTCGCTCCATCGGCCGGGCGCCCCCGATCGAGGAAGACGGTGAGGATCCATGAAGCTGCTGCGCGTCGGTACGGCCGGGTCGGAACGGCCGGCGCTGCTGGACGGCGAGGGAACCCTGCGCGACCTGTCGGGTCTGGTGCCCGACATCGACGGCGCGCTGCTCGCCGACGACGCCGCTCTCGCCCGGGTCCGTGCCGCGGCCGACTCCCGTGAGCTGCCCGCGCTGGATCGGACCGGGCTGCGGATCGGGCCGCCGCTGGGGCGGATCGGCAAGATCGTGTGCATCGGGCTGAACTACCACGACCACGCCCGCGAGACCGGCGCCGAGCCGCCCGCAGAACCCGTCGTCTTCTTCAAGGCGCCGGACACGGTGGTCGGCCCGAACGACACGGTGCTCGTGCCGCGCGGCTCCACGAAGACCGACTGGGAGGTGGAACTGGCCGTCGTCATCGGCCGTACTGCGCGCTATCTGGAGTCGGACGAGGAGGCCCTCGCGCATGTCGCCGGGTACGCGGTGGCGCACGACGTGTCCGAGCGCGAGTTCCAGATCGAGCGGGGAGGCACCTGGGACAAGGGCAAGAACTGCGAGACGTTCAACCCGCTGGGGCCGTGGCTGGTGACCGCGGACGAGATACCGGACCCGCAGGACCTGCGGCTGCGGCTGTGGGTCAACGGCGAGCTGAAACAGGACGGCACGACCGCCGAGCAGATCTTCCCGGTGGCCGAGGTCGTGCGGTACGTCAGCCGGTTCATGACCCTGTACCCGGGTGACGTCATCAACACGGGCACCCCGGCAGGGGTGGCGATGGGGCATCCCGAGCCGAAGCCGTATCTGCGGGCCGGGGACGTCGTGGAGCTGGAGATCGACGGGCTCGGCCGGGATCTGCGCGCCTGGTCGGGCTCAGGCCAGGATCTGCGCGAGGCGCCTCCAGCCATCGCGCGGCAGATGGTCGCGCGGCCCGTCGTGCACCACCTGGAGTGAGACATGGTCGGCGCCCGCCGCGCGGAACTCGTCGATGCGCTTGCGGATCGTGTCCTCCGTGCCCCAGGCGAAGACCGCGTCGATCAGCCGGTCGCTGCCGCCGCCGGCCAGGTCGTCCTCGGTGAAGCCGTCCCGCAGGAAGTTGTTGGTGTAGTTCGACAGGTCCAGGTAGATGGCGAGCGCACCGCGGGCCAACTCGCGGGCGCGAGCCGGGTCCTCCTCCAGGACCACCTTCAACTCAGGCGCGAGCAGCGCCTGTTCGCCGAGGATCGTCCGGGCGCGGGCCGTGTGGTCACTGCTCGTCAGATACGGGATCGCGCCCGCCGCCCGGTCCCGGGCGAGCGTCAGGGTCTTGGGGCCGAGCGCGGCCAGCACACGCCGTCCGGCGGGGACCCCGGCGGCGTCGAGCCCGTCGAGGTAGGCGACGAGGGAGGAGTACGGGCGGCGGTACTGCTCGACCAGCTTGGCATGGGACGCGCCGAGGCCGAGGACGAAGCGGCCCGGGTGAGAGGCCTCCAGCTCGGCGAAGCGGGCGGCGGTTTCGGTGGTGTCGTACTGCCAGATGCTCTGGATGCCGGTGCCGACCACGATGCGCCGGGTGGCGCCGAGGAGAGGCGCGGCGTGGCGGGCGGAGCTGCTGCCGCCGAGCCACAGGGCGCCGTAGCCCAGCTCCTCCAACTCGGCGGCTGCCTCGTCGAGTTCGCCTCGGCGCTGCGGGTCCTCCGAGCGCAGTCCGAGGCTGAAGATGCCGTATCGGCCGATCGATTCCTTCACGGGGTTGCTCACGGGTGGGTCCCTCCGGCTGGGGCGGCGATGATCCTTCGTGGTGCTCGCCAGTGCCAACCGGAGAGTGTCCCGACTTAATTCCGGGGAACGGACTTTCGGGCCCAGGACCCCGGCCCCAGGGCCCGTCTCGGGTGCGCTTCCGCTGTGCTCAGCCGTCAGCCGTCAGCCGTCAGCCTCAGCCCCCGGCGGTCAGCGGTCAGCGGTCCCGGTCCGGGTCGTCCGGGCGCAGGAACTCCTCCAGTGCCTCCACCACGAACCGGTGGTCCTGGAGCTGCGGCAGCCCCGAGACGGTGATCGCGCCGACGACGCCGACGCCCTCGACGTGCACGGGGAAGGAACCGCCGTGCGCCGCGTACACGTCGGGGTCGAGGCGGGAGGACTCCTCGAAGGTGGTGCCCTTGGCCCGGAAGCGGGCGCCGACCAGATAGGAGGAGGCGCCGTAGCGCTCGACGACCCGCCGCTTGCGCCGGATCCAGGCGTCGTTGTCGGGCGTGGAGCCGGGCAGCGCCGCGTGGAACAGTTGCTGTCCGCCGCGGTGGATGTCGACCGCGACCGGGGCCTGGCGCTCGCGGGCCATGCGTACCAGCAGGGAGCCCAGCTCCCATGCGTCGTCATGGGTGAACCGGCGGAAGACCAGGCGGCGTTCCTGCGCCTCCAGTTCCTCCACGCTCGGGGTCAGCTCCGGCTGGAGCCTCGGGGTCGGTCCGTGTCCGCTCATCACAGGGTCACCGCCACTCCGTCTCGGGCCGATCGCCGGGCCGCTTCCAGCACATCGAGCGCGGCAGCCGCCTCCAGGGCGGTCACCGGGTTGGGTCCGGCGCCGGTGAGGGCGCGGGCCACGGCGGCGTAGTAGGCCGGGTAGTCGCCCGGCAGGGTCGGTACGGGGCTGCCGCCGCCGCTGACCGGGGACTCGCCGGAGCCGATACGGCCCCACAGCGACTCCGGCTCAGTGCCCCACTCGGCGCCGTCCGCGCCGGGGCGGGCGCCGTCGCGCAGGTCGGCCTCCTGCGGGTCCAGGCCGTACTTGACGTACCCGGCGCGGGAGCCGAGGACGCGGAAGCGGGGGCCGAGCTGGGCGGCGGTGGCGGAGACGTACAGGTGGGAGCGGACACCGCCGGCGTGGGTGATCGCGATGAAGGTGTCGTCGTCGGCGGCGGCACCGGCGCGGCGCACATCCGACTCGGCGTACACGCGCACCGCCGGACCGAACAGGACCAGCGCCTGGTCGACGACATGGCTGCCGAGGTCGTACAGCAGGCCGCCGATCTCCGCCGGGTCGCCGGACTCGCGCCAGCCGCCCTTCGGCTGGGGGCGCCAGCGTTCGAAGCGGGACTCGAAGCGCCATACGTCGCCCAGCTCGCCGTCGGCGAGAAGCTTGCGGAGGGTGAGGAAGTCGTTGTCCCAGCGGCGGTTCTGGAACACGGACAGCAGCAGACCGCGCTCCTCGGCGAGGGCGGCCAGCTCACGCGCCTCGGCGGCCGTGCCCGCGACCGGTTTGTCGACGACGACGGGCAGGCCCGCCTTCAGCGCGGTCGTGGCGAGCGGTACGTGCGTCTTGTTGGGGGAGGCGATGACGACGAGGTCGAGATCGCCGGCGCGGTCGAACAGCTCGTCCGGGGTCGCGACGACACGCACGTCCGGGTGTTCGGTGCGGGCCTGCTGCTGCCGCTCGGGGGCGGACGTGACCACCGTGTCCAGGGCGAGGCCCTCGGTGGTGGCGATCAGCGGGGCGTGGAAGACGGAACCGGCGAGGCCGTAACCGACCAGGCCGACGCGCAGGGGGCGGGCCGGGGTGCCGGGAGGGCCGCCGAGGGGAGTGCCAGTCATGCCCCCACTTTCGCAACGCTGTTGCCAAAGTGCAAGTACGGGCGACAATGGCGTGGTGAACAGGACGAACGGCGGCGCCAATCTGCTGGCCCTGCGCAGCCACAACGCCACACTCGTGCTCGCCCTGCTGCGGCGCGCCGGCGACGACGGCATCAGCCGGCTGGAACTCGCCGAGCGGACCGGGCTCACCCCGCAGGCCGTCAGCAAGATCACTGCCCGGCTGAGGGACGAGGGGCTGGCCGCGGAGGCGGGCCGACGCGCGTCGACCGGCGGCAAACCCAGGACCGTGCTGCGGCTCGTGCCCGATGCCGGGCACGCGCTCGGCGTGCACCTGGACCGGGACGAGGTCCGCGCCGTCCTCGTGGACCTGACCGGCCGGATCGTCGCCGAACGGCGCGCCGCCGTGGACCTGGCCCGGTCCGGCGCCGAGGCGGCGGTGGACGCCGTGCTCCGGGAGGCGGAACCCCTCGCGGAGAGGGCACCCGCGGGCACGCTCCTCGGGGCGGGGGTTGCGCTGCCGGGGCCGCTCGACCACGCGAGGGGCGTGCTGCACCGGGTCACCGGCTTCCCGCAGTGGGAGGGGTTCCCGCTGCGGGAGACGCTGGCCGGGCGTATGGGCGTAGCGGTCGTGGTGGACAAGGACACCAACGCGGCGGCGCTGGGACTCGCGGTGGCGGGGGAGCGCGACGGGCGGGCCGGGGCCGGTCCCGTGGGCTCCTTCGCGTATCTGCATCTCGGGACCGGGCTCGGGGCCGGTCTGGTGATCGGCGGGGTCGTGCACCGGGGGGCGCGGACCGGGGCGGGGGAGTTCGGGCACCAGGTCATCCAGTTGGACGGGCCGCCGTGCACCTGCGGTGACCGGGGCTGTATCGAAGCGCTGTGTCTGGCCGCCGTGGCGGGCGGCGACCTGGCGGAGGCGGCGCGGGTACTGGGCGCCGGGGCGGCGAACCTCGTCGGGCTGCTCGACATCGACCTGGTGCTGCTCGGCGGGCGGACGGTGACGGCGGCACCCGAGGTCTTCGTACGGGGCGTCGCCGACGTCCTGGAGGCCCGCGCCCGCCGCGAGGGCGCCGTCGGGGGAGCGGTACCGGTACGGCAGGCCGCGGGCGGCGAGCGCGGCGTCGCTGTGGGAGCCGCGGAGCTGGTGCTGGGCGGCGTGTTCGGATGGGGCGGGTGACCCCTCGGGTGCGGTGAGTACGGCGCCGACCTCGACTCGCCCCGGTGATGCAATACGGCGGCGGTTCGGCGCTGTGGTGCGCTGGACTACGCCGGGGCTGCGGTCCGGCCCGGCAATGACGCCGGGGCTGCGGTTCGGCCCGGCACTGAGGTACGGCACCGAGGGGCGGCTCGGTCCGGTGATGTGGCGTGGCGCCGAGGGGCAGCTCGGCCCGGTGATGTGGCGCGGCGCCGAGCCGGCGGTTCGGCCCGGTCATGCCGTACGACACCCTGGTGCACCCGGCGAACTGCGGAGCGCCCCCGATCGGCCCCGGTGCCGTCCCCCGTTCGAGGCCCCCCGAGGGCGTGGTGTCCGGGCCCCGAAGGCGGCCACCGTCAGGCTCATATGACTATGCGACTGCCCAAGCCTCTGTCCCCCTGCCTGGCCCCCGCCGCCGCACTCCTCCTGGCGGCCCCGCCCGTGGCCTCCGCCGCACAACCGGCCACTCCCCCCTCGGCCCCCGCCGCGCAGTCGGCCTTGCTCTCCACGACCGCCACTCACACCACCACCCACACCACCACCCGCACCGCCGCACGCCCGGCCCCCGCCCCCTCCGAGCCCGACGCGAGCTGTAGCGGGGCCGAGGCCGCGGCGGGCCGGTTCCCGCTGAGCGCCCGCATCGTCGGCGGACCGGCGTCGTACGAGGCCGGTGGCGGCCCCGGCACCTGGCGCATCGAACTGCGGAACACCACCGCCCGTACCTGCACCGGCATCCACCCGGTCGTCGTCCTCGTCGACAGCCGGCACGCGTTGACGCCGGCCCAGGCCCGCCTGGAGTTCTCCCACGGCGGCCGGGAGCACACCGTGCCCTTCGAGGAGACCGACGAGGACGAGCTGGTCGGGGCGTTCACCGACGAGGACGGCTTCCACGGGTTCACCGTGGGCCCGCGCGGCAGGCTCGCCGTGGAGGTACGGCTGGCGTTCGCGGCGGACGCCGTACCGGACGACGTCACCGTCAACGCGGCCGTCGTGCAGCGGCACGAGGACGACGGGGACTGGGTGGGGCAGTCGAACGACTACCGCTTCACCGTCCGGGAACCCTCCGAGGAGGCCCCCGCCGAGGACGTGTTCCCCTCCGAGGGCCGCACCGAGACCGGCACCGGCACCCCGTCCCCCGACGC
>NZ_JALLGL010000268.1 GCF_023072675.1 Streptomyces sp. XM83C
AGCACAGACACCATCACGCACCTCCAGCACGCCACCTCCACGGACGCACCGGACCTACCTCACCCACCCCGAAACTATGCCTGACCAGCACAAACCCAGCCTCACACTCGGTTTCGAGAAGCCCTCTGAGCTGCGACGACGCCTGGGGGTGGGTGGTGTGGGGGGTCAGTCGCGTGTGACCCGGACCCGGTATGTGGCCGATGCGTCGGCCGAGACGATCTCGATGTGGATCTTGCCCGTGGGGTCCTTGAAGGTGTCGCCGGGGGTGTAGGCGGCGTCGGAGAGTTCTGCGTGGACGTTGGGGCTGCGGGTGCAGCCGCCGCTGTCCTCGCGGGCGTCGAAGACGGTGATGGGGCCCATGCCGGTGTCGACGTCGGCGTCGACGCGGTAGATGAGGACGCCGGGGCGGCACACCGCCTCGTCGTTGCCCTCGCGGGTGCGGACCTCCACGGCGTAGCCGGTGCGTGTGTTCAGGGGGATGAAGATCAGTTTGCGGCCGCCGGGGCGGGCGAGGGGGGTGAGGGTGTATTCCGCTGTGCCGGTGCCGGAGGCGCAGCTGACCTGGCCGGTGGTCAGCCAGCCCAGTTTCCATTTGTGCCAGCCGAGCAGGTCGTTGTTGGCGCCCCAGTCCTCGCTCATGATGTCCCAGTGGCCGACGGCGCCGCCGCCTTCCTGGGTGTAGAGGTCGGGCAGGCCGAAGACGTGGCCGTTCTCGTGGGGCAGGACACGGTAGCCGGTGCGGTCGTAGGTGCCGGAGCCGTCGTCCTGGCGGGAGTAGACGAAGGAGGCGTTGGCCACGGGTACGCCGTCGGCGACGGGGGCGTCGGCGTTGCCGGCGAATGTCACCGACAGCACGGTGTCCAGGGCGGAGGGGCCCGCGTTCGGGGTGACCAGGACGTTGAGCAGGTCGTAGTCGCGGAAGTCCACTTTGCCGTCGGCCGCCGCCACGATGTCCTGTACGAGTTCCCGGTAGCCGGGGTCGAAGGGGGCGCCGCGGTCTATGCCGTACGCGAGGAACGGTTTCGGCATGCGCAGCCAGTCCGTGATGGGTGTGGCGGGGCGGTAGTCGAGGCGGCCGTAGGAGCTGGTGCGGAACCAGGTGCGGGTCTGCGGAAAGAACTCGCGGAACCGGTCCAGCGCCTTGCCCTGGCCCGGCGCGTCCGGGAAGTCGATCATCACGGTGAGGGCGTCGACGGTGCCGGTGGCGCGGGCGTAGCCGCCGGGGGTGGGGATGCCCTCGGACATCTGGACCGCGGGGCGGCCGTTGATGAGGCAGGGGCCGAGGGCGGAGGAGTGGTCGAGTGCCGCGACGGGGCCCGCGCCGGTGCTGCTGCCGCCCGGGCCGAGGTGACCGGTTCCCGCGGACGCGCTGACGGCGAGGGTGAGCGCCGAGACGGAGGCGAGGGCTGCCACTCGGCGCGGGCGCAGACGTATCCGACGGCTCGTGCGGGATCGGTCGGGCAGCGGCTGCATGCGGGACCTTTCGCTCCGGGCAGCCCCCGTTTCCCCGGCTGCACCCTTGTGATCACCCTCGTTCGCAGGAGCCGTGAGCGCGCGCTGGCCTGGGCCGATCGAGGGTTTCCGGCGAGTAGCGCCCGGCTGCGGACAGGTGTGTGGCTCAGGTCACAGGAAGAAAGTTCGTGGGGGCGAAATAAGCGGGGAGCCCTTCCCCGTTTAGACCTGTGTCCGCGGAAAACGGGGAGAGCTTCCCCGGATCGTCCGTGAGGCGACAGACAGAGACACCGACATGGACGCAGACAGAGCAATCGAGGAGTACGCCGTGCAGACCGCCCTTCCCGTACAGCGCAAGGCGACCCGGCCCCGCGCCGATGCCCTGCGCAACCGGGAGCGGATCGTCGCCGCCGCCCGCGAGATGTTCGTCGAGCACGGGCCGGACGTGCCGCTCGACGAGATCGCCCGGCGGGCCGGCGTGGGCAACGCCACGGTCTACCGCAACTTCCCCGACCGCGACGCCCTCGCCCGCGAGGTCGTCTGCTCCGTCATGGACCGCACGACCGCCGCGGCCGAGGCCGCGCTCGGGGCCACGGGGGACGCCTTCGAGGCTCTGGAGCGGTTCGTGCACGCCGCCGCCGACGAGCGGATCGGCGCACTGTGCCCGATGGTCCAGAGCACCTTCGACCGGAACCACCCCGACCTGGAGGCGTCCCGCCTGCGGTGCGAGGAGCTGGTCGTACTGCTCATGGACCGCGCCAAGGCGGCCGGACAGCTCCGGCCCGACGTGGGTCTCGGCGACCTGATGGTCGCCATCGCCCAGCTGAGCCGGCCCCCGGCCGGTACGCCGTGCTTCCGCGTCGACGAGTACGTCCACCGCCATCTGCAACTGTTCCTCGACGGGCTGCGGGCGCCCGCCCGCTCCGCCCTGCCGGGGACGGCCCTGACCATGGAGGACCTGCGACGCACGGCCTGAACCATCAGCAGTTCCAGCGACTTCGGCTGGTCCGCTGCGTCTGCTGCGTGCGCTGCGACCGCAGCGTTCGGCAGGCGTCTGAGCCACCGATCAGTCTGAGCCACCGATCAGTCTGAGCAACCGATCAGTTTCCGGGCCCGGCACGGTCCTACTGCCTGTCGCCGATTCCGGTTCCGCCAACAGCCACAGTCCCGATACCGGCCGTCGCTCACGTCGAACGTACGGACGACCGGCCGTCCCTTGAGCACACCCTTTTTCGTCCTTTCACCGTCACGAAGTCCCGAAGTGGGTACCCCCATGTCTCGAACAGCCTCCAAGGCCACCGGCGCACCGGCCGCATCCGGTTCCGGTGACGCCAACCGCTGGAAGGCGCTCGTCTTCATCGCGCTCGCCCAGCTGATGGTCGTGCTCGACGCCACCATCGTGAACATCGCCCTGCCCTCCGCCCAGCAGGACCTCGGCATATCCGACGGCAACCGGCAGTGGGTCGTCACGGCCTACGCCCTCGCCTTCGGCGGACTGCTGCTGTTCGGCGGGCGCATCGCCGACCTGTGGGGCCGCAAGCGGGCCTTCGTCACCGGCCTGGGCGGCTTCGCGTTCGCCTCCGCGCTCGGCGGCGCCGCCACCAACGAGGCGATGATGTTCGGCGCCCGCGCCCTGCAGGGTGCGTTCGGCGCGCTGCTCGCGCCGGCCGCGCTGTCGCTGCTGGCCGTCATGTTCACCGACGCCAAGGAACGCGCCAAGGCGTTCGGCATCTACGGCGCGATCGCCGGTGGCGGCGGTGCCGTCGGCCTGATCCTCGGCGGTTTCCTCACCGAGTACCTGGACTGGCGCTGGACGTTCTTCGTGAACATCCCGTTCGCCGTGGTCGCCGCGCTCGGCGCCTGGTTCGTCATCCGTGAGCCGGAGGGCGGGCGCAACCGCAACCCGCTCGACATCCCCGGCGTCCTGCTGTCGACGCTCGGTCTGGTCGCGCTCGTCTACGGCTTCACCCGCGCCGAGTCCGAGGGCTGGAGCGACTCCCTGACCATCGGCATGTTCGTCGCCTCTGCCGTGCTGCTGATCGCGTTCGTCCTCGTCGAGGCCAAGGTCAAGGCCCCGCTGCTGCCCCTGCGTGTGATCACCGAGCGCAATCGCGGCGGTGTCTACCTCTCCCTCGGCCTCGCGATCATCGCGATGTTCGGCCTGTTCCTCTTCCTCACCTACTACCTCCAGGTCGTCAAGGGCTACTCGCCGGTCAAGACCGGATTCGCCTTCCTGCCGATGATCGCGGGCATGATCACGGGCTCCACCCAGATCGGCACCCGCCTGATGACCCGCGTCCCGCCGCGGCTGCTGATGGGCCCCGGCTTCCTGGTCGCAGCGGCCGGCATGCTGCTGCTGACCCAGCTGGAGATCGGCTCCTCGTACGCAGCCACGCTGTTGCCGGCGATGATCCTGCTCGGCCTCGGCATGGGTACGGCCTTCATGCCGGCGATGTCCCTGGCCACGCTGGGCGTGCAGCCGCGTGACGCCGGTGTCGCCTCCGCGATGGTGAACACCTCGCAGCAGGTCGGCGGCGCCATCGGTACGGCTCTGCTGAACACGATCGCCGCGTCCGCGACGACGTCGTACATCAAGGACCACATCGCCTCCGCCGGCTCCCGGCCGCAGCAGCAGATGGTCCAGCTGGAAGGCATGGTGCACGGCTACACCAGCGCCATCTGGTTCGCCGTGGGCATCCTGGTCGCGGCCGCCGCGATCGCGATGACCTTCATCAACGCAGGCCGCCCGAACATGGGCACCGTCGCCGGCTCCGGCGCCGGTGAGGGCGCCGAGGACGAGGTGCCGGTGCCGGTGGTCGCCCACTGACGACCCGTGCCGGCGGTCGTCCGGTGACGGCCGGCGGCCGGTTCCGGTGGCCGCCGTGCACCGGTGGCCGTCGGTCACCGGCGGTCGTCGTACCCCTTCGGATCCTCCGTGCGTACGGGGAGGGGACGCCCCGTACGCACGGTCCCGGACCTGCCCGGCTGCGCCGAGTGAGCGGCTCAGCGCAGCCAGGGCAGGTCCGCTCCCGCTTCGTCGGGCTCCAGGCCCTCGGCGATGATCTGCATGATCTCGCCGAGGGTCTTCTGCTGTTCCGGGCTGAGCCGGTCGAACATCGCCTGCCGTACGGCCTCCACATGGCCCGGCGCGATACGCCGCAGCACCTCCTGGCCCTCCTCGGTGAGGACGGCGAACTGGCCCCGCTTGTCGGAGGGGCAGTCCTCGCGGCGTACCCAGCCGTTCTTCTCCAGGCGTGCGACGGCGTGGGAGAGGCGGGACCGGGTGATCTTGGCTTTCCGGGCCAGCTCGGTCATCCGCAGCCGGCGGCGCGGTGCCTCGGCGAGGCCGACGAGCAGGCCGTAGTAGACGTGGGGCATGCCGGCGTCCCGCTGGAGCTGGCGATCGAGGTGGTCCTCGAGGAGGGTGGTGGCGTGCAGGTAGGCGCGCCAGACGCGCTGCTCCTCGTCGGTCAGCCAGCGCGGTACGTGGGGTGCCGTGTTCATGTGTCCCACTCTACGAGAAGCTTTCTTGAACTTTAAACAATCCGGACGTAGGGTGAGTCGCGTAATTGTTTTAGAGTTCAAGTAGTGCCGCCTTGCGGGAGGGAGCCGCAGTCATGACCGTCACCGAGGAATCCCGAACGGTGCCGGAGCGCATGCCCGCGCTCTACCTCAGCCATGGCGCGCCGCCCCTCGCCGACGACCCCGTCTGGCCCGGCCAGCTCGCCGCCTGGGCCGCACGGCTGCCCCGCCCCAGGGCGGTCCTCATCGTCTCCGCCCACTGGGAGGAGGCCCCGCTCGCCCTCGGCGCCGTGGAGACCGTGCCGCTCGTCCACGACTTCTGGGGCTTCCCCGAGCACTACTACCGCGTCCGGTACGACGCCCCCGGCGCGCCCGCGCTCGCCGAATCCGTCCGCAAGCTGCTGCGCGCCCCCGGCATCCCCGTGCAGGACATCCCGGACCGCGGGCTCGACCACGGTGCCTATGTGCCGCTCGTCGAGATGTTCCCCGACGCCGACATCCCCGTCCTGCAGATCTCCATGCCCACCCTCGACCCCGTGCGGCTCATGGAGATCGGCCGGCGTCTCGCACCCCTGCGCGACGAGGGCGTCCTCATCGTCGGCTCCGGCTTCTTCACCCACAACCTCGCCGCGCTGCGGCACAGCGGCGGAGTGCCGGGCTGGTCCGCCGAGTTCGACGACTGGGGGCGGCGCGCCCTGGACGAGGGGGACGTCGACGCGCTGCTCGACTTCACCCGCAAGTCGCCGGCCGGGCGGCTCGCCCACCCCCGTACCGAGCACTTCGCGCCCCTCTTCGTGGCCATGGGCGCCGCCGACGCCGCCGGGCAGCTGGGGGAACAGCGGTCCGTGATCGACGGGTTCTGGATGGGGCTGGCCAAGCGGTCGGTGCAGTTCGGCTGAGGGGGTCCGGGGGTCTCCCGGGCGGGGAGCCCCGGAGCAGCGGGCTACAGCTCCTTCTCGTACCAGGACACGTCCCAGTAGCGGCCGAACTTGCGGCCCACCTCGCGGTACGTGCCCACGTACCGGAAGCCGAAGCGTTCGTGCAGGCGCACCGAGGCCTCGTTGGGCTGCGCGATGCCCGCGTAGGCGCGGTGCAGGTCCTCCCCGGCCAGGGCCTCGAACAGCGCCTTGTACAGCAGGGTGCCCACGCCGCGGCGGCCGGCGTCCGGGCGCAGATAGACGGAGACCTCCACCGACGTCCCGTACGCGGGCTTGGCGCGGAACGGGCTCGACGTGGCGTACCCGAGGACGCGCTCGCCGTCCCGCCCGGACAGGTCCGTCTCCGTGGCAACCATCAGGCGGTGAGGGCCGTCTTCCGGGTGGGAGAGCAGCCAAGGGCGGCGCTCTTCCGGAGTGAAGACGGAGGTGTCGAATGTGACGGCCGTCTCACGTACGTAGTGGTTGTAGATCTCCGTGAGGGAGTCCAGGTCACTCTCGACCCCCGGCCTGACCTGCGCCTCTGTGGAGCTCGCCGGCATCCCGCCTCCTCGTGTGGCGGCACAGGGTACTGCATGATCAGAAAAATAGGGGGGCGGGTTGGGAATTCTGTCCGGATTCCAGTCGTTGTTTCCATCGGATGCAGGGCACCCGAGGAGAGTCCTGACGGGGCTGAGGAGAGTCCCGGCGGGGTTCGAGGCCGCGTTCGAGGGAGAGCGCGGGACAGTGCGCGGCGTCCGAAGGACCACCCGCTGACCCACCATCGCAAAGGAGCACGCATGGCCACCCGTGCCGTCGCCCGTCGTCAGTCCGCCACCGGCGAGACGGCCGACGCGGCAAGCAGTGTGCGCGCCCACGGCGGCGACATCGCCGACCGTGATCTGGTCGGCATGTACCTCGACGAGATCGCGCGGACACCGCTGCTCGACGCCGCCAAGGAGGTCGAGCTGTCTCAGAAGATCGAGGCGGGTGTGTTCGCGCGGCAGGTCCTCGACGGCTACGAGGAGTCCAAGGCGGACGCCACCCGTGAGGAGCTGGAGGCCCTGGTCGCCGACGGCGAGCGCGCCAAGGACATCTTCATCCGCTCCAACCTCCGTCTTGTCGTCGCGGTGGCCCGGCGCTACCCGCGCAGCGGCCTGCCGCTGCTCGACCTGATCCAGGAGGGCAACGCCGGTCTCGTCCGCGCGGTCGAGAAGTTCGACTACCGCAAGGGCTTCAAGTTCTCCACGTACGCCACGTGGTGGATCCGCCAGGCCATCACCCGGTCCATAGCCGACCAGTCGCGCACGATCCGGCTGCCCGTCCACCTCGTGGAGGAGCTGGGCCGCATCCGCCGCGTCCAGCGCGAGTTCAACCGGGAGAACGGCCGCGACCCGGAGCCCGCCGAGATCGCCGCGGAGCTGGGCTCCACGCCGGAGCGCGTCACCGACGTGCTCGACTGGGCGCGCGACCCGGTCTCGCTGAACATGTCCGTCGACGACGAGGGCGAGACCCAGTTCGGCGACCTGCTGGAGGACACCTCGGCGGTCAGTCCCGAGCAGTCCGTGCTGACGCTGCTGCGCAGCGAGGAGCTCGACGACCTCATCGGCCGGCTCGACCAGCGCACGGCCTCCATCATCAAGATGCGGTACGGCATCGAGGACGGCCGTGAGCGGACGCTGACCGAGGTCGGCAAGGAGCACGGGCTCACCCGTGAGCGGATCCGGCAGATCGAGAAGCACGCGCTGCTGGAGCTGAAGAAGCTCGCCCGGGACACCGGGTTCGACGCGGCAGCGTGACGCGCTCGCCGCGCACCCCGGCCTGAGGGGATGTCAGTCGGTGCCGGTCGTGGTGACTGCGGGCGCCTCGGCCGCGGTGCCGGCGGGCGGGACGGTCGCAGTGCCGGTGGGCGGCTCGGTCGCAGTGCCGGCGGGCGTGGTCGGTGCGCCCGGCGTGCGCTGGGAGCCGGAGGCCGCGCAAAGTGGCGTCGCGGCGCCGCATTGGAAAGTCGCGGCGCGGGAACAAGACTTCTGGGAACGGGAGTTCGGTCGTAGAGTCTGACCGATCGTCCGATCTCCCTCCCGGACCTGAGCCAAGTCCCGAAGCACTCCCCCCGGTGCCGGGACTTTCCCAGAGCCGGGCTTCGGCGCCTCCCCCCGGTGCCGGAGCCCGGCTCCTTCTGTGCCGGGGGTGCGGGGCGTGGGCCACCCCGTACCTGAACCACGGGGTGACCCACGGATGGCAGATTGTGCCACACCGGCATAACCTGCCGGGCGTGAGCACCACCCCCACCCCAGAACCGGACACCCCGGCCATCGGCGCATCGGCGCCTTTTCCCTCTCCCCACTCCGGCACGCTGACCGAGCGGCGGCGGGAAGCCACCCGCATGGAGATCGCCCGCGCCGCGGCCCGGCTGTTCGTCACGCACGGGCTGCGGGCCACCCGGGCCGAGGACATCGCCCGCGCGGCGGGCGTCGCGCCCCGCACCTTCTACCGCTACTTCGCCGCCAAAGAAGAGGCCGTGGCCCCGCTGTACGCCCTCGGCGCCCGGCGGTGGACCGACGCGGTGCGGTCGGCACCCGCCGAGCTGGGGCTGCCGGAGGCGCTCGAACACGCCCTACGGCACACGCTCACGCCGGGGCTCGGGGTGTCCACCGGGTCGTGGGCGTGGATGCGGACGCTGGTGCGGCTGGCCGACGACAGTCCTGCGCTGCATCGGGTGTGGGCCGATGTGTGTCACGCGGCGGAGGGGGAGCTGGCGGAGGTGTTGGCTGCGCGGCTCGTTCTGGGGG
>NZ_JALLGL010000269.1 GCF_023072675.1 Streptomyces sp. XM83C
GGTCTGCGGGGCGAGGGCCTCCTGCTGCGGGGCGGCGGCGTAGGCCTGCGGCGGGAGGTACGCCGTCTCCTCCACGCCGACCGCCGTGACCGGCGCCTGAAGATGGGTCTCCCAGGTCCGGCCCTGCCACTGCTGGGTCTGCTGCTGCGGGTCCTCGTCGTAGGGTTGCTGCCCGAACGACGCTTGGTGCCCGAACGACGCCTCGTGCCCGTACGACCCCTGATGTCCGTACGACGCCCGGTGCCCGTGCGGCTCCTGGTGCGGCGCGTGCTGCCCGTACGCCTCCTGCTGTCCGTACGACGTCTGCTGATACGGCCCCGGCTGCTGTGCCTGGCCCTGCTGCGGCCGGCCCTGCTGCGGGTACGGCTGCTGCTGATACGGCTGCTCGGTCATCGCCGGCTCACCCTCCTGCGAACGGCGGGAGCACCTCGACCGTGCCGCCCTCGGTCAGCCGTACCGTCTCGTGCCCGCGCGTGCCCACCGGATCCCCGTCGACGAGGAACGAGCAGCGCTGAAGCACGCGTGTCAGTTCGCCGGGGTGCTTCATGCGCACCGCGGCCAGCGCGTCGGCGAGGGTGTCCGCGTCGTACGGCTCCTCGGCGACACCGGCCGCGGCCTTGGCGGCCGCCCAGTAGCGCACCGTGACCTGTGCCATCTCGTCCCTCGGGTGGGTTCGTCGGTGGACCGGTCGGCTCCTCGCGGAACCGGTCGGTCGGCTGTGAACACCGGAAAGGCTAGCCGCCCTGCGCGAGCGCCCAGCGCGCGATGCGCTCCAGCAGGTCGTCGGCGGCGGCGTTCTCGGCGTGGCCCATCCCCGGCTCCACCCACAGTTCCCCGTGGTCACCGGCCGCGGCGGCCAGCATGCGGGGGTGGTCGAGGGGGAAGTAGGCGTCGCGGTCGCCGTGCACGATCAGCAGCGGCGCCGGCGCGATCCTCGGCACCGCCTGCACCGGGGAGAGCGGCACCGGGTCCCACTCGCGGTGGTGGATACGGGTGCGGAACCCGTAGCGGCCCACGAGCCGGCCTACCGGGCGGGTCACCAGCCAGTGCAGCCGCCGCATCGGCGCCGTACCGCGGTAGTACCACCGGGCGGGCGCGCTCACCGACACGACCGCGTCCGTGCGCCCCTCGTGCGCCTGTGCATCCGTGAAGCGCTCCTCGGGTGCGCGCAAGCCGTCCCGCCCGCCGTCGGCGTCGCCCGCGCCGCGCCCGCCGCCGCACAGCGCCGCGTGCCGCAGCACCACCGAGCCGCCCATGGAGAAGCCGACGGTGACCACGCGCGCGTGGCCGAGCCGGCGCGCCCACGCGACCGCGGCGGCCAGGTCCAGCACCTCGCGGTCGCCGACCGTGGAACGCCCGCCGGAGGCCCCGTGACCTCGGAAGGAGAAGGCCACCACGGCGCCGTACCGGCGGAAGACCGACACGACGCGCCGCACGTGCGGCCGGTCCACATCGCCCGTGAAGCCGTGCGCGACGACGAACACCGGGCGTCCGGAAGGCTGCGCGGAGGTGTCGCCGGCCGCCGTTCCGGGGTCGTACACCGCGTCGATGGACACCCCGTCGGCGGTCCGCAGAAACGTGCGCGCGGGCCCCCGCCCGGCCGTCTCACTCCTCGGACGATCGGTGGAACGCGCCACATCTCCTGCCGGACCACAGCTCATGTGGGCTATTCTGCTGGGCAGAGGATCCGGGCAGCGTAGCCCCCGGGTCCTTTTGTGCTTTCGGAAGCGTTGTATACGAAGCGGGAACGACAGCGGGACACTCGCTCGTGTATGGGGCCTTTCGGGATCGCAGAGCAGTGCTGTGGCCGAAAACGTCCTCGCAGGGACCGAGGAGGAACCAGACGTATGAGTTCTCTGCTGCTCCTGACCAACGCCCTCCAGCCGTCGACGGAGGTGCTGCCCGCGCTCGGACTGCTCCTGCACAACGTGCGGGTCGCCCCGGCGGAGGGCCCCGCCCTGGTCGACACCCCGGGTGCCGACGTGATCCTCGTCGACGGCCGGCGTGACCTCCCGCAGGTGCGCAGCCTCTGTCAGCTGCTGCGGTCCACCGGCCCCGGCTGCCCGCTCGTCCTCGTCGTCACCGAGGGCGGCCTCGCCGCCGTCACCGCCGACTGGGGCATCGACGACGTCCTGCTCGACACCGCGGGTCCCGCCGAGGTGGAGGCACGGCTGCGGCTGGCGATGGGCCGGCAGCAGATCGTCAACGACGACTCCCCGATGGAGATCCGCAACGGCGACCTGTCCGTGGACGAGGCCACCTACTCGGCCAAGCTCAAGGGCCGCGTGCTGGACCTCACCTTCAAGGAGTTCGAGCTGCTGAAATACCTGGCCCAGCACCCCGGCCGGGTCTTCACCCGCGCCCAGCTCCTCCAGGAGGTCTGGGGCTACGACTACTTCGGCGGCACCCGCACCGTCGATGTGCACGTACGGCGGCTGCGGGCCAAGCTCGGCCCCGAGCACGAATCGCTGATCGGCACTGTCCGGAACGTCGGTTATCGATTCGTTACGCCGGAAAAGACCGACCGGTCCGCCGAGGAGGCCAAGGCCAAGTCCGAGCGGACAAAGAGGGATGAAGCGGACACTTCATCGTCCGTGAGCCCCTCCGAGGTCACCGCCGACGCCTGATCGCTGCCGGAGAGCGACCGCGCCGACCGTTGCGGTCGCACATTCCCGGCGTATCCACGCTCTGATACGCCCTGCCCAGAGCGGGTCTCTCCGCGTAGACTCCGCGCGTGGCCAAGGTGACTCGGGATGACGTGGCGCGGCTGGCGGGGACCTCCACCGCCGTGGTCAGTTACGTCATCAACAACGGACCCCGGCCGGTCGCCCCGGCCACGCGCGAGCGTGTCCTCGCCGCGATCAAGGAGCTGGGGTACCGGCCCGACCGGGTCGCCCAGGCGATGGCGTCCCGCCGTACCGACCTCATAGGGCTGATCATCCCCGACGCCCGCCAGCCCTTCTTCGGCGAGATGGCCCACGCCGTGGAATGGGCCGCCGCCGAGCGCGGAAAGATGGTCCTCGTCGGCAACACCGACTATGTCGCAGAACGCGAGGTCCACTACCTGCGTGCCTTCCTCGGAATGAGGGTCTCCGGCCTGATCCTCGTCTCCCACGCGCTGAACGACCTCGCCGCCGCCGAGATCGACGCCTGGGACGCCCGCGTCGTCCTGCTGCACGAGCGGCCCGAGGCCATCGACGACGTCGCCGTCGTCACCGACGACCTGGGCGGCGCCCAGCTCGCCGTACGCCACCTCCTGGAACACGGCTACGAGTACGTCGCCTGTATGGGCGGCACCGCCGAGACCCCCGCCGTCGGCGACCCCGTCTCCGACCACGTCGAAGGCTGGCGGCGCGCCATGGACGAAGCCGGGATATCCACCGAGGGCCGCCTCTTCGAGGCCCCGTACAACCGGTACGACGCCTATCGCATCGCCCTGGAGATCCTCTCCGGACCCGACCGGCCCCCGGCGATCTTCTGCTCCACCGACGACCAGGCCATCGGCCTGCTGCGGGCCGCCCGCGAGCTGCGCATCGACGTGCCGGGCAAGCTGGCAGTCGCCGGCTTCGACGACATCAAGGAGGCGGCGCTGGCCGACCCGCCGCTGACCACGGTCGCCTCCGACCGCTCGGCGATGGCCCGCTCCGCCGTCGACCTCGTCCTCGACGACGGGGTACGGGTGGCCGGCTCACGCCAGGAGCGGCTGAAGGTGTTCCCGTCCCGGCTCGTCGTACGGCGGTCCTGCGGCTGCGACTAGGGCGCGGAGCGAATCTCTGTTCTCTGAGGCGGGCCCGACGGTCGTGCCCCGGCCGGCGACCGACCCTCGCCCGACAGCCCGCACCTGCCCCGGCCGGCGACCGACCCTCGCCTGACAGCCCGCGCCTTGGCCGGCGTCTGACGGCCGCCCTCCCGATCATCGCCCGACCAGCGTCTTTATATCGGGCATACGAGGTTCTGTCGGGCTTCTCAGCCCGGTCTCAGGCGGCTCTCATGGTCGGCGGCGAGGCTCACCGACATGACCGAGAGCGAGAGCTACTACCAGCAGACCCCGGTGAACCCCGAGTGGCCGCCCCCTCCGGTGTACCCCCCGGCACCTGCTCCGGTGCAGGGCGCGACTCCGGCACCGGCCCCGGCGCACGGCGCGCCCCCCGCTCCGCCGCAGCCCCCGGCGCACGGCATGACCGCCGCCTCCCCGGCTGACGCCCCGGCGCCCAAGAAGCGCGCCCGTGGCCCCGTCGCCCTGCTCGCCGCCGTCGCGATCGTGGCCGCGGCGATAGGCGGCGGCACCGCCTACGGCATCCAGGAACTCACCGGCGGCGACAGCAGCGCCCCCGGCACCACCGCCACCAGCGTCGTCCCCGCCTCCCAGAAGGGCGACATCGCGGCAATCGCGGCGGCCGTCAGCCCCAGCATCGTCGAGATCCGGGCGACCCTGCCGAACGGCTCCTCCACCGGCTCCGGCGTGATCATCACCTCCGACGGCGAGATCCTCACCAACAACCACGTCGTCGCCGGCGCCACCCGTGTCGAGGTGGAGACCAGCGACGGCAAGAAATACAGCGCGTCCGTCGTCGGCACCGACAGCAAGAAGGACCTCGCCCTGATCAAGCTGGAGGGCGCCTCCGGGCTGAAGGCGGCCCGCCTCGGCGACTCCAGCAATGTCCAGGTCGGCGACACGGTCGTCGCGATCGGCTCGCCCGAGGGCCTCACCGGCACCGTGACCAGCGGCATCGTCTCCGCCCTCGACCGTGACGTCACCGTCTCCACCGACGAGGGGCAGCAGCAGCGCGGCGGCGACAACGGCTGGCCGTTCGAGTTCGGCGGCCGGCAGTTCAACGGCGACACCGGCTCGTCCACGACGACGTACAAGGCGATCCAGACCGACGCCTCCCTCAACCCGGGCAACTCCGGCGGCGCGCTCATCGACATGAACGGCACGATCATCGGGATCAACTCCGCGATGTACTCCGCCTCCGGCTCCGACTCGTCCTCGGACGCCGGCAGCGTCGGTCTCGGCTTCGCCATCCCCATCGACACCGTCAAGGCCGACCTGGCGAACCTGCGCTCCGGCGCACAGGACTGACCCCGGCGGACGGCGTACGCACGACCCGGCCCGGTGGGCTTGGCCGTGCGCCCGCCGGACATGCGACGCTGAGACCGGCCGCGCGGATGGGCCTCGCGGCCGTACGACCACACCACCGCACCCGAGGAACCGCCACCGATGAGCCCCGCCGAAGGCGACCGTGACCCGCAGCGCATCCTGATCGTCGACGACGAGCCCGCGGTGCGCGAGGCCCTCCAGCGCAGCCTCGCCTTCGAGGGGTACGCCACCGAGGTCGCCGTCGACGGCGCCGACGCGCTGGAGAAGGCACTGGCCTGCCGGCCCGACCTGATCGTCCTCGACATCCAGATGCCCCGCATGGACGGCCTGACCGCCGCCCGCCGCATCCGCAGCGCCGGCGACACCACGCCCATCCTGATGCTGACCGCTCGGGACACCGTCGGCGACCGGGTGACCGGCCTGGACGCGGGCGCCGACGACTACCTCGTCAAACCGTTCGAACTGGACGAGCTGTTCGCCCGTATCCGCGCCCTGCTGCGCCGCAGCTCCTACGCCGCAGCCGTGGCCGCCGCCGAGGACGACGACGTGCTCAGCTTCGCCGACCTGCGGATGAACCTCGCCACCCGCGAGGTCACCCGCGGCAACCGGACCGTCGAGCTGACCCGCACCGAGTTCACCCTGCTGGAGATGTTCATGGCGCACCCGCGCCAGGTCCTCACCCGCGAGCAGATCCTGAAAGCCGTGTGGGGCTTCGACTTCGAGCCCAGCTCCAACTCCCTCGACGTGTACGTCATGTATCTGCGGCGCAAGACCGAGGCCGGCGGCGAACCCCGCCTCGTGCACACCGTCCGAGGCGTCGGCTACGTCCTGCGGCAGGGCGGCTCGGAGTGAACAAGCTCCTGCGCCGCGTCCGCACACTTCCGCTGCGCTCCCGGCTGGCGCTGCTCGTCGCGGCGGCCGTGGCGTTCGCGGTCGCCGCGGTGTCGGTGACCTGCTGGTTCATCGTCCGCGGCAAGCTGTACGCCGAACTCGACGCCGACCTGCGCTCGGCGGCGGCCCGCCCCGTGCAGCAGAACCTCTTCCTGTCGGCGATCGACAGCTGCTCCTCGTCCCCGTCGAGCAGCCTGCCGTTCGGGCCGCGCGTGCGGGGCTACTCGCAGATCGTGCGCGCCGACGGCAACACGTGCGTCTTCCCCGGCGCGACCGGCACCGTGAAGGTCACCTCCGCCGACCGGGCCTTCGCCGAGCACCCCGACCCCGAGACCCCGATCATCCGCAACGGCACCGACAGCGACGGCAACCCGGTCCGCGTACTGACGACCGCACTGGTCGTGGACGCGCCGACCGGGCGCTACGCCGCGCAGAACGCCGCCCTGCTCATCGCCGTACCGCTGCGCAGCACCGAGGCCACCCTCAACGAGCTGGCCCTGCTCCTGCTCCTCGTCTCCGGTGTCGGTGTGCTCGGCGCGGGCGCCGCCGGGCTCGCCGTGGCGCGCGCCGGGCTGCGGCCCGTCGACAAGCTGACGGAGGCCGTGGAGCACGTGGCCCGCACCGAGGACCTGTCGATCCGCATCCCCGTGGACGACGACAGCGAGGACGAGGTGGCCCGCCTGTCCCGCTCCTTCAACTCGATGACGTCCGCGCTGGCGTCCTCCCGCGAGCTCCAGCAGCAGCTCATCGCCGACGCCGGGCACGAGCTGCGCACCCCGCTGACCTCCCTGCGCACCAACATCGAGCTGCTGGGCCGCAGCGAGGAGACCGGCCGCCCGATCCCCCCTGCCGACCGCAAGGCGCTGCTGGCCTCGGTGAAGGCGCAGATGACCGAGCTGGCCTCGCTCATCGGCGACCTTCAGGAACTGTCCCGTTCGGAGGCGCAGCGCGGGGAGCGGATGCAGGTGGTGTCCCTGGAGGACGCCGTGGAGTCGGCACTGCGCCGGGCGCGGCTGCGCGGACCCGAGCTGACGATCACCGCCGCGTTGGAGCCGTGGTACGTCCTCGCCGAGCCGGCCGCGCTGGAGCGGGCCGTCGTCAACATCCTCGACAACGCGGTGAAGTTCAGTCCCGACGGCGCCACGATCGACGTCCGCCTCGCCGACGGTGTCCTCACCGTCCGCGACCACGGGCCGGGCATCCCCGCCGATGAACTCCCGCATGTCTTCGACCGGTTCTGGCGCTCACCCAGCGCCCGCGCGCTCCCGGGTTCCGGCCTCGGCCTGTCCATCGTCGCCCGCACGGTCCACCAGTCCGGCGGCACGGTGACCCTCGCCCCGGCGGAGGGCGGGGGGACGGTGGCGACGGTACGGCTGCCGGGGGCGCCCACGCCGCCGCCGGGGGAGGCGCCGTAGAGGGTCTTCGGGGTGGCGCCGTAGAGGGCTTCAGGGAGGCGCCGCAGGGGGCTTCGGGGAAGCGCCGCAGGAGGTTTCGGGGGAGCCGTAAGGGGGCTTCGGGGAGGCGCCAAAGGGGTCTTCAGGGAGGCCCGTAGGGGGCCGACTGGCTGGCGGGGTGGACGCCTTCGGCGTCGTGCCCCCGGGGCTCGGGGGCCTACCTGCGCTGGACGTGCACCGCGCGCTGTAGTGACTCGGCGGCCAGCCGCACCGCCGCGTCCCGGGTTCCCTGCCCCAGCATCTCCGTGTGGATCGGGCCGCCCTGGGCCAGATGCCGGTCGTACGGGATGAGTACGACCGGGACGCCCGGCTCCCGCAGATGCGCGGCGGCGGTCTTCGTGTCCAGCGTCGCGTCCGGGGAACCGGCGATCAGCGCGACGACGGTCGTGGCGAGCGCCGAGTGCGGCAACTGGCCCAGCCAGTCCAGCACCTGGCGCGTCCCGTGGATGCCCTCGGCGGTCATGGGCGCCACGACCACGCGCGCGTGCGCGGTGTCCATCGCGGTCCGCGCCACCTCGCCGGGCAGGGTCTCGCAGTCCACGACGGTCACCGCGAAGTGCCGTTGCAGATTCAGCGTCACCGTGCGGTACGTCTTCACGTCCAGCGGCGCCCCCACCCGGCCCTGCCCGGCGGGCAGCAGCCAGCCGCCGTCGGTGACGGGCACCAGGTAGCCGATGATGTCCGTGAGCTGCATGCGCGGCTTGAGGATGCGGGCCAGGTCGGCGCAGCTCCAGCGCACCGACTGGGCGCCCATCCGCACGGGCAGCGTGCCGAGCGCGCCGTCCGCCTCCAGGGTGAGCACCGGGTCGTGCCGGTGGTGGTTGAAGGTACGGCCGAGCAGTGCGGCCACGGTCGACTTGCCGACGCCTCCGCGGATCGACGTCACCGCGATGATCCGGCCGATGCCGACCGGCTGCCGCACCTCGTGCGCCAGCCGCTCCGTCTCCGCCGCCCCCTGCCCGCCGACGGTGGCGATCCGGCGCAGTGAGCGCCCGGCCCGCTGCGTCAGCGTGTCCCCGTGCTGCGGCCGACCCAGCGCCACGGCCAGCCGGGGGTCGATCGTCGGCAACGACTGCGGGGCGGGCGCTCACTGCGCCGGATCGCCACCGTCGGCGGGCAGGGGGCGGCGGAGACGGAGCGGCTGGCGCACGAGGGGCGGCAGCCGGT
>NZ_JALLGL010000026.1 GCF_023072675.1 Streptomyces sp. XM83C
GGCCCCACGTCCCGGCCACGGCCACCCACGGGCTGCGCCTCGGCCCCCGTGCGGCCCCCGCCCCTTGGCGGAGCCGTTACGCTGGAGGCGTGGCAGTCGTCGATGTATCCGAAGAGCTCAAGTCCCTCTCCTCGACCATGGAGTCGATCGAGGCCGTTCTGGACCTCGACCAGCTGAGGGCAGACATCGCCGTGCTCGAGGAGCAGGCGGCAGCGCCGTCCCTCTGGGACAACCCGGACGAGGCGCAGAAGATCACCAGCAAGCTCTCCCACCTCCAGGCGGAGGTGAGGAAGGCCGAGGCCCTGCGCTCGCGGATCGACGATCTCGCCGTGCTGTTCGAGATGGCCGAGGAGGAGGACGACCCGGACACCCGCGCCGAGGCCGAGGCCGAGCTGGCCGCGGTGAAGAAGGCGCTGGACGAGATGGAGGTCCGCACCCTCCTCAGCGGCGAGTACGACTCGCGTGAGGCCCTCGTCAACATCCGCGCCGAGGCCGGTGGTGTCGACGCCGCCGACTTCGCGGAGAAGCTGCAACGCATGTATCTGCGCTGGGCCGAGCAGCGCGGCTACAAGACGGAGCTGATCGAGACGTCGTACGCGGAAGAGGCCGGCATCAAGTCGACCACGTTCGCCGTGCACGCCCCGTACGCCTACGGCACGCTCTCCGTCGAGCAGGGCACCCACCGGCTCGTCCGGATCTCCCCGTTCGACAACCAGGGCCGCCGCCAGACCTCCTTCGCGGGCGTCGAGGTCCTGCCCGTCGTCGAGCAGTCCGACCACGTCGACATCGACGAGAGCGATCTGCGCATCGACGTCTACCGGTCCTCCGGCCCCGGCGGTCAGGGCGTCAACACGACCGACTCCGCGGTGCGCATCACGCACATCCCGACCGGCATCGTCGTCTCCTGCCAGAACGAGCGTTCCCAGCTCCAGAACAAGGCCACGGCGATGAACGTCCTCCAGGCGAAGCTGCTGGAGCGGCGCCGGCAGGAGGAGCAGGCCAAGATGGACGCCCTCAAGGGCGACGGCGGCAACTCCTGGGGCAACCAGATGCGCTCGTACGTCCTGCACCCGTACCAGATGGTGAAGGACCTGCGCACCGAGTACGAGGTCGGCAACCCCGAGGCCGTGTTCAACGGTGAGATCGACGGGTTCCTGGAGGCCGGTATCCGCTGGCGCAAGCAGCAGGAGAAGTAAGTTTGTCGACAAGGCAACTGCCGCCTTCCGGGCGGCAGTTGCCTTTTATGTCTGAGTTCTACATCACACTCACAGCTTCCCGTTCCCCCTAAACAATCATGAAGGGGACATGGCAGTCAGATCGGCCTTGACGCTTCTTTGAAAAATCGGAAGGGTGCAGGTTGGCATGCGTTATGTCTGGGGCGCATGTGAACCGGGGGACGTGCACTTTCTTCTGCTGCCCTCCGTTGATCACGGCCCCGGCCGCGGCCTCATCGACGATCAGCTACTGGGGGTAGCAACCACATGACGAAGAAGACGCGCGTTCGCGTCGCGCGCATAGCGGCCGCCGCAGTGATCGCGGCCGGCGCCTCCCTGACCGCCGCGGGTGCGGCCTCCGCCCTCGAGATCAACATCGGCATCAACGCCGGCGACGAGACGGGCGGCGGCACCGAGGGCGGGACCGAGGGCACCACCGACGGCACCACGGGCGGCACCGAGGGTGCCAGCGTCGGCGTCTCCGAGGGCACCACCGGCGGTGACGACAGCACCGGCGGCACGACCGGTGACACCACCGGCGGCGACGACAGCACCGGCGGCACCACCGGTGACACCACCGGCGGCGACGACAGCACCGGCGGCACCACCGGCGGTGACCAGAGCACCGGCGGCACCACCGGCGGCGACCAGAGCACCGGCGGCACCACCGGCGGCGACCAGAGCACCGGCGGCACCACGGCCGGCGGCAGCACCGGCGGCTCGACCACCGGAGGCTCCGGCACCACCGGTGGCTCCGGCACCACCGGCGGCTCCGGCACCACCGGTGGCGGCAACGACAACACCACCCCCGACGGCGGCAACGACAACGCCGCTCAGGAGGCCGGTTCCTCCGCGCTGACCGACACCGGCTCCGCCACCTCCACCTCCGGCGGCTCCGCCGCGTCCGCGCAGGGCGGCAAGGAGCTGGCCGAGACCGGTGCCGGCCAGACCGCGTTCCTGCTGATCGGCGCCGCGACGATGATCGCGGGCGGCGTCGGCTTCCGCGTCCTGCCCCGCCTCGTCGGCGGCCGTGGTGGCGCCGCTGCCTGACGGTGACCGGCGGCACACACGCCGCCGCGACCCGCAGACATGACGAAGGGCCCGGAGCGATGTGCTCCGGGCCCTTCGCGCGGTCTGTGTCCGTCCGCCGTCGTGACCTTCGCCCGTCCCCGCCCGTACGACATCACCGGGCGGTACGGCCCGGCACACGGCCCGCGCGGGTCCTGTGAGGTCACACGGTCATACGGTCTGGTGCGCCAGCAGGGCCACCGCCGCCACCAGCACCGCCAGCAGTGCGATCAGCATCATCGGGTTCAGACCCCCGAGGAAGCCCTCCTGCTGCAACCGCTCGCGGTTCGCCCGGCACACCGGGCACCGGCCCTCGCTCACGGGCGCCGCGCAGTTAGCGCACACCAGCCGGTCGTACGTCATGCGCTCGCCCTCCATCCACCGGTGGTCCTGTTCCGACAACGCTCACGGCGACGCGAACGTTCCCCCTCCACTGTGCCAGGTTCCCCGGGCGCGTGCGCGGGGCCCCGGAAACGCGGCGGCGCACAGGCCCCGCGCCGGTCCCGGCCGACATGGGCCCCGGCAGCCCCACGGGTCCGTACAAAAACACACAACCCTTACGCAACCCCTACCGGTGCCTGCGCCGGTGCACCCGCTTCGCGTATGGTCACGCTCATCTACCTCCGGCGACCCGTGGTGTGCATCCGTGATCCGATTCGACAACGTCTCCAAGGTCTACCCCAAGCAGAGCCGCCCAGCCCTCCGGGATGTGTCCCTGGAGGTCGAGAAGGGCGAGTTCGTCTTCCTCGTGGGGTCCTCCGGCTCCGGAAAGTCCACCTTCCTGCGGCTGATCCTGCGCGAGGAGCGGGCCAGCCACGGCCAGGTGCACGTCCTGGGCAAGGACCTCGGCCGCGTCTCCAACTGGAAGGTGCCGCAGATCCGGCGCCAGCTGGGGACCGTCTTCCAGGACTTCCGCCTGCTGCCGAACAAGACGGTCGCCGAGAACGTCGCCTTCGCGCAGGAGGTCATCGGCAAGTCCCGCGGCGAGATCCGCAAGTCGGTGCCGCAGGTCCTCGACCTCGTCGGGCTCGGCGGCAAGGAGGACCGCATGCCGGGCGAGCTGTCCGGCGGTGAGCAGCAGCGCGTCGCCATCGCACGGGCCTTCGTCAACCGGCCCAAGCTGCTCATCTGCGACGAGCCCACCGGCAACCTCGACCCGCAGACCTCCGTCGGCATCATGAAACTGCTCGACCGGATCAACCGGACCGGCACCACCGTCGTGATGGCGACGCACGACCAGAACATCGTGGACCAGATGCGCAAACGCGTCATCGAGCTGGAGAAGGGCCGCCTCGTCCGCGACCAGGCCCGCGGCGTCTACGGCTACCAGCACTGACGATCCACGACGGAAAGGCATATCCCGACGCCATGCGCGCCCAGTTCGTTCTGTCGGAGATCGGAGTCGGTCTCCGCCGCAATCTCACGATGACGTTCGCCGTCATCGTCTCCGTGGCCCTGTCCCTCGCCCTGTTCGGCGGCTCGCTCCTGATGAGCGACCAGGTCAGCACGATGAAGGGCTACTGGTACGACAAGGTCAACGTCTCGGTCTTCCTCTGCAACAAGAGCGACGCCGAGTCCGACCCCAAGTGCGCCAAGGGCGCCGTGACCCAGGACCAGAAGAACCAGATCCTGGCCGACCTGAAGAAGATGACGGTCGTCGAGAGCGTCACGTACGAGTCGCAGGACGAGGCGTACAAGCACTACAAGGAGCAGTTCGGGGACTCCCCGCTGGCCGCCTCCCTCACCCCGGACCAGATGCAGGAGTCGTACCGCATCAAGCTGAAGGACCCGGAGAAATACCAGGTCATCGCCACCGCCTTCGACGGGCGGGACGGTGTGCAGTCGGTGCAGGACCAGAAGGGCATCCTGGACAACCTCTTCGGGCTGCTCAACGGCATGAACTGGGCGGCGCGCATGGTGATGGCGCTGATGCTCGTCGTCGCGCTGATGCTGATCGTCAACACCGTGCGGGTGTCCGCGTTCAGCCGCCGGCGTGAGACCGGGATCATGCGTCTGGTGGGCGCCTCGGGCTTCTACATCCAGGCGCCGTTCATCGCGGAGGCCGCGGTCGCCGGACTGATCGGCGGCACCGTCGCGTGCGGCTTCCTGGTGGTGGCGCGGTACTTCATCATCGACCACGGACTCGCCCTGTCCGAGAAGCTGAACCTGATCAACTTCATCGGCTGGGACGCCGTGCTGACGAAGCTTCCGCTGATCCTCGCCACGAGTCTGCTGATGCCCGCGCTGGCCGCGTTCTTCGCGTTGCGCAAGTACCTGAAGGTGTGACGCATGCCAACGGGGCCGCAGGGGGAAGACGCCCTGCGGCCCCGGACGGTTGTCCTAGACTCACCGCCATGTCAGGTCGTGACCTGTTCTGTCAGCCCCGCCGCACCGGCCGCGGGGCCGCCCTGACATTACTTTTCGCGAGCGTGCTCGTGGCCGGCGCCGCCACCGGCTCGCTGCCCGGCACCGGACGCGGCCAGGAGGCCCGCAGCACGCGGTCCGCGGCCCCCGCCACCAGCAGGCCCGAACAGGTCACCCGCGCCGCCGAGGAGGCCCTGGCCGACGGCAAGTCGCCCATGGAGGCCGCCGAACGCGCCGTGAGCCGCAGCGGCGACCGCTGGGGCGCCGTCTACTCCCGCGGTGAGTACGAGGAGTTCCAAGAAGCCCTCGACGGCCGCTACACCGGCGTCGGCCTGTGGGCGCGCCGAGAGCGCGACGGCCGTATCGAGGTCGCCAAGGTCGCCGAAGGGTCCCCCGCCGCCCGGGCCGGCATCCGCGCCGGCGACCGGCTGCGCAGGGTCGACGGGCACACGGTGGACGGCCGGCCCGTCACCGAGGTCCTCGCCCTGCTGCGCGGCGACGCCACCGACGCGCCCGCCGGTACGGCCGTCACCCTCGGCCTGGAACGCGGCACACGCGCGTGGAACCTCACCCTGCGCCGCGCCAGCCTCTCCACGCAGCCCGTCACCGTGCGCCGGGTCTCCGGCGAGGTGACCGTGATCCGCATCGCCTCCTTCGCCAAGGGCGTCGGCGAGACCGTCCGCGCCGCGGTGCGGCAGGCACCGGCCGGCGCCGGCGTCATCCTCGACCTGCGCGGCAACTCCGGCGGACTGGTCGCCGAGGCCGTCACCACCGCCTCCGCGTTCCTCGACGGAGGCCTGGTCGCCACCTATGACGTGGACGGCGAACAGCACGCCCTGCACGCCGACCCCGGCGGCGACACCACCAGACCGCTGGTCGCGGTCGTCGACGGCGGCACGATGAGCGCGGCCGAACTCCTCACCGGTGCCCTGAAGGACCGCGGGCGGGCGGTCGTCGTCGGCTCCCGCACCTTCGGCAAGGGCTCGGTGCAGATGCCGAGCCGGCTCCCCGACGGCTCCGTCGCCGAACTGACCGTCGGCCACTACCGCACCCCTTCCGGGCGCGATGTCGACGGCACCGGTGTGACACCGGACCTGGAGGCCGACGCGCACGCGCTGCAACGCGCGGAGACGATCCTCGACGGCCTGGGGGACGCCTCGCGGCACCCGTAATCCACTTTCCGCGCACCCCCCGCGCAGTGCGAAAATGACGGCACTATGGCTAAGGAAAAAGGGCGCAAGCTGATCGCGCAGAACAAGAAGGCGCGGCACGACTACCTCATCCTCGACACCTACGAGGCGGGGTTGGTCCTCACGGGCACCGAGGTGAAGTCCCTGCGCCAGGGGAGGGCCTCGCTGGTCGACGGCTTCGTCCAGATGGACGGGCACGAGGCATGGCTCTACAACGTGCACGTGCCCGAGTACAGCCAGGGCACCTGGACCAACCACAGCGCCCGCCGCAAGCGCAAGCTGCTGCTGCACCGCACGGAGATCGACAAGCTGGAGTCGAAGGCGCAGGAGACCGGGCACACGATCGTGCCGCTGTCCCTGTACTTCAAGGACGGCCGGGCCAAGGTCGAGATCGCGCTGGCGAAGGGCAAGAAGGAGTACGACAAGCGGCAGGCGCTGCGGGAGAAGCAGGACCGCCGCGAGGCGGAGCGGGCGATCTCGGCGGTGCGCCGCCGCCAGCGGGCCTGAGGGCCGGGCCCGTCGTCCGAGGGGCGCCGGCAGCGGGCGCGGGCCGCGGGCTCCACGTCCCGTCCCGGTCGCCGGGAATTCACTGGCATGCGACCGCGTTGGTCACGTACGATAGGGACCGTGCCCCGCGAGGGCACACGGATTGATAAATCAACATGGGGATGATCGGTTTCGACAGCGGCTGTCGAAGCAGGGGAAGCGTGTCGAGGAAGCGGCCATGATCTCGTAAACCACAGGCCGAAACAAATAATCGCCAACACCAAGCGCGATTCCTTCGCCCTCGCTGCCTGAGCAGCGACTCGCGAAGTGTCAGCCCGGGGCTGTTCCCGACCCGGATCCTGGCATCAGCTAGGGAACTAAACCTCGATCCCGGTCACGGGGTGAAGAGGGAAACCAAACAGTGACTGAGCCCGTTCCGGACTTGTCTGGGTGATCCGGAGGGCCGAGAAACTCGCACCAGACTGCACACGGAGAAGCCCTGGTTCCTCACCGTTGGACGCGGGTTCGATTCCCGCCATCTCCACTGACCCCTCACGGGGTACCCCATGTGGGCAAGGCCCCGTCGCGCGAGCGGCGGGGCCTTTGTCCTGCCCGCGCGGCCCGCTCCGGTTTCTGTGACACGCCTGTGACCGGAAGTGTGACCTCTGTCACGGCCGAGGTGATCATCTGCTGGTGGGGTGGCCGGATGCGGACCTTCCCCCTCGCCGCCCTCGCCGGCGCCGCCGTTCTGATCCTCACCGCCTGCGGCACCGAGACCTCCGCGGGGGGCTCCCGCGACGACCGGCAGTGCCCCGCCCCCGTCCCGGTGCCCTCGACAGCGCGCGGAGCGTCCGACGGCGGCGTGCGGATCATCTCCTACACCACCGCGAGGGCCGCGGGCGGCGGCTGCCCGGCCTCGCAGTCGCAGGTGATGTACGAGATCACCCCCACCGCCGACACGCCCATGACGTACACCATCACCTTCGGCCTCATGGGCGGCTCGGGGACGGTCTCCGACGTCCTGACGGAGACCGTGCCGGGTGTACGGCCCGGGGAGACGGTACGGCGCACCCTCCCCGTGGGCCGCACGCTGTCGGGTGTGCACCTCACCACCGTGCGCAGCGTCCCCACCGCCGAGGCCCCCTCCCAGAGCGGCCCCTGCCCGCGTTCCGGGGTGCGCGTCTACGCCGACCGGGGCGACGCCGCCATGGGCCTGCGCGTGGTCGGCCTGCACCTGTCGAACTGCGGCACCGGCGTCTACCGGATCAACGGCTACCCCGAAGTGCAGCTCTTCGACGAGGACCACGACCCCGTCACCGGGGTGCGCATCCTGCACGGCAGCCGGGAGATCTCCTTCAGCGGCGACGAACCCGGCCCCACCCCGCTCGTCCTGAAGCCCGGCGAGGCGGCCCTGGCCACGCTGACCTGGCGCAACACCACCGAGTTCGGAGACCCCGTCAACGCCCCCTACGTCCGCGTCCACGCCAAGCCCGGCGCCGACCCCGTGATGGTGACCCCGGAACTCGACCTCGGCACGACGGGCAAGCTCGCCGTCGGCGCCTGGCGCAGGCTCGACCGGTCCTGACCGCGGCGCCCCGCGAGCCGTCAGCCCGCCGACCGCACCGCCGGCGGCACGGCGGGACGGCGGGCCGCCACGGGGGAGAGCAGCAGCGCCGTCGTGGCCGCCGCCACCGGGATGCCGTGCCCGGACGTGGCGTAGCAGGCGAACAGGGTCCAGCCGGGGGCGCCGCAGCGCACGCACAGCAGCAGCGCCGGCCCGCCGGCCGCCGCGACCAGCGTCGCGGGCACGGTGACACGGGCCTGCTCGTACCGGTCGACCAGCCGCGCCACCCGCGGCGAGACCGGTCGCGGTGACGGCACCGGCCAGCGCGCACGACCCGCACGACCCGGCGATCGCCCGAAGCCTCGACGTCTCCTTCGGCCGGTACGCCGGACTGGACCGGGCGTTGCGCTCCGGCCTCGCCCACCAGCCCGTCCGCTACGAGCCCATGGCCGTCGTACTGCCCGAGGACCACCGGCCGGCCTCACGGAGGTGCCGCTCGCCGCGCTGAGGGACGAGACCGTATACGCGGGAGCCGGAAAGCCTTGCACCCCGGAATGGACCGATCTCGCCCATCACCTGTTCGAGGGACGCGGGATCGAGGTCGCCCCGCCCGCCCCCCTGGCCGTCGGCCCCGACGAGTTCCAGAGGATCATGGCGCAGACCCGCTGCCCCGTTCTCGCCGTGGTCGGTTTTCCGGCCATGCCCCGCACCGTCGTACGGCCGCTCGTCGAACCCGTGCCGCTCTCGCCCGTCTCGCTGGTGTGGAGAAAGGGGCTGGTGCACCGCGGACTGGGACGCCCCGCGCGACGCCGAGGCACACCTCGTGGCCGAGGAAGGGTGGCTCAGCTCACCCGTGGCGAGTTGGATTCCAGCCAGTGACAAAGCCACAATGATGTCTCACAAATGACACCGGGCAGGCGCGGGACCCCCTTGTGCGCTACATTCATGGCCTGAGCACGGTGTGCTAAAGGGGGCGCTCGGACCGGGTGGGGGCCCGGATTCGACGACAAAGTGCTCGGGGTCGGGTGCGCTTCCAGAACTGTCCCGTGGGGGGATGTACACGCGTGAACAAGTGGCGGGAAGACGCCCAACCGGAATGGCCCGAGGTCGCGTCCGCGACCCGGAGCATGCCGGAAGCGGGGCGCAACACACAGGCGTTCCCGGACACCGGGCGATACGAGCCGTATGACGGAACCGGGCCCACCGGACCCGCCGGCCAGGGAGGCTCCGCCGGGTACTACGACTCCGGCGCGCCCGGCATCCCCGGACAGCCGCGGTCCGAGTTCATGTCCCGGGCGGCCCAGGCACGACTGCGCGGCGGCGGCCTCGGCGACGCGGACGCCACGTCCGTGCTGCCGCAGACCTGCCCGGCCGACGCCACGGCCGTACTGCCGGCCACCGGCCCGGCCGACGCCACCCAGGTCCTCTCCTCGTCCCGCCCGGCGCCCGCCGTGCGCGACCCGTGGGCGGAGACCGGCGCCGGCGCGTCCGGTGACCCCGCGGCCGACACCGGGGCCACCCACGACCCGCACGAGGTGACGGTCCAGCTCGACGCCGTCCACTTCGGGCCGAACGGACTACAGCCCGTCGGCGCCTCGGCGGCCGGTGCCTCCGAGGGCTCCGACGGCCCCGTCTTCGTCGACGAGTCGGGCCGCCGCAGCCGCACCTTCCGCCGCCTCGGCATCTTCATCGGGCTGGCGTGCGCGGTGTACGCCGTCGTCATCATCGTCACCCTGGTGTCCGGCAACTCCAGCGCCCCATGGCTGCCGGTGCCGGACCAGGAGAAGGACGAGCCCGCCGGGCAGGTGGACACCACGCCCCTGCCCAGCACCTCCGCCGAGTCCCCGCAGCCGTCCGGCACGGGAGCCTCCGTCGGCCCGAGCGATCTGCCCACCACCAGCGGCCTGCCCAGCACCTCCGGTGCGGCCGTCCCGCCCGGCAGCAGCGCGCAGCCCGGCACCTCGTCCGCCCCGCAGTCCTCGTCGAGCACCTCGGCCAAGCCGACCAACGGCACCGGCACCGGGACCGGCACGGGCACCGGGACCGGCACGGGCACCGGGACCGGCACGGGCACCGGCACCGGTACCGGGGGCGGCACCCAGCCCGACCCGTCGACGACGCCGGTCGAGACGCCCACGCAACCGACCATGCCCCCGGGCGACACCCAGCCGGGCTCGTCCCCGTCCGTCGCGGGCGGAGACAACGGACCCGTGGCCGACGGCGCCGCGGACCCCGTGGTCGTCGCCTCAAGTCCCACGCCTTCGCCCACGGAGAACATCGTCTGATGGCATCCCGCTCACGCCGCCGCACCACACGCAAGACCTCCCGGCGGCGGTGGCTGCCCCTGCGCTACCTGCTGCCGGTCCTCGTCCTCGTCGCCATGCTCGCCATGCTCATGCTGCGCGGCTATGTGCACAGCGAGATCCTCGCCGACTTCCGCGTCCGGCCCGGTACCGAGAACACCAAGGTCCCCGAGCAGATACTCGAAGGCGGCCCGGTCATAGACACCCGGGGCAAGGAACCCACGACTCTGCGCGTGCCGGACCACCGGCTGGTCCTCACCTTCGACGACGGCCCCGACCCGACGTGGACCCCGAAGGTGCTCGACGTGCTGAAGAAGCACAACGCCCACGCGGTCTTCTTCGTCACCGGCACCATGGCCTCCCGCTACCCCGACCTCGTGCACCGCATGGTAGAGGAAGGCCACGAGGTCGGCCTGCACACCTTCAACCACCCCGATCTGTCGTACCAGTCGAAGAAGCGCATCGACTGGGAGCTGTCGCAGAACCAGCTCGCCCTCGCCGGCGCGGCCGGCGTGCGCACCTCCCTGTTCCGGCCGCCGTACTCGTCGATGTCCGCCAACATGGACAACGCGTCCTGGCCGGTCACCGAGTACATCGGCAGCCGCGGCTACCTCACCGTCGTCAACGACACCGACAGTGAGGACTGGAAGAAGCCCGGCGTCAAGGCGATCATCGACCGCGCCACCCCGAAGCACGGCAAGGGCGCGATCGTCCTCATGCACGACTCCGGCGGCGACCGCCACCAGACCGTGCAGGCGCTCAACCGGTTCCTGCCGGAACTGCAGGCCAAGGGCTACAAGTTCCTCAACCTGACCGAGGCCCTCGACGCGCCCAGCGCCCACACCAAGGTCACCGGCCTGGAACTGTGGAAGGGCAAGGCCTGGGTCTTCCTCGTCGAGGCCTCCGACAACATCACCGCAGTCCTCGTCGTCGGTCTCGCCGCGATCGGCTTCCTCGTCTTCGCCCGCTTCGGCCTGATGCTGCTGCTGTCCGGCTGGCACGCCCGCAAGACACGCCGCAAGAACTTCCGCTGGGGCCCCAGGCCGGTCACCGAACCCGTCACGGTGCTCGTCCCCGCGTACAACGAGGCCAAGTGCATCGAGAACACCGTCCGTTCCCTGATGCTCAGCGAGCACCCCATCGAGGTGCTGGTCATCGACGACGGCTCCAGCGACGGCACCGCCCGCATCGTCGAGGCGATGAACCTGCCGAACGTCCGCGTCATCCGGCAGCTCAACGCGGGCAAGCCGGCCGCCCTCAACCGCGGCCTCGCCAACGCCAGCCACGACATCATCGTGATGATGGACGGCGACACCGTCTTCGAACCGTCCACCGTCCGTGAACTCGTGCAGCCCTTCGCCGACCCGCGCGTCGGCGCCGTCGCCGGCAACGCCAAGGTCGGCAACAAGGACACGCTCATCGGTGCCTGGCAGCACATCGAGTACGTGATGGGCTTCAACCTCGACCGTCGTATGTACGACGTGCTTCAGTGCATGCCGACCATCCCCGGCGCCGTCGGCGCGTTCCGCCGCACCGCCCTGGAGCGGGTCGGCGGCATGAGCGACGACACCCTCGCCGAGGACACCGACATCACCATGGCGCTGCACCGCGACGGCTGGCGCGTCGTGTACGCGGAGAACGCCCGCGCCTGGACCGAGGCACCCGAGTCCGTGCAGCAGCTGTGGTCCCAGCGCTACCGCTGGTCGTACGGCACCATGCAGGCCATCTGGAAGCACCGCCGGGCCCTGATCGAGCGCGGCCCCTCCGGCCGTTTCGGCCGCGTCGGCCTGCCGCTGGTCTCCCTGTTCATGGTGCTCGCGCCGCTGCTGGCACCGCTGATCGACATCTTCCTCATCTACGGCCTGCTGTTCGGCCCGACCGGGAAGACCGTCATGGCCTGGTTCGGCGTCCTCGCCATCCAGGCGGTCTGCGCGGCCTACGCCTTCATCCTCGACAAGGAGAAGCTCACCCCGCTGCTGTCGCTGCCGCTGCAACAGATCCTGTACCGCCAGATCATGTACGTCGTGCTGCTTCAGTCCTGGATCACCGCGCTCACCGGCGGCCGACTGCGCTGGCAGAAGCTCCGCCGTACCGGCGGCGTGCAATCGCCGCCGAACGAGCCCGCGCAGCGCGCCATGGGGAGTGCCGTCTGATGGACAGCCGCAGCGACGCGTCCGCGTCGTACCCGTTCCCGCCCACGCCGCGACGCGCGCAGCAGCCGTACGGCAACCCCCCGCGCGGCGAGACGCCCTACGGGAACACCCCTGGCCGGGCAGAGTCTCCGTACGGGAACGCTCAGGGAGGGCCCGGGGCGCCCTACGGGAACGCCCCCGGTCCGGCCGAGGCCCCGTACGGGGGCGCCCCGGTCGCCGCCCCGCCCGTCTGGGACGACACGCCGTACGCGACCACACCCGGCAACGCCCCGGCCACCTCCGTCGACACCGTCGACACCCCGGCGGACACCCCCGCCGGCACGGGCGACGCGCCCGCGGCGGGCGACAAGCCGCAACGCAAGCCCGGCCGCGACCGCTACTTCGACCTGCTGCGCGCCGTCGCCCTGTTCCGCGTGGTCTTCTACCACCTCACCGGCTGGGCCTGGCTGCCCATCGTGTTCCCGTCGATGGGCGTCATGTTCGCCCTCGCCGGCAACCTGATGGCCCGCTCCCTCAAGCGCCCCGCCGTCCAGGTCATCCGCGGCCGTATGCGCCGCCTGCTGCCGCCGCTGTGGCTGCTCGGTGCGATCGGCGTGACCGGCATGCTCCTCCAGGGCTGGGGGCCCGACGCCGACGGCCACCCCGGCTGGTGGTGGCTGCACCTCACCTTCTGGATCGTCCCGCTCAGCGACCCGCCGTTCGCCGAGGGCCTGTCCGGCATCCACGGCGTCATCGGCGCCGACTGGGCGGAGGAACTGGCCGGACCCCTGTGGTACATCCGCGCCTACCTCTGGTACGTGCTGCTGTCGCCGCTGATCCTCAAGGGCCTGCGCCGGCTGCCATGGCTGACGATCTTCGCGCCCATCGCCCTCTCGGCGGCCTTCCAGTTCGACTACCTCGAACTCCCCGGTGAGCGGATCCCCTCCGCCCTGACCGACTTCAGCACCTTCGGCGCCTGCTGGATCCTCGGCATGGCCCACCAGCAGGGAGTGCTCAAGCGCATCCCGCGCTATGTCGTCCCGTCGATCGCCCCCGCCATCGGCGTCGTCGGTCTGTGGTACGCGTTCACGCACGACTTCCGGGCCGGCAACGACCTCGACTCCATCCCGTTCGCGCAGGCCCTCTGGTCCATCGCCACGGTGATGCTGCTGCTGCACGTCAGCCCGTCCTGGTCGCAGTGGCCGCGTCCGCTGCGTCCGCTGGACCGCATCGTGACGCTGCTCAACTCCCGTGCCGTCACGATCTATCTGTGGCACAACGTCTGCATCCTCACCGCGGCCACCATGTGGGACCGGATGTGGCGGGTCGACTGGTTCGCCATGCACACTCCGTGGCTGCTGAGGAGTCTCTGGCCGGTGCTGGTGATCACCTGGATCCTCATCGCCAGCTGCATCGTCTGGTTCGGCTGGGCCGAGGACCTGGCCGCCAAGCGCAAGCCGCAGCTGTGGCCGGACGGCTCGAACAAGCCCCGCAAGGCCAGGCACAGCTGACCTCGCACGACGGCGCCTCCGCCCCCGGACGACCCGGGGACGGAGGCGCCGTCATGTACGCCGTCAGCGGCGCTCAGTTGCGGTAGCGGTAGAGGATACGGCCGCGCGTCAGGTCGTACGGGCTCAACTCGACGAGGACACGGTCGTACGGGAGGATCCGGATGCGATGCTTGCGGATCTTGCCGCTGATGTGGGCGAGCACATGATGCCCGTTGTTCAGCTCCACCTTGAAGGTGGCGTCACGCAGGCATTCGAGGACCGTGCCCTCGATCTCCAGGCCGTTCGCTGTGCGTGCCAAGGTTCTCCATCTCTCGGTCGATCGATGTACGGCGGTGCGGGCGCGGCCGGCCGGCGCACCGACTCGGGCCACCTGCCCACGGAACGAGCCCCGACACCTACGACGAGAGTGACGCCGGCACGGGCAAGGCCGCCCGCCGGGGCGGCGCGCGTGTTCCCGGTGTGCAGGGCTGTCCGCCTTTCAGAAGTGCCCTTGCGGGCGGGCGCTCCCGACGACACCCGGGTCAGTCGCACACCGTGACGAAAAGAGGGAGCCCCCACTTCGCTGCTGCGTTCACGGGTCTCACCCCCTCGGGTACGGTCACGGTCCACACGCAGCGTACCGATGCGGGCGCACCCCTGGCGAACGGTTTTCCCGCCGGTGCGCTCGACCTGGGACGAGCTTCGCCCAGCCCCCGGACCTTGCCGCACCCCTGCTTCCCTTGTGGTTCTGAGTGGCCGTCGGGCCGGTGCCGGGGGTTGCGGCTGACGGGCTGTGGGCGGCGGATCGTGATGTCGGTGACAGTCTTCGCGGTGGAAAAGGGGCCGTGCCGGGTGGGGGCGTGGGGAAGACTGGTGGGGTGCTTGGCGCTTGGAGCGCCGTACGTACCGTTTCTGCCGACAAGGAGCACCTCTCCCGATGACATACCCACCGGCCCAGCCACCGCAGGACGGACAGGGACCAGGTCCCGGTCACGGGTACGGCGGGCCGCAGCAGCCCCCGCAGCAGCCGCCGTATCCGGGGCCGTACGGATCGCCGTCGCCCACGCCGCCCGTCGGGCAGCCCGGGCCCAATCCGTACGGGCAGCCGCCGATACCCGGGCCTCAGCAGCCGTACGGCGGTCAGGCGCCGTATCCGCAGCCGCAGTTCGGGCCGCCGCAGGGGCAGCCGCCGTACGGTGCGCCCGGCGGATATCCGCCGCCGCCTCCCGGTGCCGGCGGGAACAAGGGCAAGCGGCTCGCGCTGATCATCGGCGGTGCCGTCGTCGCCGTCGCGGTCATCGCCGGCGGGGTGTTCCTGCTGACCGACGACAGCGGGAGCAAGAAGCCGGTCGCCGCGAGCAGCACGTCCGCCGCGCCGACCGTGTCGGACAGCCCGACCGCCGAGCCGACGGACACGCCGACCGACGACGTCACGGACGAGCCGTCCGACGAACCGACCGACGACCCCGGGCCCGCGCCCGCCACCGGCTTCAAAGGGCAGTGGCAGAGCACCGAGGGCAAGACCCTCACCATCGGGGAGAAGTTCACCTCGGGGCAGTACAAGGGCTACTACAACTGCAACTGGATCGCCTCCGGTGACGGCATCCTCATCGGCATCGGTCAGGACCGCAGCGACGGATCGTTCCGGATCGCGCTCGCCCCCATCGGCAGCGACGACGCCAGCAAGGGCAAGGGCGCCAACATCGTCCGCGTCGGCGACTCCGTGAAGATCACCTGGGACAAGGGCGGAACGGACACCCTCGACTGGGTCGGCTGAAACCGCACCTCTCACCCCGGCCCGTGGCGGGGTGAGAGCATCGTTCCCTTCCGGTCACCGACAGCCACAGTCATGAAACGCGCCCTCCCTACCGTCGGGACTCAGCCACTCCCAGGCACAGAGCACCGCCGAGCCCCGTCGCACCGTGGAGGCGTCATGACAGCCACTGGTACTGCCCCCGCACCCCCGAGCAGGGGCGGTCGCTGGATCCGGCACTGGGATCCGGAGGACGAGACGTTCTGGAAGGAGACGGGAGAGAAGATCGCCCGGCGCAATCTTCTCTTCTCCGTCCTCTCCGAGCACATCGGCTTCTCCGTCTGGACCCTGTGGTCCGTGCTCGTCCTCTTCATGGGACCGGAGTACGGGCTCACCCCCGCGGACAAGTTCCTGCTGACGTCGATGGTGACGCTGGTCGGCGCGGTCGTCCGCATCCCCTACACCTTCGCCGTGGCGATCTTCGGCGGGCGGAACTGGACGATCATCTCGGCGGCGCTGCTGCTCGTGCCGTCCGTCGCCGCGTTCATGGTGATGGAACCCGGCACGTCCTTCAGCACGTTCCTCCTCGTCGGCCTCCTCGCCGGCGTCGGCGGCGGCAACTTCGCCTCCTCCATGACCAACATCAACGCCTTCTTCCCGCTGCGGAAGAAGGGCTGGGCGCTCGGCCTCAACGCGGGAGGCGGCAACATCGGCGTGCCCGTCATCCAGCTGGCCGCCCTCGCCATCATCGGCGCCGGCGGCGGGCCGCGCGTGCTGCTCGGCATCTACATCCCGCTGATCGTCGTCGCCGCCGTCCTCGCCGCGCTGTACATGGACAACCTGGAGAACGTCCGCAACGACACCGGCGCCGCCAAGGACGCCGCCCGCGACGGCCACACCTGGATCATGTCGTTCCTGTACATCGGCACGTTCGGGTCGTTCATCGGCTACTCCTTCGCCTTCGGCCAGGTCCTCACCAACCAGTTCGGCCGTACGCCGTTGCAGGCCGCGTACGTCACCTTCATCGGCCCGCTGCTCGGCTCCCTGATCCGGCCCGTCGGCGGCTGGCTCGCCGACCGCTACGGCGGCGCCCGCATCACCCTCTACAACTTCGTCGCGATGGGCGCCGCCACCGCCGTACTGATCGCCGCGTCGATGCGGAAGTCGCTGGTGCTGTTCACCGTCGCCTTCGTGGTGCTCTTCGTCCTCACCGGGCTCGGCAACGGCTCCACGTACAAGATGATCCCCGGCATCTTCCAGGCCAAGGCACAGGCCGAGGGCCTGGCCGGTGAGGCCGCCGCGTCCTACGGGCGGCGGCTGTCCGGCGCCTCCATGGGCCTCATCGGGGCCGTCGGCGCGCTCGGCGGCGTCGGCATCAACATGGCCTTCCGGCAGTCCTTCCTGTCCAACGGCTCCGGCACCGGCGCCTTCGTCGCCTTCCTCGCCTACTACGCCGTCTGCTTCGCCGTCACCTGGGCCGTATACCTTCGACGGAGCGCCGCCCGCTCGCAGGCCACTGCCACAGCAGAGGCGAAGCCGCAGCTCAGCTATGCCGAGGTGTGACGTAACACCGGCGACATCAAGCCGAACCGAGCCTGTCACAAGCCGTTGACAGGCTCGGTCGGCATGGAAGGCACGTAGTGCACGAACTCGACGCGGGACGAGAGTGATGTACGACGAACAGCAGCAGCCACCGGACCACGGGCCCCTCGCCGGGTTCACCGTGGGCGTGACGGCCGCCCGGCGCGCCGACGAGCTGGGCGCACTGCTCCAGCGGCGCGGCGCCTCGGTCCTGCACGCTCCCGCCCTGCGCATCGTGCCGCTGTCCGACGACGGCGAGCTGCTGGCCGCGACGAAGCAGCTGATCGACCACGCGCCCGATGTGGTCGTCGCGACCACCGCCATCGGGTTCCGCGGCTGGGTCGAGGCCGCCGAGGGGTGGGGGCTGGGCGATCTGCTGCTGGAGCGGCTGCGTGCCGTGGAGCTGCTGGCCCGTGGACCCAAGGTGAAGGGCGCGGTACGGGCCGCCGGGCTCACCGAGGACTGGTCGCCGTCCAGCGAGTCCATGGCCGAGGTGCTCGACCGGCTCCTGGAGGAAGGCGTCGACGGCCGCCGTATCGCCGTACAGCTGCACGGGGAACCGCTGCCCGGGTTCGTGGAGGCGCTGCGGGAGGGCGGGGCCGAGGTGGTGGGCGTGCCGGTGTACCGGTGGATGCCGCCCGAGGACATCTCCCCGCTCGACCGGCTGCTGGACGCGACGGTGTCCCGCGGGGTGGACGCGGTGACCTTCACCAGCGCGCCGGCCGCGGTGTCCCTGCTGAACCGGGCCGAGGAGCGGGGGCTGCTCGGCGATCTGCTCGGCGCCTTTCAGCACGGTGTGCTGCCGGTGTGCGTCGGGCCGGTCACGGCGGTGCCGTTGCAGGCGCGCGGGGTGGACACCGTGCAGCCGGAGCGGTTCCGGCTCGGGCCGCTCGTGCAACTGCTGTGCCAGGAGCTGCCGGCGCGGGCACGGGCGCTGCCCGTCGCCGGGCACCGGGTGGAGATCCGGGGGCACGCCGTGCTCGTCGACGGGGCGTTGCGGCCGGTGCCGCCGGCGGGGATGGCGCTGCTGAGGGCGCTGGCGCGGCGGCCCGGGTGGGTCGTCGGACGGGCCGACCTGCTGCGGGCGCTGCCGGGGGCGGGGCGGGACGAGCACGCCGTGGAGACGGCGATGGCCCGGCTGCGGACGGCGCTGGGGGCGCCGAAGCTGATCCAGACGGTGGTGAAGCGGGGGTATCGGCTGGCGCTCGATCCTGCGGCCGACGCGAAGTATGCCGACGGGTAGTCGATTCGGGACCTGCGCAGTTCCCCGCGCCCCTTCTTTGTCACCGGCGTGCCGGTGATGCCCTTTGTGCGCAGTTCCCCGCGCCCCCTTGGGTGCCTGGGGTTTCGGTGTTCCCCGCGGGCCGGTGGGGGCCGGGCGCACAGTTCCCCGCGCCCCTGTGCGTGCCTGCGGCATCGCCTTTCGCCTGCGGGTCGGGTGCCGGATGCCGGACGCGGTGTCGGAGGGTCCCGGTGGTGGGAGGGGTTCACGGCGTGGCCGGGGGCGGGCACTGTAGAGGGGCGGCCTTCTCGGCGGCCCCCGAAGCCCCTGGTAACCCCTAGGTGGTGACAGGCACATGGCACTGGGTACGGGCTCGCGCCCGGGTACGACCATCACCCCGCACGACCTGCGGTTCGACGCCGGACGGATCTGTCTGGATCTCCTCGCGACGACCCACCCGGAGGAACGCCTCGGTTCGGTCGACGTGCTCCGCGCCTGGATCGTCGGTTCCGGTCTGGTCCCGCCCGGCACCCCGCTGGCGCACGCCGACCCGTCCTGGGTGCGGGAGTTCCGTGAACTGCGCGACCTCATCGGCCAGTTGGTCGGCGCTTGGCTGCTGCCGGCCCCGCCGGGCGGCCCCGTACCGCCGTACGACCACGTCCTCCTGCGCGTCAACGACCTCGCCCGTCCGGCGCCGCCGGCTCCCCGTGCGGTACGTCGTCAGGACGGCGACCTCGTGCGGGAGTTGGCCGCTCCTCCCGCCTGCGGCGCGCTCCTCGCCGCCGTCGCGCGTGACGCCGTGGAGCTGTTCACCGATCCCGCCGCGAGGGCGTGCCTGCGGCAGTGCGCGGGGGACAACTGCCCGATCGTGTACCTGGACACGTCCCGCGGCCGGCGGCGGCGCTGGTGCAGCAGCGAGGTGTGCGGGAACCGCGAGCGCGTGGCCCGTCACCGGCGTCGCGCCGCCGTCGCGAGAGCCTGAGAGGCGGCGGAAGCGTCGGCGGACGCACCTCGACACGCCCGTAGAGGACGTGATTTCCGTTACACCGGGTTTACCTACGGTCCCGTAGGGACAAAGCCTGGACGTTTTCCATGCGTGGGGGAAATGTAAAGAACGTGGGGCGGACATGTGCGGGCATGTCTCACTCGTCACGTCACCCAGCAGAAATATGTCAGCTCACTTTGAACATCCGGCACCTCCTCTCCGTACCCGTGATCGAGCGACCGACTGGGGGAACCCCCGGACACCGGAGGTGGGCGTGCGCAAGGATGCGGCCGTGGCCAATGAACGTGGATCGAGGGCCCGACATCGCATGTCCTCACAGCCCTCGGAACCTGACGAGGAGCTGATGCGTGCGCTGTATCGAGAGCACGCCGGACCCCTGCTGGCGTATGTCCTGCGCCTGGTCGCCGGAGACCGGCAGCGCGCCGAGGACGTCGTGCAGGAGACGCTCATCCGTGCCTGGAAGAACGCCGGTCAGCTCAATCGAGCGACCGGATCGGTACGCCCCTGGCTGGTGACGGTCGCGCGCCGCATCGTCATCGACGGCCACCGCAGCCGGCAGGCCCGGCCGCAGGAGGTCGATCCGTCGCCGCTGGAGGTCATCCCCGCGGAGGACGAGATCGACAAGGCGCTGTGGCTGATGACGCTGTCGGACGCGCTCGACGACCTGACCCCGGCGCACCGGGAGGTCCTCGTCGAGACCTATTTCAAGGGGCGTACCGTCAACGAGGCGGCCGAGACGCTGGGCATCCCCAGTGGCACCGTCCGTTCCCGGGTTTTCTATGCCCTGCGGTCGATGAAGCTGGCACTGGAGGAGCGGGGGGTGACGGCGTGATGAGCGGGTACGGGGGTATGCAGGGGTACGGGCCACGTGGTCCGGGTATGTCTGGCCCCATGGGTCCCATGAGTTCCGGGCAGGGAGCGTCCGTGCCGAACGAGCACGAAACCGTAGGCGCGTACGCCCTCGGGATTCTCGACGACGCCGAAGCAACCGCTTTCGAGGCGCATCTGGCGGGCTGCGAGTGGTGCGCACAGCAGCTCGACGAACTGGCGGGGATGGAGCCGATGCTCGCCGCCCTCGCGGACCTGCCGGGCTCCGGCGGCACACCCGCGATCGGTGAGTCGCTGTCGGCCCGGCCCAGCCCGCGGCTGGCGGAGAAGCTCGTCGACGAGGTCGCCGAGCGCCGGGCGCGCAAGCGGCGCCGCAGCTTCTACCTGGTCGCCGCCGCCGCGGCGCTGATCATCGGCGGCCCGCTGGTCGCGGTGGCCACCTCCGGCGGGGACTCGGGCAGCACGGTGACGGCCGACGCCGGCACCGCCAAGGCGCTGTTCTCCGAGATGCCCGAGAAGGTCACCGGCACGGACCCGAGCAGCCAGGTCACGGCGACGGTCGGCATGACGAAGAAGGACTGGGGCACCCAGGCCGTCCTGGAGCTGAAGGGCGTCAAGGGGCCGCTGAAGTGCTCCCTGATCGCGGTCGGCACCAACGGCGAGCGCGAGACCCTGTCCTCCTGGTCCGTCCCGAACTGGGGCTACGGCATCCCCGACGCCGAGCGGGAGGAGGCCAGGAAGCCGCTCTACATCGGCGGAGGCGCGGCCTTCCAGCCGAACGAGATCGACCACTTCGAGGTCATGACCTTCGACGGCAAGAAGCTCGTGGAGGTCGACGCGTAGCCTCCGGTGGCCCCCTTCGCGTACGGTTGACGGCTGCCCAGCACGTCAGAAGGGGGCCCGGTGGCCGCTCAGGCTCACACATCTGCGGTCGGCTCGGTTCACGACTCGGTTCGGGACCGGGAGATCAGCGTCGAACAGGAACACCTCGACCGGGTGTACCGGCGTCTCGAGGAGAAGATCCACGAGGCCGAGTTCCTGATGAACGACGCGGCCAAGCGCGGCCAGGTCGGCACGCCCGGCGCTCTCGCCGAGCGGGACGCGCAGGTCTTCCGGGCCGGCGTCCATCTCAACCGGCTCAACAACGAGTTCGAGGACTTCCTCTTCGGCCGGATCGACCTGCTGCTCGGCAAGGACGGCAAGAAGGGCCCGGACGGCGCGTACACGGCGGTGGAGCCCGCCGAGGGCGCCGTACGGCCCGACAACACCGCCGACATCGCCGAGACCCTCCACATCGGCCGTATAGGGGTCCTCGACCAGGACTACGCCCCGCTCGTCATCGACTGGCGGGCACCGGCCGCCGCGCCCTTCTACCGCTCCACCCCGGTCGACCCCGGCCGCGTGGTGCGGCGCCGCGTCATCCGCTCCAAGGGCCGCCGTGTCCTCGGCGTCGAGGACGACCTGATGCGGCCCGAGCTGACCGCCTACCTCGACGGGCGCGAGCTGCCCGTGATCGGCGACGGCGCCCTGATGGCGGCGCTCGGGCAGGCCCGTACCCACTCGATGCGGGACATCGTCGCCTCCATCCAGGCCGAGCAGGACATGGTGATCCGGGCGCCCGCCGCGTCCGTGACCTACGTCGAGGGCGGCCCCGGCACCGGCAAGACCGCCGTCGCCCTGCACCGGGCCGCGTACCTGCTCTACCAGGACCGGCGCCGGTACGCGGGCGGCATCCTCATCGTCTCCCCGACCCCGCTGCTCGTCGCCTACACCGAGGGCGTGCTGCCCTCGCTGGGCGAGGAGGGCCAGGTCGCGATCCGCGCGCTCGGCTCCCTCGTCGACGGGGCGGAGGCCACGCTGTACGACTCCCCGGCCACCGCCCGCGCCAAGGGCTCCTCCCGCATGCTGAAGGTGCTGCGCAAGGCGGCCCGAGGCGCGCTGGAACGCCCCGACGCGCCGACCAGGCTCAGGGTCGTGGCCTTCAACCGCCGGCTCGAACTGGAGGCCGAGGAACTGGACCGCGTCCGCCGGGCGGCCCTCGGCGGCACCGCCCCCGTCAACCTGCTCCGCCCGCGCGCCCGCAAGCTGCTGCTGGACGCCCTGTGGGAGAAGTCCGGCGCGGCGGGCCGGCACACCGACCCGGAACTCGCCGCCGAACTGCGCTCCTCCTTCGACGAGGACGTCACCGGCGAGGACTCCTTCACGGAGTTCCTGGACGCCTGGTGGCCGGAGCTGACCCCGGCGCAGGTGCTCGCCGCGATGGCCGACGAGCGGCGGCTGGGCCGCTGGGCCCGGCGCGTCCTCAACCCGGGCGAGGTCCGCAGGGTGGCCCGCTCGCTGCGCCGGGACGGCCTCAGCGTGCACGACATCGCCCTGCTGGACGAACTCCAGGCCGTCCTCGGAGTCCCGGCCCGCCCGAAGAAGAAACGCGAACTGGACCCCCTCGACCAGCTCACCGGCCTGGAGGAGCTGATGCCGGTGCGCGAGGAGACCCAGCGGGAGCGGGCCGAACGGCTGGCCGCCGAGCGCGTCGAGTACGCGCACGTCATCGTCGACGAGGCGCAGGATCTCACGCCGATGCAGTGGCGCATGGTCGGCCGCCGCGGACGGCACGCCACCTGGACGGTCGTCGGCGACCCCGCCCAGTCCTCCTGGTCCGACCCGGACGAGGCCGCCGAGGCCCGCGACGAGGCGCTCGGCACGCGTCCGCGCCGCCGCTTCCAGCTCACCGTCAACTACCGCAACCCCGCGGAGATCGCCGAGCTGGCCTCGAAGGTGCTGGCGCTGGCGATGCCCGGATCGCAGGCGCCGACGGCGGTCCGCTCCACCGGTGTGCGGCCCCGCTTCAGCGTCGTGTCGGACTCGCTGGAGAAGACGGTACGGGCGGAGGCCGAGCGGCTGCGCGGCGCGGTCGACGGCACCGTCGGCGTCGTCGTCGCCATGCAGCGCCGCGAGGAGGCCCGCCGCTGGCTGGCCGGGCTCGGCGACCGGGTGGTGGCGCTGGGCAGCCTGGAGGCCAAGGGCCTGGAGTACGACGCGACGGTGGTGGTCTCCCCGGCGGAGATCGCCGACGAGTCCCCGGCCGGCCTGCGCGTGCTGTACGTCGCCCTGACCCGGGCCACGCAGCAGCTGACGGTGGTCTCCGGCGAACGGGACGAGCCGGACGCGGACGGGGTGCCGGACCTGCTGCGGGACTGACCGGCGGCCGGGGGCGGGTCTGACGGGCGGCCGGGGCAGCCGGGGCGCGGGTCTGACGGGCGGCCGGGCGGACAGTGCCGCGTCACGCGCCGCCGGTCGGGGCGGACGGTGTCGTGCAGCGCGCCGCCGTGAACGATACCGACGGTTCGGGAATGGTCCGGCGGGATCCGTTTGTTAGCCTTGTCGTGACACCGGCCCGATCCAAGCCCCCGGGCCCAACCTTCGTCCCTTCGAGGGACCACTTGCCGCGAGGCGAGCATGGCGGGTCGGTGTCATTGAGCTTCGAAGAGGCCCACATCCGAGTGATGTGGGCCTCTTCCTTTTGACCGATCATCTCTCGTATTGTGGAAGTCAGTTTCCGGAAACAGCCCGGAGCCGTGAACAAAACGTCCGCAACCCCAGGCGGCTACCACGTACCGAGGGGTAGGTGCGACGATCGGACGGCACAACTCAGCGACACGGTGAAAGAGGAAGTCGGCCATGGCAACGGCGCCCAGCGTCTCCTACTCGATGACGATCCGGCTGGAGGTGCCCGCGAGCGGAACCGCCGTCTCGCAGCTCACCACCGCCGTGGAGTCCTCCGGAGGCTCGGTGACCGGCCTCGACGTCACCGCGTCCGGCCACGAGAAGCTCCGTATCGACGTCACCATCGCGGCCAGCTCGACCGCGCACGCCGACGAGATCGTGAGCAAGCTCCGCACCATCGAGGGCGTCACGCTCGGCAAGGTCTCCGACCGTACGTTCCTGATGCACCTCGGCGGCAAGATCGAGATGGCGTCCAAGCATCCCATCCGCAACCGTGACGACCTGTCGATGATCTACACGCCGGGTGTCGCCCGCGTCTGCATGGCCATCGCCCAGAACCCCGAGGACGCCCGCCGCCTCACCATCAAGCGCAACTCCGTTGCGGTCGTGACGGACGGCTCCGCCGTGCTCGGCCTCGGCAACATCGGCCCCAAGGCCGCGCTGCCCGTCATGGAGGGCAAGGCCGCCCTGTTCAAGCGGTTCGCCGGCATCGACGCCTGGCCGATCTGTCTGGACACCCAGGACACCGACGCCATCGTCGAGATCGTCAAGGCCATCGCCCCCGGCTTCGCCGGCATCAACCTCGAGGACATCTCCGCGCCCCGCTGCTTCGAGATCGAGGCACGGCTGCGTGAGGCCCTCGACATCCCCGTCTTCCACGACGACCAGCACGGCACCGCCATCGTCGTCCTCGCCGCGCTGACCAACGCGCTGCGCGTCGTCGGCAAGAACATCGGCGACGTGCGCGTCGTGATGTCCGGCGCCGGCGCCGCCGGCACCGCCATCCTCAAGCTGCTGCTCGCCGCCGGCGTCAAGAACGCCGTCGTCGCCGACATCCACGGCGTCGTCCACGCCGGCCGCGAGGACCTGGTCGACGCCCCCGCCGGCTCCGCGCTGCGCTGGATCGCCGACAACACCAACCCCGAGAACCTGACGGGCACTCTGAAGGAAGCCGTCCGCGACGCCGACGTGTTCATCGGCGTCTCCGCGCCCAACGTCCTCGACGGCGACGACGTCGCCGCCATGGCCGACGGTGCCATCGTGTTCGCGCTCGCGAACCCCGACCCGGAGGTCGATCCGGCAATCGCCCGTCAGACGGCCGCGGTTGTGGCCACCGGCCGGTCCGACTTCCCCAACCAGATCAACAACGTCCTCGTCTTCCCGGGCGTCTTCCGAGGCCTGCTGGACGCCCAGTCCCGCAGCGTCAACACCGACATGATGCTGGCCGCCGCCAAGGCGCTCGCGGACGTCGTGACCGAGGACGAACTCAACCCCAACTACATCGTGCCCAGCGTCTTCAACGACAAGGTCGCGGGCGCCGTGGCCGGGGCGGTCCGGGACGCCGCGAAAGCGGCCGGCACGACCGCGTAACAGCACAGAGAGCCGGAGCGGAGGCTGTGAGGATCGCCACGACCGCCTCCGCACCGGCGCGTCGCGGAACCACCTGCCCTCAGCAGCCCTCTAGGGTGGCGGCCGGGCGACGGCGCTTTCGGTGTGACTCCCTAGGGTGTTCCTCGCAACTCCCATGGGTGCCGGATTGGCGTTCCCGCCGCAGGTAGGGGCAGGATGCGTCCCTGGGCACGGCCACATGTCGATCTGTCGACCTGTGCGGTGCCCCTCATGCGGCTCCGCCGCGTGGCACGCCTCAATGGCAAGAAGAACACGGGAGTAACAACATGAACCGCAGTGAGCTGGTGGCCGCGCTGGCCGACCGCGCCGAGGTGACCCGCAAGGACGCCGACGCCGTGCTGGCCGCGTTCGCCGACGTCGTCGGCGACATCGTCTCCAAGGGGGACGAGAAGGTCACCATCCCCGGCTTCCTCACCTTCGAGCGCACCCACCGTGCCGCTCGCACCGCTCGCAACCCGCAGACCGGCGAGCCGATCCAGATCCCGGCCGGCTACAGCGTGAAGGTCTCCGCGGGCTCCAAGCTCAAGGAAGCGGCCAAGGGCAAGTAAGCGCTCCGCTTCGAGACCGCGGCGCCCCCCGCCCAGGCCCCGGAGCGCCGGCGGAGCAGGCCGGCCGGCCCAGGCCGGCCGTACAGCTCCCCGCGCCCCACTCTCGAGGGGCGCCGCAGCCAATGCCGAAGGGGCGGCCACCCGGACCACCGGGTGCCGCCCCTTCGCCGTACGCGCCTGCGAAAGCCTGTCTCCCGGCGCTGCGCCGCGCCGCTCTCAGCCGAGGGCCTTGCCCGGCAGCTCGACCTTCGCGCCCAGCTCCACGAGCTTCTCCATGAAGTTCTCGTAACCCCGGTTGATCAGCTCGATGCCGTGCACCCGGGACGTGCCCTGCGCCGCCAGCGCCGCGATGAGATACGAGAACCCGCCCCGCAGGTCGGGGATGACCAGATCGGCGCCCTGAAGCTTCGTCGGACCGGACACCACCGCCGAGTGCAGGAAGTTCCGCTGGCCGAAACGGCAGTCCGAGCCGCCCAGGCACTCCCGGTACAGCTGGATGTGCGCGCCCATCTGGTTCAGCGCCGACGTGAAGCCCAGCCGCGACTCGTACACCGTCTCGTGGATGATCGACAGCCCCGTGGCCTGCGTCAGCGCCACCACCAGCGGCTGCTGCCAGTCCGTCTGGAAACCGGGGTGCACATCCGTCTCCAGCGCGATCGACTTCAACTGGCCGCCCGGATGCCAGAACCGGATGCCCTCGTCGTCGATCTCGAACGCCCCGCCCACCTTCCGGTAGGTGTTCAGGAACGTCATCATCGAGCGCTGCTGCGCGCCCCGCACATAGATGTTGCCCTCCGTCGCCAGCGCCGCCGACGCCCACGACGCCGCCTCCAGCCGGTCCGGCAGCGCACGGTGCGTGTAACCGCCGAGCTTCTCCACACCGGTGATGCGGATCGTGCGGTCGGTGTCCATCGCGATGATCGCGCCCATCTTCTGGAGCACGCAGATGAGGTCCTCGATCTCCGGCTCCACCGCCGCGTTCGACAGCTCCGTCACGCCCTCGGCGAGCACCGCCGTCAGCAGCACCTGCTCCGTCGCGCCGACCGACGGGTACGGCAGCCGGATCTTCGTGCCGCGCAGCCCCTTCGGCGCCTCCAGATACTGGCCGTCGGCCCGCTTCTCGATGACCGCGCCGAACTGCCGCAGCACATCGAAGTGGAAGTCGATGGGCCGGCCACCGATGTCGCAGCCGCCCAGACCCGGGATGAACGCGTGCCCGAGCCGGTGCAGCAGCGGACCGCAGAACAGGATCGGGATACGGCTCGACCCCGCATGGGCATCGATGTCAGCGACGTTGGCGCTCTCGACATGGGTCGGGTCGAGCACCAGCTCGCCCGGCTCCTCACCCGGACGGACCGTCACCCCGTGCAGCTGGAGCAGCCCGCGGACGACCCGCACGTCACGGATGTCCGGAACATTGCGCAGTCGGCTCGGCTCACTGCCCAGCAGGGCGGCGACCATGGCCTTCGGTACGAGGTTCTTCGCACCGCGGACACGGATCTCGCCCTCCAGCGGGGTTCCGCCGTGGACAAGCAGGACATCGTCGTTGACGGTCATGTATCTCGCGTTCCGATGAGTCGGGCAGGGGAGAACAGACAGACTAATCGCCGCCGACCCCCCTCCCGTAAGCCCGCGGAGCACCCTGGGACGTCATAGCTGTGTCACAACACGAACCGTCCGCGATCGGGCACATGGGGTCACCGGCGGACCCCGTGCGCAGGCAACGCTTCGGTGCGCCCTGGCCTGCACTCACTCGCTCACCTCCGTTGCCTCCCCATCGCGGGGCAAGATGCGGGATCATGTCTGGCATGACCGAGGTGTCCTCGCTCACAGGGCGGCTGCTCGTGGCCACACCCGCCCTGGCGGACCCGAACTTCGAGCGTGCGGTGGTGCTGCTCCTCGACCACGACGAGGAGGGCTCCCTCGGGGTCGTCCTCAACCGCCCCACCCCGGTGGACGTGGGCGACATCCTGGAGGGCTGGGCCGACCTCGCCGGGGAACCCGGCGTCGTCTTCCAGGGCGGCCCGGTGTCACTGGACTCCGCGCTCGGCGTCGCGGTCGTCCCGGGCGAGCCCGGCGCCGGCAGCGCCCCGCTGGGCTGGCGGCGCGTGCACGGCGCGATCGGTCTGGTCGACCTGGAGGCCCCGCCCGAACTGCTCGCCTCCGCCGTCGGCTCCCTGCGGATCTTCGCCGGGTACGCCGGCTGGGGCCCCGGCCAGCTGGAGGACGAGCTGGTCGAGGGCGCCTGGTACGTCGTCGAGTCCGAGCCCGGCGACGTGTCCTCGCCCGCGCCCGAGAGACTGTGGCGGGAAGTGCTGCGCCGCCAGCGCAACGAGCTGGCGATGGTGGCGACGTACCCGGACGACCCGTCCCTCAACTGATGCCGGTGCGCTTCAGTACCCTTGCCGTATGAGCACTCTCGAGCCCGAGCGCGGGACTGGGACGGGGACCCTCGTAGAGCCGACGCCACAGGTGTCCCACGGCGACGGCGACCACGAGCGCTTCGCCCACTACGTCCAGAAGGACAAGATCATGGCGAGCGCCCTCGACGGCACCCCCGTCGTGGCGCTGTGCGGCAAGGTCTGGGTGCCCGGCCGCGACCCGAAGAAGTACCCCGTGTGCCCCATGTGCAAGGAGATCTACGAGTCCATGGGCAGCGGCGGCGACGACAAGGGCAAGGGCAAGGACAAGTAACCCTTTCCCGGCCCTGCCCTGGCCTCTCGGCGGCCTCGGTGGCCTCTTCTGGGCCTGGCCGGCCAGGGCCTGGTCCCGGTGGGCCCCGGGTGCGTCCCTCGTGCGACGTGCCCGGGGCCTTCCTGCATGCGTGCGGGCGGGGTAGACCTCTGGCGTGACTTTCACGACGGATCTCATTCCGGCACCCAGTGCCGTCCACGGGCCCGGACGGGGCGACGGGCCTGGCGGGCTTGACGGGGCCGGCGGACCTGGCGGGTCTGGCGGGCCCGGCGGTCGCGGTGGCTCCGGCGGTGTCTTCGTCCTCGACGAACGGACCGCCCTGTGGGGCGGGCCCGGCACCGGCACCACCGAGCGCTGGCTGCGCTCCACGCTCGGCGCCGCCCTCGACCTGCCCCTGCCGCCCGGCCCCGAAGACGCCCCGGACACCGTGCGGCTGCGCGTCGACGACCGCCTCCGGCCCGAGGGATACCGGCTCACGGTGTCCGCCGACCGGGGAGTGGAGATCCGCGGCGGCGACCCCGCCGGCGTGTTCTGGGGGGCGCAGACCCTCCGCCAGCTCCTCGGCCCCGACGCCTTCCGCCGTGCGCCCGTACGGACCCGCCCGCGCCCCGCCGTCCCCGAGCTGACCGTCGAGGACGCGCCCCGCTTCCGCTGGCGCGGCCTGCTCCTCGACGTCGCCCGGCACTTCATGCCCAAGGACGGCGTCCTGCGCTACCTCGACCTCATGGCCGCGCACAAACTCAACGTGCTGCACCTGCACCTGACGGACGACCAGGGCTGGCGCATCGAGATCAAACGCCACCCGAAGCTCACCGAGACCGGCTCCTGGCGTCCCCGCACCAAACTCGGACACCGCGCCTCGCCCCTGTGGGACGAGAGGCCCCACGGCGGCCACTACACGCAGGACGACCTCCGCGAGATCGTCGCCTACGCCGCACAACGGCACATCAGTGTCGTCCCCGAGATCGACGTGCCCGGCCACTCGCAGGCCGCGATCGCCGCCTACCCGGAACTCGGCAACACCGACGTCGTCGACACCGCCGCCCTCGGTGTGTGGGACACCTGGGGCGTCAATCCGAACGTCCTCGCCCCCACCGACACCGTGCTGCGCTTCTACGAGGGCGTCTTCGAGGAAGTGCTGGAGCTGTTCCCCGCCGGGGGCGACGGGCTGCCGCAGTTCTCGGGGTTCGTCCACATCGGCGGCGACGAGTGCCCCAAGGACCAGTGGCGTGCCTCGCCCGCCGCGCAGGCCCGCATCGAGGAACTCGGACTGGCCGGCGAGGACGAGTTGCAGGCGTGGTTCATCGGCCATTTCGGCCGCTGGCTCGCCGAACGCGGGCGCCGGCTCATCGGCTGGGACGAGATCCTCGAAGGCGGGCTCGCGCCCGGCGCCGCCGTGTCGTCCTGGCGCGGATACGCCGGCGGGATCGCCGCCGCCCGCGCCGGACACGACGTGGTGATGTGCCCCGAGCAGCACGTCTACCTCGACTACCGGCAGGCGCCCGGCGACGACGAGCCGGTGCCCATCGGGTGCGTGCGGACCCTCGAGGACGTCTACCGCTTCGAGCCGGTGCCGCCGCAGCTGACCGCCGAGGAGGCCCGGCACGTGCTGGGCACGCAGGCCAACGTGTGGACCGAGGTGCTGGAGGACCAGGGGCGCGTCGACTATCAGACGTTCCCGAGGCTCGTCGCCTTCGCCGAGGTGGCGTGGAGTGCGCTGCCGGGGCCGGGGGAGCGGGACTTCGCGGGGTTCGAGCGGCGGATGGCCGCGCACTACGGGCGTCTTGACGCCCTCGGTGTCGGGTATCGGCCACCTGATGGGCCGTGGCCGTGGCAGCGGAGGCCGGGGGTTCCGGGGCGGCCTCGGTAGGGGTTTGCGCAGTTCCCCGCGCCCCTTTTGGGGTGCGTGCGGTTTCGTTGTGCACCGCGGGCCGGTGGGGGGCTGGGCGCGCAGTTCCCCGCGCCCCTTGTTCGGCGGGGCCATCGTTTTCACCCGCGGGCCGGTGGGGAGTGCTCGCGCAGTTCCCCGCGCCCCTGAGTGCCTGCGGCGGCCCGTTTCTGTGGGTGGGGGGTTGCCGTCTCGGGTTCGCGTCCCGCGTTTTCGCCGCACGCTGCGGGCGGCACCCCCGGCACGTCCCCTTCCCGCGATGGGCGGCTGATGGCGGCGTAGCGGAGAAACCCTGGCAGGGTCACCGAAGAGTGGCAATTCGTGCGGAGCGGTGATGACGTGCCAAATCGGGCCAACTGCCGGGCGGGGGCCGGGGCGGACCCGCGTCCTCGGGTCTTGCGAAGATGTGCCAGAGTTGCCACGTCCGCCCTGTCAGCACGTACCGTACGGCGCAACAGGCGGGACCAGGTGGGGCAGCGGGAAGGGGCAGCCGGTTTTGACCACGCACGCACCGCAGGCGGCGCAGGCCGTCACGCTGCCCACGACGCTGGACGAGGCCGTGGCGGCCCTCACCGCCATGCCCACCTCCGTCCCCGTCGCGGGCGGCACCGACCTGATGACCGCCGTGAACTCCGGGCAGCTCAGGCCCGCCGCGCTGGTCGGCCTGAACCGCATCAGCGAGATCCGCGGCTGGCAGTACCAGGACGGGCACGCGCTGCTCGGCGCCGGGCTCACGCACGCGCGCATGGGCCGACCCGACTTCGCCGCCCTCATCCCGGCGCTCGCCGCCGCCGCACGAGCCGCGGGCCCGCCGCACATCCGTAACGCGGGCACCCTGGGCGGCAACATCGCCACCGCCGCGCCCACCGGCGACTCCCTGCCCGTGCTCGCCGCCCTGGAGGCGACGCTGATCATCGCCGGCCCCGGCGGGGCCCGCCGCGAGATCCCGGTGTCGCACCTGCTGGCAGGCGTGGAGATGCTGCGCGCCGGTGAACTCATCGGGTACGTGCGCGTGCCGCTGCTGCACGCCCCGCAGGTCTTCCTCAAGGCGACCGGCCGCACCGGTCCGGGCCGCGCCGTCGCCTCCGTCGCCCTCGTCCTCGACCCGGCCCGCCGCGGCGTCCGGTGCGCCGTCGGAGCCATAGCACCGATGCCGTTGCGGCCCCTGGACGCCGAGCACTGGGTCGCCCAGCTCATCGACTGGGACAACAACCGCGCGATCGTCCCCGAGGCGCTGCACGCCTTCGGCGAGTACGTCGCCGCGGCCTGCATCCCCGACCCGGTACCCGCCGAGGACGGATCGGTGGCCCCGCTGCCGCCCGCCGTACTGCATCTGCGGCGCACCGTCGCCGCGCTGGCCCGACGAGCACTGGGGAGGGCACTGTCGTGACCGACGACCAGCACGGACAGGGCGCGCAGGGCGCGTCCGGGGGGCCGCAGAGCGGCGGGCGCTGGGACCCGCTGCCGCAGGGCGAGTACGACGACGGCGCCACGGCGTTCGTGAAGCTGCCCGAGGGCGGCATCGACGCCCTGCTGGCCGGCGACAGCCCGCTCGCCGCACCCGGCCACGGCTATGTGCCGCCGCAGATCACGGTCGCCCCCGCCACCACCGCCGGTACCGACCCCGCCGCCACCGGCACGTGGAGCATGCCCGGCGTACCGCAGGACGGCGGGAACACCGGGCAGGGCGAGATCGGCACCGCCTGGCCCGACCCGAACGCGGGCGTGCCTCAGGACAGCGCCGGGGACCGGTTCACCTACCAGCCCGGCGCCACCGGACAGTGGACCTACGAGGAGCCCGTCCCCGCCCCCGGCCAACATGTGACCGGCGAGTGGTCCATCCCGGTCGCGGGCGGCGATCTGCCGGACGAGTCCGGCGAGTTCACCACGTCGGCGCTGGCCCAGCAGTGGGGCTCCGCCCCCGCCACCCTGCCCGGCGGCGCGCCCGCGCCCTGGGCGACCCAGAGCGCCGGCACCCCCTGGGGGCAGCCCGAGGCGGCAGGCGAGGAGCCTCGGCCGACGGCCGCCGAGACGCCGTACGGCAGCCAGGAGACGCCCGCCGAGGCGCCGCAGCCGCCCGAGGCGGACCAGCCGGCACCCGAGACGCCCGCAGCGCCCGAGGCGGCGAGCTTGGAGGGCGCCGACAGCGACGCCGCCGACGGCGACAACACCGACGCCCAGGAGAGCCCCGCCGGGCAGCCGCAGGACGCCGCCGAGGCGCCCGGAGCGCCGGAAACCGAGCCCGGCCCCGAGGCACCCGCCCAGGAGGCGGACGGCGCCGACAGGGCCGTGTCCGAGACGGGGGAGACCGAGTCCGAGGAAGCCGCCGCCGAGCAGGCCGAGGACGCGGAGGCGCCCCTCACAGCGCACGAGGAGCACCCCCTCGTCTCCTACGTGCTGCGCGTCAACGGCGTCGACCGGCCCGTCCCCGACGCCTGGATCGGTGAGTCCCTGCTGTACGTGCTGCGGGAGCGGCTCGGCCTGGCCGGCGCCAAGGACGGCTGCTCGCAGGGCGAGTGCGGGGCGTGCAACGTCCAGGTCGACGGACGGCTCGTCGCCTCCTGCCTCGTCCCGGCCGTCACCGCCGCCGGCAGCGAGGTGCGCACCGTGGAGGGCCTCGCAGCCGACGGGCAGCCCTCGGACGTGCAGCGGGCGCTCGCCCGGTGCGGCGCCGTGCAGTGCGGGTTCTGCGTGCCCGGCATGGCGATGACCGTGCACGACCTGCTGGAGGGCAACCCCGCGCCGACCGAGCTGGAGACCCGGCAGGCGCTCTGCGGCAACCTGTGCCGCTGCTCCGGCTACCGGGGCGTCCTGGAAGCCGTCAAGGAAGTCGTCGCCGAACGGGAGGCGCACGCCGCGGCCGACGCCGAGACGGACGGCGACGAGGCACGTATCCCCCACCAGGCGGGCCCGGGCGCCGGAGGCGTCCACCCGTCGGTGTTCGAGGCGCCCGGCGCCATGGACCCGGTCCCGCAGCACCGGGCCCACGGCGACGGCACGCACGCGTACGGCGACCCGGGCCCCGGCTACGGGCCGGGCCAGGGGCAGGAACAGGACGGAGGCCAGGCGTGAGCAACGAAGCCGCCACCGCGACCACCGGCGGACCCGCCGCCGACGAGGCCGTACCCGCCCCCGAGCCCATCCCGCACGGGCTCGGCTCCTCCCTGCCGCCCGCCGACGCCCGCGCCAAGACCGAGGGCACGTTCCCGTACGCGGCCGACCTGTGGGCCGAAGGCCTGCTCTGGGCGGCCGTACTGCGTTCCCCGCATCCACACGCGCGTATCCGCTCCATCGACACCACGCACGCGCGTGCCATGCCCGGCGTGCGCGCGGTCGTCACCCACGAGGACGTCCCCGGCACCCCCGTCCACGGACGGGGCCGCGCCGACCGGCCCGTCTTCGCCTCCGACGTCGTACGCCACCACGGCGAGCCCATCGCCGCCGTCGCCGCCGACCACCCCGACACCGCGCGGATGGCCGCAGCGGCCGTCATCGTCGAGTACGACGTCCTCGACCCCGTCACCGATCCCGAACAGGCCTTCGAGGCGGAGCCGCTGCACCCCGACGGCAACCTGATCCGGCACATCCCGCTGCGTCACGGCGACCCGGAGGCCGTCGGCGAGGTCATCGTCGAGGGCCTGTACCGCATCGGCCGCCAGGACCCCGCACCCATCGGCGCCGAGGCCGGCCTCGCCGTGCCCCGCCCCGACGGCGGCGTCGAGCTGTACACCGCCTCCACCGACCCGCACGGCGACCGCGACGCGCTCGCCGCCTGCTACGCGCTGGAACCCGAGCGGGTCAAAGTCGTCGTCACCGGCGTGCCGGGCGCCACCGCCGACCGCGAGGACCGCGCCTTCCAGCTGCCGCTCGGCCTGCTCGCGCTGAAGACCGGCTGTCCGGTGAAACTCACCGCTACGCGCGAGGAGTCCTTCCTCGGCCACACCCACCGCCACCCCACCCTGCTGCGCTACCGGCACCACGCCGACGCCGAGGGCAGACTCGTCAAGGTCGAGGCGCAGATCCTGCTCGACGCGGGCGCCTACGCCGACACCTCCTCCGACGCGCTCGCCGCCGCCGTCGCCTTCGCCTGCGGCCCCTACGTCGTGCCGAACGCCTTCATCGAGGGCTGGGCCGTACGCACCAACAATCCGCCCTCCGGGCATGTGCGCGGCGAGGGCGCGATGCAGGTGTGCGCCGCGTACGAGGCGCAGATGGACAAGCTCGCGAAGAAGCTCGGCATCGACCCGGCGGAGCTGCGCCTGCGCAATGTGATGGCCACCGGTGACGTGCTGCCGACCGGGCAGACCGTGACCTGCCCGGCGCCGGTCGCCGAACTCCTGCAAGCCGTACGGGACTTCCCGCTGCCGCCGCTGCCGAAGGACACCCCGGAGGAGGAGTGGCTGCTGCCCGGCGGCCCCGAAGGCGCGGGCGAACCCGGCGCCGTACGCCGCGGTGTGGGCTACGGCGTCGGCATGGTGCACATGCTCGGCGCGGAAGGCGCCGACGAGGTGTCCACGGCCACGGTGAAGGTCAACAACGGTGTCGCGACCGTGCTGTGCGCGGCCGTCGAGACCGGGCAGGGCTTCTCCACGCTGGCCCGGCAGATCGTGCAGGAGACCCTCGGCGTCGAGGAAGTGCACGTCGCGCCCGTCGACACCGACCAGCCCCCGGCCGGCGCGGGCTGCCGCGGCCGGCACACCTGGGTCTCGGGCGGTGCGGTCGAGCGGGCCGCGAAGATGGTCCGCACCCAGCTCCTCCAGCCGCTCGCGCACAAGTTCGGCATGTCCACCGAGCTGCTCCAGATCGCCGACGGCAAGATCACCTCGTACGACGGTGTCCTGTCGACGACCGTCGCCGAGGCGATGGACGGCAAGGAACTGTGGGCCACCGCCCAGTGCCGCCCGCATCCCACCGAGCCGCTGGACGGGGCCGGGCAGGGCGACGCGTTCGTCGGCATGGCGTTCTGCGCGATCCGCGCGGTCGTCGACGTGGACATCGAACTGGGCTCGGTCCGTGTCGTCGAACTGGCGGTCGCTCAGGACGTCGGCCGCGTCCTCAACCCGGCCCAGCTCGCGGCGCGGATCGAGGCGGGCGTCACCCAGGGCGTCGGCATCGCGCTCACGGAGAACCTGCGCACCCCGCGCGGCCTGATCCGCCACCCCGACCTCACCGGGTACGCCCTGCCGACGGCGCTGGACGCCCCCGACATCCGTATCGTGAAGCTGGTGGAGGAACGGGACGTCGTCGCCCCCTTCGGCGCCAAGGCCGTCAGCGCGGTGCCGGTGGTGGCGTCGCCGGCGGCCATCGCGTCGGCGGTACGCGCGGCGACCGGCCGCCCCGTCAACCGCCTGCCGATCCGCCCGCAGGCCGCGGTGGTGAACGAACAGCGCTGAGGCAACGCGTGACGTGCGGAACGCGTCCAAACCCTTGGGGCGTTGTCAGTGGTGGGCCGTAATCTGGTTCCAGTGGTACGACGACCACGACCGGTGACGATGACGGTGACGGCGGGGGAGCACAGGGGGCGATGAGCACGGGCACGATGACTCCGACCGAGGCGGACCTGCACGAACTGACGGCCGCGGCACTGGACGCGTGGACGCCGGGAGCGCCGGAGACGGCGGGCACGGTGGGCACGACCGACACCGGCTTGGCGCCTACGCGGTCCGGGCTGAGCCTGGAACTGCCGCCCCGCGCGCTGGACGAGGCGTTCGGCCGGGGCCGGATCGTCCGCTTCGAGGAGTGGGACCTCCCGCACGCCCTCACCCATGAACCCACGCGCCGCTTCCTGCGCGAGACGGGCCTCCCGGAGACCGCACCGGGCTTCACCCTGGACCTGGACGCCCCCCTGCGCACACCCGGGGAGTACATCGCCGACGAGGCGGACACCCAGGCGATCCTCCCGCCCCACGCGGCCCGCCTCCTCCACCTCGGCACCCTCCCCGGAGCCGCCCACGCCCTGCTCGACGGTACGACGGGCAAGATCCTTCGCTGGACCCCCACCGACGGCAGAGTGGAGGTGCTGGAGACGGACATCGCCGCGTTCGCCTTCACGCTCTGGCACTCCACCCACCCCGGCCTGCCGGACGTCGCGGGACTCGCGGGGGTGTGACGGGACCTCGGAGGCCGGCGTTTTCCCGGACGGCCGCTGCTTCACTCGGCCGGTAGTCGGGGCGGCCGTGTGCCCTCGCGCGGAAAGAGGGCGGCACCCCTTCGAGGTGCCGCCCTGTTCGTCGCCCGGTTGTCGGGCGGGTGGAGGCCGTGGCGGGGATCGAACCCGCGTAACTCGCTTTGCAGGCGAGCCCCTGAACCACTCGGGCACACGGCCGCCCCGACTACCGGCCGAGTGAAGCAGCGGCCGTCCGGGAAAACGCCGGCCTCCGAGGTCCCGTCACACCCCCGCGAGTCCCGCGAC
>NZ_JALLGL010000270.1 GCF_023072675.1 Streptomyces sp. XM83C
TCCGGGGGGCGGTGTGGCGGTACGGGTATCTGGGGGCGGTGCTGGTGGTGTACGGGGCGCCGCTGGTGGTGGGGCGGACGTTCACGGACGTGGGGCATGCGGTGGGGCTGCTGACGGGGTTGGTGTGCGGTCCGGTGGCGGCGGGACGGGTGCGAAGAACACGGAATCCGAAGGAGACAGCGGCGGTGGGCAGCGATTAACGTCCCAGGTCATGACCAGCTCTGTCGTGAACGGCGGTATCTCCTTCTGGTATGCGGACGACGGTCTTCCGGCCGTGCGGGAGCCGCTGCCGGGTGACGCGACGGCCGATGTCGTGATCGTCGGCGGCGGGTACACGGGCCTGTGGACGGCGTACTACCTGAAGAAGGCGGCGCCGTTCCTGAGGATCACCGTCCTGGAGCAGAAGTTCTGCGGGTACGGCGCGTCGGGACGGAACGGCGGCTGGCTGTACAACGGCGTCGCGGGCCGGGACCGGTACGCGAAGCTGTACGGCCACGAGGCGGCCGTACGGTTGCAGAAGGCGATGAACGAGACGGTCGCCGAGGTCGTGCGGGTCGCCGATGACGAGGGCATCGACGCGGACATCGTGCGGGGCGGTGTGCTGGAGGTGGCGCGGACGCCTGCGCAGCTGGCGCGGCTGCGGGCGTTCCATGAGCACGAGCTGTCGTACGGCGAGACGGACCGTGAGCTGTACGGCGCGCGGGAGACCGCCGAGCGGATCCGGGTGGCGGACGCGGTGGGGTCGGCGTGGACGCCGCACGGGGCGCGGTTGCATCCGGTGAAGCTGGTGAAGGGGCTCGCGGCGGCGGTCGAGAAGCTGGGTGTGACGATCTTCGAGTCGACGCCGGTGACGGAGGTCCGGGCGGGGCGTGCGGTGACGCCGTACGGGACGGTGCGGGCGTCGTACGTGCTGCGCTGCACGGAGGGGTTCACGGCGTCGCTGAAGGGGCAGCGGCGGACGTGGCTGCCGATGAACTCGTCGATGGTGGCGACGGAGCCGCTGAGCGAGGAGCAGTGGGCGGCGATCGGCTGGGAGGGCCGGGAGACGCTGGGGGACATGGCGCACGCGTACATGTACGCGCAGCGCACCGCGGACGGGCGGATCGCGTTGGGCGGGCGCGGGGTGCCGTACCGGTTCGGTTCGCGGACGGACAACGACGGGCGTACGCAGCCGGAGACGGTGGAGGCACTGCGGGACATCCTGGTGGACTTCTTCCCTGCGCTGGCGGGGGTGCGGATCACGCACGCGTGGTCGGGTGTGCTGGGGGTGCCGCGGGACTGGTGTGCGTCGGTGACGCTGGACCGGGCGACGGGGCTGGGCTGGGCCGGCGGGTATGTCGGGTCGGGGGTGGCGACGTCGCATCTGGCGGGGCGGACGCTGTGCGATCTGGTGCAGCTGGACTCGGGGCAGGGCCGCGCCACGGAGCTGACGGAGCTGCCGTGGGTGGGGCACAAGGTGCGCAAGTGGGAGCCGGAGCCGTTGCGATGGCTGGGGGTGCACGGCATGTACGCCACGTACCGGTCGGCGGACCGGCGGGAGCGGGTGTCGCACAGTGCGGCCCCGTCCCGGCTGGCGCGGCTGGCGGACCGGGTGGCGGGGCGGCACTGAGGGGCTCGGCGCGGCGACGGCCGTGCGGCTGCGTGGTTGCGTGGCTGTGCGGCTGTGCGGTTGTGCGGTTGCGCGGCTTCGAGGTGCGTGTCGGTTTTACGGCGTTGACGTGCGCGTCGGCTTCAGGGCGTTGCCGTGCGTGTCGGTTCGAGGACGACCTCGCCGGTGGTGCGGCGGGTCTCCAGGGCGCGGGGGGTTTCCGCGGCCTCGGCGAGGGGGAAGCGGTGGACGGCGGGGGTGAGGCGGCCCGCGGCAGCCCCGGCGAGGGCGCGTTCCGCGAGGGTGCGCAGGGGGTCGGGTCCGTCGGCGCGTTCCGGCATGGCGGGGCCGAGGGCCGGCTGGGAGATGTCCTCGATGTGGAGGCCGCCGCCTTCGGAGAGGCTTTCGAGGACCAGCCGAAGACGATGTGCCGGCCGCCGGGTGCGAGGAGGTGGGCGCCGGCGGCGGCGACCTCGATGCGGACCTGGCCGGGGCCCGGCCGGGGGTCCTCGACCTCTTCGTGGGTGAGGTTGTCGGCCGGGCCGAAGGTGTGCGGGCGGATGGCGCCCACGGGTGTCTCTCTGGTGTGTGGTGACCGGTGCGTACCACTGTTCGACCTCAAGCGTGCTTGAGGTCGAGGTCGGCGGTGTGGCCGAGGGCGAGGGAGACGGCGGTGACGGCGCTGTTGAAGGAGACCTCGGAGAGGACGCCGGGGGCGGCGACCTGGTCGCCGGCGAGGTAGACGCCGTCGCCGCGGTCGATGGCGGGGCGGTCGCGCCAGGTGGTGCCGGGGAGGTCGACGGCGCCGGTGCGGCCGTTGGCGGTGGCCTCGCGGCGCCAGGTGAGGCGGTCGCGCCAGCCGGGGAAGCCCAAGTCGAGCAGGTGTTCGGCGCGGGCGATGCCGTCGGCGCGCTTCTCGTGCGGGGCGAGGGGGATCTGGCCCTGGATGAGCTGCTCGCCGGCGGGGGCGAGGGTGCGGTCCTGGGCGGTGAAGCGTTCCAGCCAGCCGGGGGAGTCGAGGTCGGAGATGGCGAAGGGGTCGCCGCGGCGGGTGCGGACGGCGAGGTCGATGAGGGCGGTACGGCCGCTGGGCCAGGTCAGGGTGTCGTCGCCGAGGAGGCGGCGGGCGGCGTCGAGGGAGGTGGCGACGATGACGGGGGTGTCGGTGGGGACGGCCTCGACACGGGCCAGGGTCTCCACGCGGACGCCGAGGTTCCAGGCGCGGGCGGCCATGCGTTCGATGACGTTGCCCCAGCCGCCGCGCGGGTAGTGAGCCTCGGGGGGCAGCTTGGTGGCGCGGCGCAGGCGTTCCTGCACGAACGCGGCGGACAGGGAGCCCGGGTCGTGGTGGAACAGGGCGACGGCGACGTAGTTGGCGGCGGCGCGGGCGGCTTCCTCGCCGGCGACGTCGGTGGCCCAGGTGAGGAAGTCGGTGTCGACGGGGGCGGGGCGCAGGCCGGGGCGCAGCAGCTTCAGCAGGGCGAAGGGCGGGGTGCGGCGCAGGACGCCCTTGTGGTGCAGGCGCAGTCGGGCGGCCTCCAGGGGCGGCAGCGGGGCGAGCGGGCCGAGCAGGTCGCGCCGGCGCAGCCAGGTCCAGTGGGGGCCGCCGTTGTAGAGGGCGTGGGGTCCCTCGTTGGTGCGGTACGGGCCGTCGGCGGTGCGGGCCCGGCCGCCGAGGGCGTGGTGGGCCTCGTAGACGGTGACCTTGGCGCCGGCCTCGGCGGCGGTGATGGCCGCGGTGAGTCCGGCGAAGCCGCCGCCGATGACGGTGAGGCGGCGGGTGTGGTGGGCCTGAGGCATGTCGGTGGTCCTCCTCGTGCGGTGGGCGACTTTCACCACTAGGGACCGGACAGCGCCCGCGAATGTGACACGTGCCGGGTTTTCGCAGGTCAGGGCGATTGTCAGTGGTGGGGTGCAGCATGGGGTCAGGGCTGGGACACAGGTGGTCCGGGACGGAGTGCGGGTTGCGATGGTGCGAGGGGACGTGAAGGCGGCGCGGCGCCCGGAGCTGCGCCTGCCGGAGCTTCGGGGGTACGGCGGCGGGCTGGAGCCGGACGGGGACTACGACGGGCTGGAGTTCACCGGCACGGATCTGGGCGGCCAGGACGGTGCGGGGGCGCGGTTCCTGGACTGTGTGCTGGCGGGGTGCGGGCTGGACGGCACGCGGCTGCGGCATGCGCGGGTGCTGGACTCGCGGCTGACGGGGGTGCGCGGGGTGGGCACGGATCTGGCGGAGGCCACGTTCCGGGACGTGGAGCTGTTCGACGCCCGGCTGGGCGGCACGCAGTTGCACGGGGCGGTGCTGGAGCGGGTGCTGATCCGCGGCGGCAAGATCGACTACCTGAATCTGCGCAAGGCCCGCCTGAGAGACGTCGTGTTCGAGTCGTGCGTGCTGGTGGAGCCGGACTTCGCGGGCGCCCGCCTGGAGCGGGTGGCGTTCGTCGACTGCGCGGTGCGGTCCGCCGACTTCGGCTCGGCGACCCTGACCGATGTGGACCTCCGCGGCGCGGGCCCGCTGGAGATCGCCCGGGGCCTGGACCGCCTGTCCGGCGCGGTGATCAGCACGGCCCAGTTGCTGGACCTGGCGCCGGCGCTGGCGGGGGAGCTGGGGATCAGAGTGGAGGACTGAGGGGCCGCCTGACGTGCGGCCACGACCGGATCGTGCGGGGTGAGTCGCTTGCGGGGAGGGATGCTGTCGGGCCTCATGGCCGCAGGCGCGCCGGAGAGGTGACGGTGTGTCAGGGGATGCGGGGGAACTTGGCCTGGAGGGTCCAGATGGCGGGGTTGTCGGCGAGGTCCTCGTGCATGTCGGTGAGGTCGGCGATCAGGTCGTGGAGGAAGTCGCGGGCCTCTCGGCGGAGTTCGGCGTGGGAGAAGGTGAGCGGGGGTTCCTCGGCCGGCATCCAGTCGGAGGTGATGTCCACCCAGCCGAAGCGGCGCTCGAACAGCAGACGGTCGGTGGACTCGGTGAAGTCCAGTTCCGCGCGCTGCGGGCGGGAGGCGCGGGAGCCCGCCGGGTCCCGGTCGATCTGCTCGACGATGTCGCACAGCGCCCACGCGAAGTCCAGCACCGGCACCCATCCCCAGGCTGTGGACAGTTCCCGGTCGGCCTCCGTGTCCGCGAGATACACGTCACCGCAGAACAGATCGTGCCGCAGAGCGTGGACGTCCGCGCGCCGGTAGTCCGTCTGGGGCGGGTCCGGGAAGCGGTTGGAGAGGGCGTAGCCGATGTCGAGCACGCGGGAAATGGTGTCATGCCCCGCGTAGGATCACGGACGTGTCCCGATTCGCGCCCGTTGTTCCCGCTGCCCTGCTCGTCCTCGCTCTGACCGGCTGCACGGGCTCCGGGGACGGTGCCGGTGTCCAGGGCTCGCCGGGCGCCGCGGGCGTACGCGACCCGTTCTTCGCGAAGGCGGGCAACGGCGGCTACGACGTCGGACACTACGATCTGCGCCTGGCCTACGACCCCGCCCGCCACCACCTCACCGGTACGGCCACGATCACCGCCCGCGCCACACAGGACCTGTCCGCGTTCGATCTGGACCTCAAGGGCCTGGACGTCGAGACGGTCACCGTCGAGGGCCGCCCCGCCCGCTTCAACCGCGCCGGGCAGGAAGTGACCGTCCGCCCCGCCGAGGACCTCGACCGCGGCGAGACCTTCCAGGTGACCGTCCGCTACGCGGGCAGCCCGCTCACCGTCACCGATCCCGACGGCTCGAAGGAGGGCTGGCTGCCGACCGCGGACGGGGCGCTGGCGCTCGGCGAGCCGGTGGGGTCGATGGCCTGGTACCCGGGCAACCATCACCCCTCCGACAAGGCGACGTACGACATCACCGTCACCGTGCCCGACGGGCTGACGGCCGTGTCCAACGGGGAGTTGCGCGGCCGGACGACGAGCGGCGGGCGCACCACCTTCGCGTGGCACACCGCCGAACCGATGGCGAGCTATGTCACCACCCTCGCCATCGGCCGCTACGAGGTCTCCACGCCGACTGTGGGCGAGCGCAGGCTGCCCGCGTACATCGCCGTCGACCCGGTCAGTGCCGCGGACAGCAAGAAGGTGCTGGCGCGGCTGCCGGAGATCATGGACTGGCTGGAGACCAACTTCGGCCCGTACCCGTTCTCCTCCACCGGTGCGATCGTCGACCGGGCCGAGGACGCCGGGTATGCGCTCGAGACACAGAACCGGCCCGTGTTCCCCGGCCCTCCCGAAACGGTCACGCTGGTGGTGCACGAGCTGGCCCACCAGTGGTACGGCGACTCGGTCACGCCGAAAACCTGGCGGGACATGTGGCTGAACGAGTCCTTCGCGACGTACGCGGAATGGCTGTGGGACGAGGACCACGGCGGGGCCAGCGCGGAGGAGACCTTCCAGCAGCTGTACGCGCACGGCGAGGAAAAGCACGAGGAACTGTGGGACTTCCCGCCGGCCGACCCGGGCGGTCCCGAGCATGTCTCCGCCGACCCGGTCTACCAGCGGGGCGCGATGGTCCTGCACAAGATCCGGCAGGCCGTCGGCGACGACGCGTTCTACGACATCGTGCAGGGCTGGGCCGCCGCGCACCGGCACGGTAACGCCTCCACCGCCGACTTCACCGCGTTCGTCGAGCACCGCAATCCAGACGTCGACTTCAGCGGTATCTGGAAGGACTGGCTGTACGGCGACGGCAAACCCGCCCGGCCGTGACGGCGGCGGCCCCCGGAACCCCTGGAAGCGGGCCGGGGCGTCACACCCGGCGGAACTCCTCCAGCAGCCGGCCCAGATCCGGCGGCCACAGCGGCTCCGCCGGGTCGGCCAGCTCGGCGGGGCTCCACCAGCGCCAAGCGAGGATGCTGTCGGCGGCGTGCGCGGCGGCCAGATGCGGCCCGCCGGGCTCACGGCGCGGGCCTTCGGTGACGTAGATGTGCTCGTGCTGGCGGACGGGAATGCCGCTGTGCGTGAAGTCGTGCTCCCACGTGCACAGCAGTGGGCCGGGCCGCAGATCGGTCCACCCGGTCTCCTCCCGCAGCTCGCGCAGGGCGCCCTCGCGCGGGGACTCGCCGTCCTCCAGACCGCCGCCGGGCAGCGCCCAGTGCACGCCGACCTCGACGTTGTCGTACCGGAAGAGGAACACCGCGCCGTCCGGGGCGACGATCGCGGTGCGGGCGGCGGGGCGGGGCGTGCGCAGCTCCTTGCGCAGGACGCGGCAGGGGCGGCCCAGTTGCAGGTCGGGCCGGCGGTCGATCTCCTCGTATCCGAGGGACGTCCAGAACGCGAGCGCCTTCGGGTTGTTCTCCAGTACGGCGAGCCGCAGCCCGGCGCGGCCGGCCGCGCGGAAGCGGTCCTCCACGGCGGTGGCGATCCGGCGTCCGTGTCCGCGGCGCCGGCTGCCCGCGTCCACCATCAGCAGGCCGATCCATGGGTCGGGGTCGGCGGGGTCCGGGTGATGGGCGGCGACTGCCGCGACACCGACCAGCCGGCCCTCCGAGCGGGCCAGCAGTACCTCCGCGCCCGGATGGGCCAGATCCTCCACGAGGGACGCCGCGACCTGCTCCTCCCGGATGTCGTCCGGGTCGGGGAAGTCGCCGCTGAGGGCGTGGAATTCGCGGTTCGACGCATACAGCGCCGTCAGCTCGGTCAGAAGCGGGGCCGGGACGGTGCCGTCGGGGCCGAGGACGAGAGGTTCCAGGGTCACCCGGTGACGGTAACGCTCCACGGTCCGGGAGCCCCCGGCAATTTCCCGGCTGCCGGGGGCCTCACGGTCCCGCCTGTGTCAGACGTTGACGCCGTAGTCCTGGGCGATGCCGACCAGGCCCGAGGCGTAGCCCTGGCCGACGGCGCGGAACTTCCACTCGGCGCCGTTGCGGTACAGCTCGCCGAAGACCATCGCCGTCTCCGTCGCCGCGTCCTCCGACAGGTCGTAGCGCGCGATCTCGGCGCCGCCCGCCTGGTTGACGATGCGGATGTAGGCGTTGCGGACCTGGCCGAAGTTCTGCGAGCGGTTCTCCGCGTCGTAGATGGAGACCGGGAAGACGATCTTGTCGATGTCGGCGGGGAGCGCCGCCAGGTTGACGTTGATCGCCTCGTCGTCGCCGGCGCCCTCGCCCGTGCGGTTGTCGCCGGTGTGGACGATGGAGTTGTCCGGGGTCTGCTTGTTGTTGAAGAAGACGAAGTGGGCGTCCGAGTAGACCTTGCCCTGCGCGTTGACCGCGATCGCCGACGCGTCGAGGTCGAAGTCGGTGCCGGTGGTGGTGCGGACGTCCCAGCCGAGGCCCACGGTGACAGCGGTCAGGCCCGGAGCCTCCTTGGTGAGCGAGACGTTGCCACCCTTGGACAGGCTTACAGCCATGGGGAGTCCTTTCCCTCGTGATGCGTACGGCATGAAGCTACAGCTACCGATATGAACGCAGAGCGCCCCGCCCCAGGTTCCGCCCTTCTTTACTTTCTTTACCGAACGGCCGAAATTCGCGTGACGTGAACCGGACACAGGCGGGAACATGGACGACATGTCCGGTCCCCTTCTCGTCCGCGGCTCCGTCGCGCTGCCCGACGCCGAGCTGATGTGGCGTTTCTCGCGGTCCTCCGGGCCGGGCGGGCAGCACGTCAACACGACCGACAGCCAGGTCGAACTGCGCTTCGATCTCGCCCGTACCGAGGCGTTGCCGGAGGTGTGGAAGCGGCGGGCGTTGCAGCGGCTCGGGCCGCGGCTGGTCGACGGGGTCGTGTCGGTACGGGCGTCCGAGCACCGGTCGCAGTGGCGGAACCGGGAGGCGGCGATGGTGCGGCTGGCCGCGCTGCTGTCCGAGGCGACTGCGCCGCCGCCGCGAGCGCGGAAGCCGACGCGGGTCCCTCGCGGGATCAACGAGCGCCGGCTGCGGGAGAAGAAACAGCGCTCGGAACTGAAACGCGCCCGTTCCCGCCGCGACTGGCCCTGACGGGCCGCGGGGGTGCCTCCCCCCGGATGGGGGGTACCCCCAGCACCCACCC
>NZ_JALLGL010000271.1 GCF_023072675.1 Streptomyces sp. XM83C
CCCGCACGACCTCCGAGAAGTCCCGGGGCGCACGCCCCAACACCTCCCGCACCCCGTCGGAGACATACGCGTTGCGCCCGTCGAGCAGCTGCTCGAACACCTCGAGCAGAAACTCCGCCTCCTCCTCCGGCGCCCCCGCCTCCACCAGCCGCGCCCCGTACGCCTCCACCGGCACGGACGTGTACCGCATCTCCCGCCCGCACGCCGCGCCGATCTCCGCGACCGCCTCCCCGAACGTCAGCAGCCGCGGCCCCGTGACATCCACCGCCTGCCCCACGTACCGCTCGCCCCCCGTCAGCGCGGCCACCACCACCTCCGCGACGTCCGCCAGGTCCACGAACGGCTCCCGCACCTCCCCGGCCGGGAACACCAGCCCGCCCGTCGCCCGCAGCTCCTCCGCGAGCGGCCCCTCGCTGAAGTTCTGGGCGAACCACGAAGCCCGTACGACCGTCCAGTCCGCGCCGGACTCCCGCAGCGCCTCCTCCGCGGGCCGCGCAGCCTCCTCGCCCCGCGCCGACAGCAGCGTCAGCCGCCGTACCCCGAGCCCCACCGCCTCGTGCGCGAACAGACCCACGTCGCGGGCCGCGTCCGGCGCGCCGATGTCGAAGGGGTGCACCAGATACGCGGCGTGCGCGCCGCGCAGGGTGTCCGCCCAGGTGGTGCGGTCGGTCCAGTCGAAGCCGGTGGCCCGCGACACGGGCCGTACGTCCAGCCCGGCCGCCTCCGCGGCCCGCGCCACCCGGCGTCCCGTACGGCCGGACGCGCCTGTCACCACCACTGTCATGTCCTTCGCGTTCTCCGTCATACCTCCAGTGAACGCCCGCCCCCGCACCTCCCCCAATGGCCGATCCGCTCACCCGCATACGCATGCGTCCACACCCCGCGGACCCGGCACCGACGGCCCCCGCACGGGCCCCGCCCGGCCCTGCGCCCTGACCTACGCTGACCGCATGACTGTTCCCGTCGGCACACGGCCGCTCACGGCGGGTGACCCCCTGGCCGGGCTCCTCGACGGCCCCCGCGCACGAGGAGCCTTCCTCATCCGCGCCTGCTTCGACCCGCCCTGGGCCGTGCGCGTGGAGGACCGCGCCCCGCTCACCGCGATGCTCCTGGTCCGCGGCGAGGCCTGGATCGTCCCGGAGGCCGGCGAACGGGTCCGGCTCGGCCCCGGCGACCTCGCGATCGCCCGCGGCCCCGCCCCGTACACCTGCGCCGACGACCCCGCGACCGAGCCGCAGGCGCTGATCCTGCCGGGCGGCGAATGCGCCTGCCCCGACGGCCGCGCACTCAACGGCTCCATGGACCTCGGCGTCCGCGCCTGGGGCCACCGCGCCGACGGCGCCACCGTCCTGCTGATCGGCACCTGTCGCATGCGCACCGACGTCGACACACGCCTGCTGGACGCCCTGCCGCCGCTGCTGTCCCTCACCGACGCCGAGTGGCGCTGCCCGCTGACCCCGCTGCTGATGGAGGAGATCGCACGGGACGAACCCGGCCAGGAAGTCGTCCTCGACCGGCTCCTCGACCTGCTGCTGGTCGCCGCGCTGCGCGCCTGGTTCGCCCGCCCCGGCACCGACGCCCCCGACTGGTACCGGGCGCTCGCCGACCCCGTGGTGGGCAGGGTGCTGCGCCTCCTCCAGGACGACCCGGCACGCCCCTGGACGGTGGCGTCCCTCGCCGCGGAGGCCGGCGTCTCCCGCGCCGCGCTCGCCCGCCGCTTCACCGAGCTGGTCGGCGAACCCCCGATGACCTGGCTGACCCGGCTGCGCCTCGCACGGGCCGCCGACCGGCTGCGCTCCGGCGACGACACCCTCGCCGCGATCGCCCGGCAAGTGGGGTACGGCAGCGCGTTCTCCCTGTCCAGCGCGTTCAAACGGGAGTACGGGGTGAGCCCGCAGGAGTACCGGGACCGCGCCCCCGCGTCCACCGGGAACTGACGGCGGCGCGCGGCGTAGCCTGGCAGGCATGTACACGGAGCGGCCGGCCCGGCTGCCGGGCGCCGTGGTGTGGACGAACACACCCGACGGTGCCACGGCGGCGCCTGTGCTGCCCGACGGCTGCATGGACCTGCTGTGGCACGAGGACCGGCTGCTCGTCGCCGGCCCCGACACGCGGGCGTACGCCCCGCAGGGCCCCGCCGCCCCCTGGTCCGGCGTCCGCTTCCACCCCGGCACCGCGCCCGCGCTGCTCGGCGTGCCCGCGCACGAACTGCGGGACCGGCGCGTCGAACTGACCGACCTGTGGCCCGCCGCCCGCGCCCGCCGGCTGCGCGCCCGCGTCGCCGCCGCCCGCACACCCGAGGCGGGCCTGGAGGAGGCCGCCCTGCACCTCGCGGCGGAGGCCGGGCCGCCCGACCCGCTGCTGCTGAGGCTCGTCCACGCCCTCGACGCGGGCCGGCCCGTCGGCGCCACCGCCGACGAACTCGGGCTCGGCGCGCGCCGGCTGCACCGCCGGGCGCTGGCAGCCTTCGGCTACGGCCCGAAGACCCTCGCCCGCGTCCTGCGCCTCCAGCGCGCCCTCGCCCTGGCCCGCGCCGGAGTGCCGTACGCCGAGACCGCGGCCCGCGCCGGATACGCCGACCAGGCCCATCTCGCCCGGGACGTACGGCAGTTGACGGGCCGGCCGCTGGGGGTGCTACTCGGCGGCCGGTAGCGGCGCGAACAGGTCGACGCCGTTGCCGTCCGGGTCGTGCACCACGGCGTACCGCTGACCCCAGAAGGCGTCCCACGGTTTCAGCTCGCCGTGGTGGCCGGCGTTCACGAGGTCCTCGTACACCGCGTCCACCTCGTCCGGGCCGGAACACAGCAGCGCCAGCGCGGCCCGCCCGCTCCCGGTGGGCGCACGCCAGCCGGGGTGGAAGGAGCGCACGGTGTCCTCGGTGTCCAGCAGCAGCCGCACCCCGCCGGGCAGCACGGCCTCGGCGTGCGGCTGCTGTTCGGCGCCCTCCGGGAAGGGGAAGCCGAGCCTGCGGTAGAAGGCGACGGAGGCGGCCATGTCGGACACGACCAGCCCGATCGCATCGAGTCGTGGAGTCATACCGGCACGGTAGGAGCCGCCCGGGCGCCGCGTCTTGAACGAAACGGACACCGCACGGCACCGGCCGCCGCCGTACACAACCCGTGCGGCACGATGGCCCCCATGAAGCGTCGATCACGCGCCCTGCCGCGGTCCCTGCCCGTGAGAGCCCTGCTCGTACCGGCCCTGCTCGTGCCGCTCGCCGCGTGCGGCACGGAGCGGGCGGGCGCGTCCGGCGACGGCGGCACGCAGGCCACGGCACCCGCCGACCCGGCCGACCTCGCCGCGCGGGCCCACGCCCGCGGCGTCGCCCCCGAGCACGTCTACGTCACCGACGTCCCCGGCCACACCCTCGCCCAGCAGTCCGTCGGCGTGATCGGCGACGACGGTTTCACCGCCTCGTACGTCTCCCGGGGCGACGGCACCACCGTCCAGCTCACCGTCGACCGCACCGAACACGCGGCGGGCGCCTGCCCGAGCCCCGTCGGCGGCACGGATGCCGCGCCCTGTGTCCGCGACGGCGAGATCTGGTACCGGGAGGGGACCGGCGGGCACCGCGAGTACACGGTGCCGAAGGACGGCCATGTCGTCCGCGTCGGCGGCGACGGCGTCCCGCGTGACGTCCTGCGCACCGCCGCCGAACATGTCCACCGTCCGACCGCCGCCGAACTCGACACGCTGATGCCGGCCGGGACGGGGACCGGGGAGGGGGCCGGTTCCGTGGCCGGTTCCGGGAGCGGTTCTGGCGCCGGTGAAGTGGCCGGGGCCGGGGCGGGCGGCGGTCCCGTCGAGCGCGGTGACCTGCCTCCGGAGGGCGACGGCGCCCCTGACAATCACGTCGGCACCAGCGGTTGAGCAAGCCGTCGCCGCCCGTCGCGCCCGTACCCCCGGAGGCCCCGCCATGCACAGCGCACGCCTGCTGGTCTACACCCGCACCACCGCCTACCGGCACGACTCCGTCCCGGACGCCGTGGCCGCCCTCCGCGCGCAGGACGGCCTCACCGTCGAGCACACCGAGGACCCCGCTGCCCTGGAGGCCCCGCTGGACGCGTACGCGGCGGTCGTCTTCCTCTCCACCAGCGGCGAGGTCCTCACCCCCGACGGCCGTGCCCGCCTCGCACGGTACGTGGAGGCGGGCGGCGGCTTCGTCGGCGTGCACGCGGCGGCCTGCACCGAGGACGACTGGCCGTACTACCGCGATCTGCTCGGCGCCCGCTTCACCCGCCACCCCGCCCTCCAGCCCGGCACGGCCGTCGTCGGGGACGCCGCCCATCCCGCGACCCGGCATCTGCCGCCGCGCTGGGACCTCACCGACGAGTGGTACGACTTCGACGCCGGTGCGCGCGAGGCGGTGCGCGTGCTGCTGAGCGCGGACGAGTCGTCGTACGAGGGCGGCGGCATGGGAGCCGACCACCCGCTCGCCTGGTGTCACGGCCACGGCGCCGGCCGCGTCTTCTACACAGCCCTCGGACACACCTCCCAGCTCTGGGCCGACCCGGTGTTCCTCGCCCATGTGCGCGGCGGCATCGACTGGGCGGCGGGGGCGGCGGACGGCGGCGGCCTCGGCGACGGGGCCACCCAGTGACGTTTCTGCGGTGAACCGATTGCCCCGATGGGGTGAGCAGAGGACTTTCCCCGCGAAAGTCTCACTTCGGCAAAGGAAGATCCTGTCCGGCAGAGGGCCGCCGCGTTCCCGCGTGGCGGCCCGCTCGACGTATGTGATCCCACACCAGTGGAGGAGCCGGACCTTGACCTACGGGACCAAGCTGCGGGAGCGGATCGCCGCGCCCGGGACCACCCCGCTCATCGGCGTCCACGACATGTACTCCGCGTCGCTCGCGGCCCGGCACTACGACGGCATGTTCGTGTCCGGGTTCGGTTTCGCCGCCTCCTACTACGGCCTGCCCGACATCGGGTTCATCGCCTGGCCCGACATGGTGGCCTTCGTGCAGCGGCTGCGCGGCGCCTTCCCCGGCCATCATCTGCTGGTGGACATCGACGACGGCTACGTCGACCCCGAGGTCGCCTGCCATGTCGTGGAGAGCCTGGAGCGGATCGGCGCCTCCGGCGTGGTCCTGGAGGACCAGAAGCGGCCCCGCCGCTGCGGTCACGCCGACGGCAAGCAGGTGCTGCCGCTGGAGGAGTACCTGGAGAAGCTGGATCAGGTCCTGAGGACCCGCCGGGACCTGGTCGTCGTCGCTCGTACCGACGCCACCGACGAGGACGACATCCTGCGCCGCGCCGAGCGGCTCGCGGCCACCGACGCCGACGTGGTGCTGGTCGACGGGGTGCGCAGCGTGGAATGGATCCGCCGGATCCGGGAGGTCGTCGGCGGCAAGCCGCTGCTGTTCAACCAGATCGCGGGCGGCAAGTCGCCCCGCCTCTCCCTCGGTGAACTGGCGGCGCTGGGCGTGGACGTCGCGATCTACAGCACCCCGTGCCTGTTCGCCGCGCACGAGGCGATCGACGCCGCGCTCGCCGGGCTGAAGGCCGCCGACGGCCGGCTGCCGGAGGTCGCCTCGGGGCGTGGAGTCGGCGTCGAGGCGGCCACGCGGCTGCTGGAGGGCAACCTGACCGGCCGTCGCCTGCCCGGCGCCGGTGACGGCCTCGACGCCGGCTCCGCCGGGGCGGCGGGGCGTGCGGTGGGCGTGCCGGTGTGACGCGGGGCGGCCCGGCGCGCACGCCGAGCGCCATCCGGTCGGAGCGGACGAAACCGCCGTCGGCGGCTCCGGCAGCTCCCGCGCCCGCCGCCCCGCCGCCGTCTCGTCGGACCCGGCGTGCCGCACCTGCTCCGGGCGGTACGGCACCCCGGCCGCCGCCAGCGCCGACCGGTACCCGGCGACGCGGGCGCCGCTGCACAGCGCGCGCCGGTCCCCGCCGATCACGGCGATGCGCCGGTGGCCGAGGGCCGGCAGCTGTTCCGTCGCCGTCACACCGCCCTGCCAGTTCGCGGCGCCCACCGACACCGCACCGGGCGGGGGTTCCACCACCGGGTCGAGCAGGACGAACGGGATGCGGTGCCCGTCCAGCCAGGTGTACTGCGACGGCTCCGCCAGGTTGAACAGCACGCCCGCCGAGCCGCGCACGGCCCGCCTGTCCAGCCGGTCCCGCTGCGGCCGACCTCGCCTGCCCCGGGCCAGGCCCGCCGGCCCCGGACCGCCGATCTCCCCTCGGACTTCCCCCGGTCTCCCCCGAACGGCCCCGCGGACCGCCCCACCGCCGGAATACGCGCGGCCGTTGTGGTGCTCTGGTTGTTCCGGAGCACACGTGCGGCGAAGGGCGGTGGGCTATGACGGCGGACCTGTCGGACCCCGTGGTCCGGACCCCCTACGGGGCGGTACGCGGCAGGCGCGAGCACGGTGTGGCCGTGTTCCGGGGCATCCCCTACGCGGCGCCGCCCTTCGGCCCGCGCCGGTTCAGGCCGCCCGAGCCGCCCGAGCCCTGGGACGGGGTGCGCGACGCGGGCGCCTTCGGGCCGACCCCGCCGAAACCGCCGTACTCCGAGGCCTTCGAGAAGTATCTGTCCGACCCCGTCGTCCCCGGCGACGACTGCCTCAACCTGAACGTGTGGACCCCCGACCCCGACCCGGACGCCCGGCTGCCCGTCCTGGTCTGGCTGCACGGCGGCGCCCTGACCCGCGGCTCCTCCGCCGTGGCGGTGTACGACGGGCACGCCTTCGCCCGCGACGGCGTCGTCCTCGTCTCCGTCAACTACCGCCTCGGCGTCGAGGGCTACGGCCTCTTCCCCGACGCCCCCGCCAACGCCGGTCTGCGCGATCAGCTCGCCGCGCTGCGCTGGGTGCACGAGGCGATCCGCGCCTTCGGCGGCGACCCGGGCCGCGTCACCCTCGCCGGGCAGTCCGCCGGCGCGATCAGCGTCGGCGCGATCGCCGCCGCCCCGCAGGCCCAGGGCCTGTTCCGGCGTGCCGTCCTGCAGAGCGGGCCGCCGGAGGTCTTCGCCCGCGACAAGGTACGGCGCATGGTCCGCCGCATGGCGGCACGGCTGAAGATCCCCGCGACCGCGCAGGCGTTCGCCGAGGTCGACCGTGACCTGCTGCTGCGCACCCAGGCCGAGGTCGGCCGGCTCAGCAGCCCCGTCCTCGGCGGGCCCACGTTCGGTCTCGTCGTCGACGGCGACGTCGTGCCCCGCGACCCGCTGGAGGCCCTCACCGACGGCACCGCCGCCCCCGGCGCCGAACTGCTCCTCGGCTGGACCCGCGACGAGTACCGGCTGTGGCTCGTGCCGGGCGGCCTCCTCGAACGCGTCGACCGGCTCGGCCCCGTCGCACTCGCCGGCGCCATGGCCCGCTGCCACTGCGGACCCGAGGTGCCGCGCGGCTACCGCGCCCTGCACCCCGAGGCGGGCACCGCCGAGATCGTCGGCCAGATGGTCACCGACCATCTGCTGCGCCTGCCGCTGCGGCGCCTCGCCGACGCCCGGCCCGGCTCGGCGTACGTGTACGAGTTCGCCTGGCCGTCCCTGCTGCCCGCGCTCGGCGCCTGCCACGCCCTCGAACTCGGCTTCGTGTTCGACACCGGCGAGGTACCCGAGTCCGCGAAACTCGCCGGCCACGGCGCGCCCCAACGGCTCGCCGACGACATGCACCGCGCCTGGGTGCGCTTCGCCGTCGACGGCGACCCCGGCTGGGAGGCCTGGGACGACACCCACCCGGTGCGCGTCTTCGGCGAGCTCCCCGACGCGACCGGCCACGCCACCGGCAGCCCGGCCTCCGCACCGGCATCCGCGCTGTACGGCCCGGCGACCGCCCCGGCCGACGCGCCGTACGGCACGGGCACCCCTGCCGCCGACCCGCCCCACGCGCCGTACGAGCCGGGCCGCCCCCCGACCGCCGCACCCGTCCCGCAGCCCGCACCCGTCCCCCGCGACGCGGGCATCGCGCCCGTGCCGGTCGCCGAGGCCGCCGAGTCGGTCCTCGCCGGCGGCGCCACCGAACCGCTGCTCGCCGCGGGTGCCGACGAGCCGCTGCCCGGCCCCCGGCCCGTCGAGCCGCCCGCCGTACGCGACCCGGCCGCCGTACGCGATCCGTACACCGTGCGAGGCCACCGCGACGCCGAACTCGCCCTGTGGACCGGCGCAGAGGTCACACCCGCAAAATCCACACCCGCATCGGACCCGGCTCCCGGTTCGCCCACCCGTGGTACGGAACTGCGGTCAGTGGTACGGCGCTTCCGTCGCTCCGTAGCCGTCCGACGGCGCTGATCACCCGCACTCCGCCCAGCAGCCCGGGCGCGTCCCGCACCTCGGGGCGCGTCCGGCGGCATCACCCCCGGTCCTGCCCTGCGCGGCCTCCTCACGGCGGTGGGGGAGCGGGGACGGCCGGAGTCTCACCAGCGGCCGAGGCCCCGGTCGATCGGTTCGGGGCCGATCAGTGGAGCGAAACCTTCAGTACGGCGATGAGCGGACGGCCGGTTCACGGGCAACGACGGCCCGGGACTGGGCGCCTCGCACCGACAGCCCCCGCACCCCCGGACACCCGCACCCCCGGAC
>NZ_JALLGL010000272.1 GCF_023072675.1 Streptomyces sp. XM83C
GCACGGCACCGCGCGGCACGTCCGGCGGCCCTGTCCCGTCCGCCCCCGGCCGCGACGCTCCCGTGGTCCCTTCCCGTCCGCCCCCGGCCGCGACGCCCCGCGCCGACCTGCCGCCAAGCCGACGTGCCGACCGGGCACCCCCTGAGCCGCCACCACGCCGACGGACCGCCCCGGCGGCCTCCGCCGAGCCGTCGCCGTGCCGCCCGCCTCAGCCGGGTATCTCCGGCGCGTACGTCCCGAAGCTCCACACGTTGCCCTCGAGGTCCCGCGCCATGTAGTCACGCGAGCCGTAGTCCTGGTCCGTCGGCGGCATCAGGATCTCAGCGCCGTGCTCCACCGCCCGCCGGTGGTGCGCGTCGACGTCGGTCACCGCCACGTACACAGCCGTCGTGCCCGCGTCCTTCATCGCCGAGTCGAAGACACCGCCGTGCCCCTTGGAGCCCAGCATCACCACACCGTTGCCCTGCGCCAGCTCGGCGTGGACCACCGAGCCGTCCTCGCCCTCGTACGCCGCCAGCTCCGTGAACCCGAAGGCCTCCGTGAGCTGCCGGATCGCCGCCTTGGCGTCCGCGTACAGCAGCGTCGGGAAGACGCTGGGACGCCCGCCGCTCATGTCCGCCATGCCGATCACTCCCTCGTGATCACAGCCGTACCGTGGGCCGCACTCCGACCCATGACCCAGCATGGCAGCCACCACTGACAACGACCCCCGGGGCCGGGGCGGGCCGGCCTCACCGGAACGTGTCGCAGCGCGCCATGTCCCCGCTGCGGTAGCCCGTGTCGAACCACTGCTGCCGCTGCGCCGCCGACCCGTGCGTCCACGTGTCCGGCGTCACCCGGCCCTGGAACCGCTCCTGGATCCTGTCGTCCCCCACCGCTGCCGCCGCGTTCAGCCCGTCCCGGATGTCGTCCTCGGTCAGGCGCGTGATCAGCGGCCGCCCGGTCGACTCGTCCGGCGTGGTCGTCGCGTGCCGCGCCCACACCCCGGCATAGCAGTCGGCTTGCAGCTCCACCCTCACCGAGCCGCTGTTCGCACCGGTCAGCCCGTCCTGGCCGCGCCGCAGCGAACCCGTCAGATCCTGCACATGGTGGCCGTACTCGTGCGCCACCACGTACGCCTGCGCGAACGGACCGCCGCTCGCACCGAACTTCGTGCGCAGCTCGTCGAAGAAGTCCAGGTCCAGATAGACCTTGCGGTCACCGGGGCAGTAGAACGGCCCCACCGCCGAGGTCGCCGACCCGCACGCCGTGCCCACCCGCTGGGTGAAGAAGACCGTGGGGGAGCGGCTGTAGCTTCCGCCGCGCCGCGCGAACTCCGCGTCCCAGTAGTCCTGCACGCTGTTGACCACCGCGACCATGCGGCAGTCGTCGCGGGTGTTCGCGTCGCGCCCGCTGCGACAGCTCTGCTGCACCTGGGCGAGCGGCGACGAGACCGCCTCCGGCTGGTCGCCGCCCGAGGACAGCCCCAGCTGGTCCGGCCCGACGCCGAGGAACAGTCCGAGCAGCAGCGCGATCAGCCCCGCGATGCCGCCGCCGACGGTGGCCCGCCCGCCCGGGATGCGGCTGCCCCGTACGTCCTGCACCTCGGAGGTGTCCAGACGGGCGTCGTCGTCGAACTGCACCGGTCACCACCTCCGCGTACGGGCCCCCAGGGCATCCTCACCCGACCTGCGGGGCCGCGGCCTCGTGCACGCGGCCGAACGGGCGAGCACCGCCCGCGGCCCTCGGCCCGAGGCCCGCCCCCCGAAGGCGGCCGGGCCGAGGACCGCGAAACCCGGTCACCGGCTGCCCACCACGAGACGAACCGAACACACGAAGGAAGAAAAACTGCTTGCACCGCCCCGTTAGACTGGCCGCATGGCCATTCTCCTCGCGCATTAGACGGCGGGTACGTCCTCAGCCGCCCACCCGCCCTTCCTCCCGCCCTGGAGTCTGTCCGTGATCTCCGCCTCCGGTATCGAGCTGCGCGCCGGTGCCCGCATCCTCATCGAGAACGCCACGTTCCGCGTCGCCAAGGGCGACCGCATCGGCCTCGTCGGCCGCAACGGCGCAGGCAAGACCACCCTCACCAAGTGCCTGGCCGGCGAGGCGCTGCCCGCCGCCGGCACCATCACCCGATCGGGTGAGGTCGGCTACCTCCCGCAGGACCCGCGCACCGGTGACCTCGACGTCCTCGCCCGCGACCGCATCCTGTCCGCGCGCGGCCTCGACGTCCTGATCCGCAAGATGCGCGAGAACGAGCAGCGCATCGCCACCGGCAAGGGCGCCACCCGGGAGAAGGCCCTCAAGCAGTACGAGCGGCAGGAGACGGAGTTCCTCACCAAGGGCGGGTACGCCGCCGAGGCCGAGGCCGCCACCATCGCCGCCGCGCTCAACCTGCCCGAGCGGGTGCTCGGCCAGCCGCTGCACACCCTCTCCGGCGGTCAGCGCCGCCGTATCGAGCTGGCGCGCATCCTGTTCTCCGACGCCGACACGCTGCTCCTCGACGAGCCGACCAACCACCTCGACGCCGACTCGATCATCTGGCTGCGGGACTACCTCAAGACGTACCGCGGCGGCTTCATCGTGATCTCCCACGACGTCGACCTCGTCGAGACGGTCGTCAACAAGGTGTTCTACCTGGACGCCAACCGCGCCCAGATCGACATCTACAACATGGGCTGGAAGCTCTACCAGCAGCAGCGCGAGGCCGACGAGAAGCGCCGCAAGCGCGAGCGCGCCAACGCCGAGAAGAAAGCCGCCGCGCTCAACGCGCAGGCCGACAAGATGCGCGCCAAGGCCACCAAGACGGTCGCCGCGCAGAACATGGCCCGCCGCGCCGAGAAGCTCCTGTCCGGCCTGGAGGAGGTCCGGCAGAAGGACAAGGTCGCCAAGCTGCGCTTCCCCGAGCCCGCGCCCTGCGGCCGGACCCCGCTGATGGCCGAGGGCCTGTCGAAGTCGTACGGCTCCCTGGAGATCTTCACCGACGTCGACCTCGCCATCGACAAGGGCTCCCGCGTCGTCATCCTCGGCCTCAACGGCGCCGGCAAGACGACCCTGCTGCGCCTCCTCGCCGGCGTCGAACAGCCCGACACCGGCGCGGTCGTCCCCGGTCACGGCCTCAAGCTCGGCTACTACGCCCAGGAGCACGAGACCCTCGACCCCGACCGCACCGTCCTGGAGAACATGCGGTCCGCCGCACCCGACATGGACCTCGTCGAGGTCCGCAAGGTGCTCGGTTCGTTCCTGTTCTCCGGTGACGACGTCGACAAGCCGGCCGGGGTGCTCTCCGGCGGTGAGAAGACCCGCCTCGCCCTCGCCACCCTCGTGGTCTCCTCGGCGAACGTGCTGCTCCTCGACGAGCCCACAAACAACCTCGACCCGGCCAGCCGTGAGGAGATCCTCGACGCGCTGCGCACCTACAAGGGCGCGGTCGTGCTCGTCACCCACGACGAGGGCGCCGTCGAGGCGCTGCAACCGGAGCGGATCATCCTGCTGCCGGACGGCGTCGAGGATCTGTGGGGCGCGGACTACGCGGATCTCGTCGCCCTCGCTTGATCGAATGGATGATCGCCCGGGTATGGATCATTCGGCCCATCGATGATCCATCATCTGTGTGAGATCTCCTCGTACCGAGGTGTGTCTCGCTTTCACATTCCGGCGGAGCCCTTGATTTCCAAGGGCTCCGCCGTCCTGCATCCCTGACCTGGCCTTTCGTGGAAGAACCCGTTCGGCCGCACGGACAGGAGTGTCAGGAATCACAAGTTCCGCTTGTGGGGATGCGCTCCTGTCGTCAAAACCCTCTCGCATCGACCTTGCCGAATGGGTGGCCATCGGGCGCCGGAGGGGTGATCATGAGGGGACCAGAGCGCACTTCCCATGAGGAGGCACGGGTGGCCGAGACTCTGAAGAAGGGCAGCCGGGTGACCGGCGCCGCGCGCGACAAGCTCGCGGCAGACCTGAAGAAGAAGTACGACGCCGGTGCGAGCATCCGGGCGTTGGCCGAGGAGACCGGCCGCTCGTATGGCTTCGTGCACCGGATGCTGAGTGAGTCGGGTGTCACGCTCCGAGGGCGTGGCGGGGCGACACGGGGCAAGAAGGCCCAGACGGCCTGACACCCCGGGCGGCCCATCGGCTTCGCTGGTGGCCACCCGGTCGGAGTCCCCGCGCGCCCCCGCCGGGGGCCCGGTGCGACGCCGTACCGACCGGGTGGTTACTGTGCAGTCACTTAGCTGACCGCACGCACCGGAGGCGCTCATGGCTTCGCCCGCCCAGCCCGACACGGAACAACACCTCGTTCCCCTGCTCGACAAGGACGGCGTACGGCTCACCGTCGACGACGCGATCGCCACGGTGACGCTGAACAACCCGGCCAAGCTCAACGCGCAGAGCCCCGCCATGTGGCGGGCGCTCACCGAGGCCGGGCAGCTGCTGCCGGGCTCCGTCCGCGTGGTCGTGCTGCGCGGCGAGGGCAAGTCCTTCTCCGCCGGCCTGAACCGGCAGATGTTCACGCCCGAGGGGATCGAGGGCGAGCCGTCGTTCATCGACCTCGCGCGCAGCAGCGATGCCGACCTGGACGCGGCGATCGCCTCCTACCAGGAGGCCTTCACCTGGTGGCGGCGCAACGACATCGTCTCCATCGCCGCCGTGCAGGGACACGCCATCGGGGCGGGCTTCCAGCTCGCCCTCGCCTGCGACCTGCGCGTCGTCGCCGACGACGTGCAGTTCGCCATGCGCGAGACCAGCCTCGGGCTCGTCCCCGACCTCACGGGCACGCACCCGCTGGTGAGCCTCGTCGGATACGCCCGCGCGCTGGAGATCTGCGCGACCGGGCGGTTCGTCACGGCCGAGGAAGCCGTCAGTATCGGCCTCGCCAACCTCTCCGTGCCCGCCGACCAGCTCGACGCCGCCGTCACGGACCTGGCCGCGGCCCTGCTGTCCGCGCCGCGTGACGCCGTCATCGAGACCAAGGCCCTGCTGCGCGGCGCCGCCGACCGCACCTACGAAGAGCAGCGTGCCGCCGAACGCCAGGCCCAGGCACGCCGCCTGCGCGACCTGGCCGGCCTCGGCGACTGACACCGGCCCGGCCTGTCGGGTACGGCGCCTTCTCGTGCCGTACCCGACAGGCCGCCGGGCCCTGCCGCCGCGCCCCTCACCACCGAGGCCAAGGGGCCGGCCGGCCTCCGGTCACCCCCGGAGGCCCGGAGGCCGTGGGGCAGCCCGGAAGCCGAGAAGGCAGCCCGGTCACTCCACCGCCGTCACCAGCACCGCCACCGTCGGGCGCTCCTCCAGCGCCTCCGTCACCGCGGCACGCACCGCCCGCGCCACCTCCACCGGCCGCCGGTCCCCGGCTACGGCCACCTCCACCCGGACATGCCGGCGCGGCAGCTCCGCCTCCCGGCGCGGCCCGTCGTCGATGTGGACCGCGCGCCCCAGGAACCCCGTCAGTCCGGTCACCCCCGGCACCGCCAGCGCCGCCCGCCCGGCCCGGGCTTCCGCGGTGTCGGCATCGTCCGCCGCCGTACGGGACGTCTCCCGCGGTACGCCGTCCGGGACCGGGCCCGCGGGATCCGCCGCCGGTGCCGGACCCGCCGCCTCGTCCAGCAGTTCCGTCACCCGCAGATCGATCTCCGTGACCGTCAGGCCCAGCCGCTCCGCGGCACCGGTCAGATTCACCCGAACGCGGGAAGCCGTCACCGGAAGCGGTGCCTCCGCCGTGGCCGCCAGATCGGCCGTCACCCGCAGCCCGCCCGGCGGCAGCGCGCTCGGCGGAGCCGGTACGGCCGGCTCGGCCACCGCTTCCGGATCGGCGAGCGCCACCCTCACCCGGCCCAGCCGCACCCCCGCCGGCCCGGCCACCGCCTGCCGCAGCACCGTCACCGCCGCGCTCTCGGCGACCCAGGCACCGTCACCGGGGCCGCCCAGCGGCAGCAGCCTGCCCAGCCCCAGTCCGCGCCGCACCTGATCCGTCCACCGCTGTGCCGTCATTGCTCCAGCGTGCCGCATCTCGGGCGCGCGTTCGCGGAACCGCACTTACGGTGGTCGGAGGACGACACGTGGTCGAACGACGACGACCGAAGGGACGTACGGCGATGACCGACATGACGGACAGCGGGCGGACCGGCGCCGCCACAGGCGACAAGGACATTCCCGACACCTCCGGTGGCCGCCGGACACAGCCCGGCCGGCGCGGCGGCGGAGACCCGGCCACCCGCGGGCGGACCACCATCGCCGACGGAGTCGTGGAGAAGATCGCCGGGCTCGCCGCCCGCGACGTCGTCGGCGTGCACGCCATGGGCAGCGGCCTGTCCCGCACCTTCGGCGCCGTGCGCGACCGTGTCCCCGGCGGCTCCAAATCCGTCACCCGGGGTGTGAAGGCCGAGGTCGGCGAGGTGCAGACCGCGCTCGACCTGGAGATCGTCGTCGACTACGGCGTGTCGATCTCCGAGGTCTCCCGCGAGGTGCGCGAGAACGTCATCGCGGCCGTGGAACGCATGACCGGGCTCGAGGTCGTCGAGGTGAACATCGCGGTGAGCGACGTGAAACTGCCCGACGAGGAGGACGAGGAACCGGAACCCCGCCTCCAGTGAGCACACCGGGACGAAACGAGGGAAGCACAGGATGAGCGCCGAGGACAGCAGACGATGACCGTCGAGGGGAGCGCACGATGAGCATGGCCGTGGTCGGCATGATCGCCGGCATGGCACTGGGCTTCGCCGGATACTTCGGCGGCTTCGGAGCCTTCCTGCTGGTGGCGGCCCTCGGCGCGATCGGGTTCGTCGTCGGCCGGTTCCTGGAGGGGGACCTGGACCTCGGCGACCTCTTCCGCGCCCGTGACGACCGGCGGCGGTGACGCCCGTGACCAGTGGGTCCGCCCAGCTCAGTAGACCCCTGGCCGCCGTCCCGCCCGCCGAGCGCGGCGCGACGCGGATCGCCGACCGGGTGGTGGCGAAGATCGCCGCGCAGGCCGCCCGCGAAGCGGCCGGACCGCTCCCGCGGGGCGCCTCCCGCCCGCACGCCACCGTCGTCGTGCACCACGGCACGGCCCGGCTGCGCGTCCAGCTCGAACTCGACTACCCCACCGACATCGGCGCCCGCTGCCGCGCGGTGCGCCGCCATGTCACCGAGCGGGTCGGCAAGCTCGCCGGCCTGGACGTCCTGGAGGTCGCCGTCCAGGTCGAACGCCTGCACCTGGCGGCCCCGCACGGCGCGGACCACGGGAGGACGCGATGAGCGCACCCCGCCCCGGCGACGACGGCGAGGACACCGCACGCCTGCCGCCGGTGCTGGAGAAGGACACCGGCGACCACCTCGCCCCGGACACCGGCGACGACGGCACCCCGGCCGTCACCGGCCGGGCAGGCCGCTTCTGGTCCGCCCGGCGCGTCCCCGCCGGCATCGTCGCCCTGCTCCTCCTCGCCGCCGCGGGCCTCTTCCTCTACGACATCGTGGCGGTACGCGCCGACCGCCCCGCCATGGGCTGGCGCCGGACCCTCGCCCGGGAACTGGCCGAACGGCCCCTCGACGACCCCTGGGTACTGGCCGGCGCCGGCATCGCCGCCGCCCTCGGCCTGTGGCTGCTGCTGCTCGCCGTCACACCCGGCCTGCGCAGGGTGCTGCCGATGCGCCGCACCCACCCCGACGTCCGCGCCGGACTGCACCGCGACGCCGCCGCCCAGGTGCTGCGCGACCGGGCCATGGAAGTGGCCGGCGTCCAGACGGCGCGGGTCCGCGTGGGCCGCGCCAGAGCCGACGTGCGGGCGGTGTCGCACTTCCGGGACCTGGACGACGTACACACAGACCTGGACCGGGTGCTCGCCGACGCGGTCCGCGGACTGGGACTGGCCCGGCCGCCGCGCCTCGCCGTGCACGTCCGGCGGCCCGGGAAGAAGGGGTGAGACCCATGCCCAAGGCCGTCAACCGGGTGCTGACCGGGATCGTCGGGCTGGTGCTCCTCGCCGTGGGCGGCTCCGTCCTCGCCGTCGGGCTGGGCGCACCGCCGCCCTCCTGGTGGATCCACCACGGCCCCCACGACGTGCTGCTCAGCAGGGCCGAGCGGCTGCGCTGGCGGGACGAGGGCTGGTGGTGGCCGGTGGTCATCGCCGTGCTCGCCGTGCTGGTGCTGCTCGCGCTGTGGTGGCTGACCGCCGTTCTGCGCCGCCGCCGGATCGCCGAGATCCTCGTCGACACCGGCGACGGCGCGGGCGCCCTGCTGCGCGGCCGGGCGCTGGAGTCCGTCCTCGGTGACGAGGCGGGCGCCCTGGAGGGAGTGCAGCGCGCCCACGTCCGGCTCACCGGGCGCCGCAACGCCCCCGCAAGCCGGGTTCGGCTGCTGCTCGAACCGCATGTCGATCCCGGCACCGTCCTGCGCGAGCTGACGACGGAGGCCCTTGGCCACGCCCGGGGCTCGGCGGGCCTCGCCGCGCTCCCTGCGGAGGTCCGCCTGCGGGCCGCCAGGCACCGGGCGCAGCGGGTCAGCTGAGACACGCCCCGGCCCGGCCCGCCCGGGCC
>NZ_JALLGL010000273.1 GCF_023072675.1 Streptomyces sp. XM83C
GAGCCGACCCGGCCGATGCCGTCGTGGTGCGAGGCACGCGCCGCGTCGTCGTAGGCGTCCGTGCGGGCCGCGGCGGCGAGGGCGGGGTCGGGTCCGGCGGTGGCCCAGGAGCGGTGCAGCAGGACGGGCAGGCGGTCGTTCGCGGGCAGTGCGCGCGCCAGCGCGTCATGGACGGTACGGCGCAGCCCGGCCGGTGCGGTGGTGTACAGCGCGCGCAGCAGCAGGGTGCTGTACGGGCGGAGCCGTCCGTCGGCGGTCGCGCGCAGGGTGTCCGGCAGGGCTTGTGCGGGGCTCGGGTCCAGCAGCGCGACGGCCCGGTGCACGGGGGCGGCGTCCGCGTCCGGTGCGCCGGTGGCGTGCAGCGCGGCGGCGACGGTCAGCTCAAGTGTGCGCCGCTCGGGCGGGAGCCCGGTGAGGTGGGCGCCGAGGGCTTCGCTCATCGTCTCGGCGTCGGCGACCGGCTCGGGCAGGGGCCGCTCGCCGCCCAGCTGCGCTGCGGTGAGGCGGCGGGCCAGTGCGAGCAGCAGCGCCGGGTTGCCCTCGGCCTCGGCCACGAGGGTGTCGCGTACGGCGAGGTCGACAGCCGTACCGGTGGCCTCCTCCAGGAGGTCGGCCGCGTCGTCCGGGGTGAGCGGGTCGAGGCGGAGGACGGGCAGTCCCGCGAAGTCCCGGTCGACGGGCCGGTGTCCGGCGACGCTGATCAGCAGTACGACGCTGCCCCGCCCGCCGGGTCCCGCCGGGTCGCCTGGGTGCGGGTCGGCGACGGGAGTCGGGCGGCTGTTCGTGTGCAGGCGGGCCGCGGCCTCGCCCAGCACGGCGCGGGAGGGGGCGTCCCAGAGGTGGGCGTCGTCCACGCACAGCAGGAGCGGGCGGGAACCGGCCGCCCGGTGAAGCACCGTCAGGAGGGCGTCGGCAGCGGTGCGGGGGTCCGCCGTACGCGACTCCGCCGCACGGAGATCCGCCGTACGCGACTCCGCCGTACGGAGATCCGCCGTGCGGGGGTCCGCCGTACGGAGATCCGCGGCGAGGCCGACGGGCTCCGGCGAGCTGACCCGTCCTGCGGTGTGCGGCGCTGCCGCCCGACCGGGCACCCCGGGTGCCGTGGCCGACCCGGCCCACCCGGCCGCCTGGGGTCCTGCGGCCTGTCCGGCACGGTGCAGCGCCGCGGTGGGTTCAGCGGCCCGGGAGTCCGTCACCGCCCCGGCCGCCCGGTACAGGGCGCGCAGGCCGGCGTACGGCTCGTGGGTGTCGGTCGGGTCGTGCCGTACCCGGAGCACGGGTCCTGTCCCGTCGTGGGAGCGTGCGGCGTGGTCCAGGAAGGCGGTGCGTCCGCCGCCCGGTTCGGCGGTCACCAGGTGGGCGCCGCCCTCGTCGCGCAGCCGGTCCAGCAGCGCGGCGAGCCGGTTGCCCAGGGCGCCGGGGCGGTAGGCGGGCGCCGCCGGTCTCTCGGTCGTCGTCCGTCCGGTCATTCCCGCGACGTTACTCAGCCGTAACGCGGAGCAAAAGCCATACGGATTTGAAGGATTGATGGTTCATCGATCGGCTGACCTGCGTCCTCACCGGGCCGGGCCGTGTGCGGGAGTGTGCCGCGTCCCAATACCCGCCGCCCCCGCCGCTGCACGCGCACAACGCGGACGGCGACCGTGGGCGCTGCCGCACGGTCGCCGTCGTACGAGGTGTCGGGCCGGGTCAGGAGGTGTGCGGGCAGTTGCCGCGGTACTCCTCGATGGTCAGGCTCGGCCGCGGGATCGGGCAGAGGAACTGCTCGTAGCGGGTGTCGTTGTCGATGAAGCGCTTCAGCCAGGAGATGCTGTACTTCGCGATCGTCGTGTTGGAGACGTTCGGGGTGAAGTGGGTGGCCCCGTTCAGCTCCAGGTAGGCCCGGTCCGTGGAGGACGGGAGCGTGTTGTAGAACGGCTCGGCGTGGGTGAGGACCGGAGCGATCGTGTCGCCGTCGGCGCCGAAGATCAGGGTCGGCGTCTTGATCTCGGGCCAGGTCTTGTCGAGGTTCCACGGGGTGAGCGGGATCGCCGCCTGGAGCGAGGGCCGGCTCTTCGCGGCCTCCAGGGAACCTCCGCCGCCCATGGAGTGGCCCATCACACCGAGCCGGCTGCTGTCGATGCGTCCGCGGACGGAACTGCGCTGCGTGAGGTAGTCCAGGGCCGCGAGCAGCTGGCGTCCGCGGGAGTCCGGCTGGTCGAGGGTGGTGATGGTGTCGATGGTGAACACGACGAAGCCCTGCGAGGCCAGGCGCGGTCCGAGCCAGGCGATGGAGGACTGGGTGCCGGTGAAGCCGGGCGAGACGGCGATGGCGCCGAAGGTGCCGTCGGCGGTGCTGGTGGGGTAGTAGATCGTGCCGCCGCCGAAGCCGGAGACGGACAGCCGGGAGACGGTGACCTCCGAGACGGCGTACGGGCCGCGCAACGCCTCGATGCTCGCCTCGGTGGGTGCCGGGCCTCGCTCGTACGGGTTGTCGGCGGCGTGCGCGCCGGGCCCGCCGAATGCGGTGAGCCCGACCACGGCGGTCAGGGCGGCGGCAGCGGCGGCGAGCCGGCCGCCGCGGCGGGAGCGGTGCGCGGTGCGGGTGTGGGGGTGCTGCACGACGAGTCGTCCTCTCGGTCGTGGCGGGCCGCCCTGGGGAAGGGGGGCGCCGCCGTCGTTTCGGCGGTGCCACTGTCGGCGGCGCCCCCTGGTCCGCGGACCGGCGAAGTCACCGGTCTCACGAGCAGCACCGGCCGATTCGCCCCTTCCGTCACGAAATCCGCCACAGTTGTTCGCGAAGCTTCACGGCTTTCCCCGCGCTTTCACCGCGCCCGACGGGTTCCGGGGCATGGGAAGGCGGATCCGGAGCACTCGTGTGCCTGTCGCCTGGCCGAGGAGGACGCCGTGCTCTGGGTCGCCGTCTCGTTGCTGCCGCTCATGTCCCTGCTGTTGCTGGTCCTCGACCGGATCGAGGAGCGGCTGCTCGATCCGGCGCCCAGGCGTCACCGCCGCCTCGCCCTGCGACGTCCGTTCCGCCTCGTCGCCGGCCGGGGGCGCACGCCCGCGGCACCGCCGGCCGCGCCCGCCGCTTCCACAGCGGCCACCGCGCCCAGGGCCCAGGAGCGTCCCGCGGTCTGAGGCCCGGCCCGGGCGTGCCCGCTGTCCCGCCCGGTATGGCAGGCTCGGCATGATCTGGTCGGTCTCCCAGGGAGAGGCGGCGGTATGCGCATCGGACTGCTCGGCACCGGACCCTGGGCGCGGATGGTGCACGCGCCCGCCCTCGCGGCGCACGACGCCTTGGAACTGGCCGGGGTGTGGGGGCGCCGCCCGGAGGCGGCGAAGGAGCTGGCGGAACAACACGGCACGCGGCCCTACGACGACGTGGACGCGCTGCTCGCGGACGTGGACGCGGTGGCCGTCGCCCTGCCGCCGGACGTGCAGTCGGGTCTGGCGGTACGGGCGGCGCGGGCCGGACGGCATCTGCTGCTGGACAAGCCGCTGGCGACGACGGTCACGCAGGGGCGGGAGGTCGCTCGGGCGGTGCGCGGGGCCGGGGTGGCGTCGGTGGTCTTCTTCACGACCCGGTTCCAGCCTGAGCCCGAGGCGTGGATCGCCGAACAGGCGGACCGTGGCGGCTGGTTCACCGCGCGGGCGTTGTGGCTGGGTGCCGTGTTCACCGGGGACAGCCCCTTCGCCGACTCGCCGTGGCGCCGTACGAAGGGCGCGCTGTGGGACGTGGGCCCGCATGCGCTGTCGGTACTGCTGCCGGTCCTGGGCGACGTACGACGGGTGGCCACGGCGGTGGCCGGGCCGGGCGACACGGTGCAGTTGGTGCTGGACCACGAGCGGGGTGCGTCGAGCACGGTGACGCTGAGCCTGACGGCTCCGCCCGCCGCCGCGGGTGTCGAGGTGGAGCTGCGCGGTGAGGCCGGGCGGGCGCTGCTGCCGGACGCCGCCGAGGGTGCCGTGGCGGCGTTCGGGCGTGCCGCCGACGCGCTGCGGGGTGCGGCGCTCGGCGGCGGGCCGCACCCGTGCGACGCCGCTTTCGCCCTCCGGGTCACCGAGATCCTCGCCGAGGCGGAGGCCTTGCTCGCGGGAGCCTCACAGCGCGCCTGACGCGCGGGACGGGACGCGTGCCGCGCAACAGGCTCCCGTACGGCTTCGCCCGGACCGCGGTCCCGGCGTGCGGTGCCGGGGCCGGCGTAGGAGCGTGGTCCCATGGGCGGTTCGGGCGGGCCGGGTTCGCGTCGAGCGGCGGAGTCGCGCGGATGGCTGCGCGGTGCCCCGCCTCCGTGGTGGGTGCGGGCGCTGCCCGTCGCGCTGATCGTCGCCGTGTGCGTGGCGACGCTGGTCAGCGACGAGAACCTGGAGATCGGGTTCCTGCTGGGCGCGATCCCGCCGCTGGCCGTGCTGTCGTACGGACCGGTCGCGACGGCCGTGCTGGGCGGGGCCGTGATCGCGATGCTGAACATTCCCGCCTTCCGTCTGGACCAGCCGGGGCAGACCGATCTGCTCACGGTGTGCTTCGTCGCCGGGCTGAGTGTGTTCGTGTCGTTCGTGCGCAGCCGCCGGGACGCCCAGCTCGATCTGGAGCGCACGGTCGCCGCCGCCGCGCAGCAGGCGATCGTGCCGCCCGTGCCGGAGCGGGTGGGGGCGGTGCGCTGCGCGGGGCTGTACCGGGCGGCACAGGACGGCACGCTCGTCGGGGGTGACTTCTTCGACGTGCGGCAGGGGCCGTTCGGGGTGCGGGCGGTGCTCGGCGATGTGCAGGGGCACGGTCTGGCGGCGGTGGCGACGGTCGCCTCGCTGCTCGGCGCGTTCCGGGAGGCCGTGCTGGACCAGCCGGACCTGGAGGGGGTGGCGGCACGGCTGGACCGGCGGCTGGAGGCGGACTCGGCGCACACCCCGAACGCCGAGCTGTTCGCCACGGCCGTACTGCTGGAGTTCTCGCCGGACGCGGGCGCCGTACGGGCGGTGTCCTGCGGTCATCCGGCGCCGCTGCTGCTGCGTGCGGGGACGGCGACGGAGCTGGCGGTGGAGCCGTGGCAGCCGCTGGGGCTCGGGCTGCCCGGGCTGGGCCCGCCGAGCGGTGTGGCGGTGGCGCTGCGGCCCGGGGACCGGCTGCTGCTGGTGTCGGACGGTGTGGTGGAGGCGCGGAACGCGGCCGGGGTGTTCTATCCGCTGGCCGAGCGGCTGGCGGCGCTGACGTCCGCGCCGACGGCGGCGCTGCCGGGGCGGCTGTGGGCGGACCTCGGCGGGTACGCCGAGGTCCTCGAGGACGATGTCACGATGCTCGTTCTGGCGCCTGAGGCCCGGCAGGCGTGACGGCGGCCTCGTGGTCCCCTTCGGCGTCGATGTGCGGCAGGACGCGGTCCAGCCACTTCGGGGTCCACCAGGCGTGGCTGCCGAGCAGGGTCATCACGGCGGGCACCATCAGCAGACGGACCACGGTGGCGTCGATGAGGACGCTGACGGCGAGGCCGAGGCCGAGCATCTTGACGACGATGTTGTCACTGATGATGAACGCCGCGAACACGCTCACCATGATCAGCGCGGCGCAGGTGATGACGCGTGCGGTGATCTCCAGGGCGTGCGCTACGGCGTCCTCGGCGTTCTTGGTGCGCATGTAGTTCTCGTGCACGCGCGACAGCAGGAAGATCTCGTAGTCCATGCTGAGGCCGAAGATGATGGCGAACATCATCATCGGGACATAGCTCTCGATGGGCACCTTGCCGTTGACGCCGAGCGCGGGTCCGCCCCAGCCCCACTGGAAGACGGCGACGACCACGCCGTACGAGGCCGCGATGGACAGGACGTTGAGGACGGCCGCCTTCAGGGCGACGAGCAGGCCGCGGAAGACGGCGAGGATGATCAGGAAGGCGAGGGCGACGACGACACCGATGATCAGCGGCAGCCTGCTGGCGACGATGTCGCGGAAGTCGACCTGGGCGGCGGTGGTGCCGGTGACGTAGCCGTGGGCGTCGGTGCCGGAGACGGCCTGCGGGAGGGTGTGGTCGACGAGCCGGTTGGCGAGGTCGGTGGTGGCGGCGTCCTGCGGGGACTTCTGCGAGTAGACGGTGGCGATGAGGACGTCGCCGTCCTGTGTGGTGGTCAGCGGGGTCACCGTGGCGGCGCCGGGCACCGCGTCGAGCACCTTCTGGGCGTTGGAGGCCAGGTCGGCGCGCTGCGAGGACGGTACGTCGCTCTGGTCGATGACGACGGTGAGCGGGCCGTTGGAGCCGGGCCCGAACGCGTCGGTCATCAGGTCGTAGGCGCGCCGGTCGGTGAAGGACGTGGGGTCGGCGCCGTCGCCGATGTGTCCGAGCTGGATCGAGAAGACAGGGATCGCCAGGACGACGACGGCGGCGACACCGGCGGCCAGGAACTGCCACGGGCGGCGTTCGACGCGCTTGGCGTACCGGTGCCAGGTGCCCTTCGGTTGGTCCGCCGTCGCGTCCGCCTCGGCGACCGGGCGGCGCACCGTGAACCGGTCGATGCTGCGGCCGAGCAGACCGAGCAGGGCCGGTACGAGGGTCAGGGCGCCGGCGACGGCGGAGACGACGGTGACGGCGGCGGCGAGACCGAGCTTCCCGATGAAGGACACCCCGGACGCGTACAGGCCCATCAGTGCGACGATGACGGTGCAGCCGGAGACGAGGACGGCCCGGCCGCTGGTGGCGGTGGCGTGGCCCGCGGCCCGGGCCGGGTCGGCGCCGTTCATCAGGTTCTGCCGGTGACGGGTGATCAGGAACAGGGCGTAGTCGATGCCGACGCCGAGTCCGATCATCGTGGCGAGGGTCGGGGAGACGGTGGCGAACGTGAACGCGGCCGCGAGCAGGCCCAGCACGGCGAGCCCGCCGAGCACGGCGACGAGGGCGGTCACCAGCGGCATGACGGCGGCGAGGACGCTGCCGAAGCCGATCAGCAGGACGACGATCGCGACGCCGAAGCCGATCGCCTCGCTGACCCGGTCGTCGGGTGCGGGCCGCGCCAGCTCGCCGAGGGGTCCGCCGTACTCGACCTGCGCCCCGGCGTCGCGCAGCGGCTCGACCGCACGATCGACACCGGTGAGGTAGTCGTCGCCGAGGGTGGAGGGCTGCACGTCGAAGCGGACGGTGATGTAGGCGGTCTTGCCGTCGGTGGACAGCGGGCCGACGTTGTCGGGCTGTTGCTGCTGGGACTGCTGTTGCTGGGATCGGGACTGCTGCTGTTGCTGCTGGGCCTGGGTGAGCGGGTTCTGCGCGGACAGCACGTGCGGCAGCTTCTCCAGGTCCCCGACCGTGGTCGACATCGGCGAGGACAGGGCGGTCAGCGACTCGTCGTCGTGCAGGACGATCTGGCTGCTGTAGCCGCCGGCCTGCGGATCGTGCGCCTTCAGCACGTCGAGGCCCTGCGACGACTGCACGCCGGGGATCGTGAAGTTGTCGGAGTACTCGCCGCCCACGGACCGGTTGAGCGCTTGCAGCGCCACGACCGCGATCAACCACGCCACCAGGACGATCACGAAGTGCCTGGCGCACCATTCTCCGAGCCGCCTCAGGATCCCCCGGGCGGGAGGTCCCCCCTTGTCCGCGTGACTGGGTGACATGGTCTCGGCCGTCCCGGTCGACTGCGCCGGACGTTCCGTCCGGCTCCCGTTGATTCCCATTGCACCCCCTCACCGGCCGATCGGCATCTCGGGCAGGGGGGTTACGGGTGTGGCGCGCGGGGCACCCGGTGCGCGGAGTCGAAGGCTCTCGGGGGCGCTCGCCCCTCTCCGGATGCAGGGTGCGCTCCCGCGGTGAATGGTGTTAGTGGGCCCGATGACAGCACCAGGGCCGCCGACACCCATCCGGACCGGAGGAGTCGCACCATGCCGACGTCAGAGCCCGACGCGTCCCGGCCGTCCCGGGACCGCACCACCCCGGACAGGCTGCTCCACGCCCGTACCGGCACCGAAGTGTCCCCCGAGGACGTCGTACTGGCCGCGGGCCGGGACATCACCCCGCGCAACATCGAGTGGGCGAAGCGGAAGCTGGAGCAGGAGGGGCCGGCGGCCCTGGACAAGCTCCTGCCCTGATCAGCCCGCCGCCGCGTCCCGGTCCCCCGCTCGGTGCGGAGGACCGGGACGCGTGTGTACGGCGGTGGGGGCGGGCGGCGGGGCGGGGCCGGGTGCGCGGGACGTGCGGGTCTCAGGCGTGCGGGGTCACGACCGCACGTGCCGGAAGCGTACGGGGCTGTGGCGGCCCCACGCGCACCCCGCGTGTCAACGGCGTGCGCGTGTCGACGGCATGCGCCTGTAGGCCGCGCGCGCGTGTCGATCGCGTGCGTGCGCGGGGGCCGGTGTGCGACCGGCCCGGTCGGGCCGTCGTGGCGTGGGGCTATCATCACTCGCGCACTCGGTGTGACCGACCGTCCACGCAGCGGCGGCACGGCGCACCGGCGTGTCCGTCCGCCGTCGGCCCGGGGCCGATCCCCCCTCGCTGTCTCGGCGAGTTCCTCGTCGAACAGCGCCAGCGTCAGCG
>NZ_JALLGL010000274.1 GCF_023072675.1 Streptomyces sp. XM83C
GTCGGGCAGGATGGCATGCGGGCGCGGCCTTCACGATCTTGCGAGTGGAATCACATGATCTTGACGGGTCGCGCCCGTCGACGTTCATCCGGCCTCCTGTCCAAGGGCCGAGCACGCATCACACCTGGGCGGTCGGAGAGCGGCTGCCGGCCTACATGATCCCGGCCGCGTTCGTGACACTCACGGAACTGCCACTGACGCCCAACGGCAAGCTCGACCGTTCCGCCCTGCCGTGCCCGGAATTCGCCGGGGACGAGTACCGGGCTCCCCGCACGCCCCGGGAAGAGACGCTGTGCGCGCTGTTCGCCGAGGTTCTGGGCGCCGAGCGGATCGGTCTCGACGACGATTTCTTCCTCCTGGGCGGCCATTCCCTGTTGGCCACCCGGCTGGTGGCCCGGGTACGCGCGGAAATGGGCGTGGAAATCCCGATGCGCATCCTCTTCACCGCCCCGACCGTCGCCGAACTGACCGCCCGCTGGAACGAGTTGTCGGCCTCCACTCGAAAGCCGCTGCGGAGAATGACCGAAAGGTAGGAAAAACCATGACCCCTCTGTCGTACGCGCAGCGGCGAATGTGGTTCATCAACCGCTTCGAAGGCCCTTCCTCCACCTACAACATCCCGCTGCTCCTGCGCTGCCACGGCCCGCTCGACACCGTCGCGCTGCGGGCGGCGTTTCGCGACGTGATGGTGCGCCACGAAGTCCTGCGCACGGTCTTCGCGGAGACCGACGGCCAGCCGTACCAGCGTGTTCTCGACCCTGCCGAGATCGACCTGCCCTGGCAGGACTGGGGCCGGGTGGCCCCCGAGCGGGTGCCCGGCGTGGTGGCGTCGGTGAGCGGCAGCTGGTTCGACCTGTCGACGGACGTACCGCTGCGCGGCTGCGTCCTCCAGAGCGGCGACGAGGAGTTCCTGGTCGTCCTGGTGATCCACCACATCGCCGGCGACGGCGGCTCGCTGGCCCCGCTGGCACGTGACGTGTCGACGGCCTACCGGGCCCGGGTGACCGGCACGGCACCGGACTGGCGCGAACTGCCCGTGCAGTACTCGGACTACGCGCTGTGGCAGCAGGAAATGCTGGGTGACGAAAAGGATCCGGACAGCGTCGTCTCGGTGCAGAGCGCCTATTGGCGCGAGGAACTGGCCGGTGTGTCGAAGCCTCTTCCCTTGCCCCTGGACCGGCCCCGTCCCGAGGTGGCGAGTTTCCGGGGCGGAACGGTTCCGGTCGGGTTGTCCGCCGAACTGCGGGCCGCCACGGAGAAGTTGGCGCAAACCAATGGTGTCACGACGGCGATAGTGCTCCAGGCCGCCTTGGTGGTATTGCTGCATCGGCTGGGAGGAGGCAAGGATGTGACCGTCGGCTCGCCGATCGCGGGCCGTACGGAGGAGGCACTGAGTGAACTGGTGGGCTTCTTTGTCAATACCTGGACGCTGCGCGTGCAGGTGACCGCGGACCGGACTTTCGAGTGGGTGCTTGAACAGGTACGGAAGAAGGCGCTCGCCGCCTACGATCACCAGGATGTGCCGTTCGAGCGGCTCGTGGAGCTGTTGCGGCCGGAGCGGTCGACCGCGCACCACCCCTTGTTCCAGGTGGTGCTGGCGTGGCAGAACAACATCCCACCGCACCTGGACCTGCCGGGTCTCACCGTGACGATGGAACCGCTGCCCACCGGCAGCGCCAAGTTCGACCTGTTCTTCAACCTGGCGCCGGACGACTCCACCGGCTCCGTCGTCGGTGAGATCGAGTACGCCACCGATATCTTCGACCGCTCCACCGTGGAGGACATCGCGGCACGGTTCGTGGCCGTTGTCGAAGAGGTCGTGGCCGACCCGAGGACCACCGTCGCCGCAGTGGCCGAGGCCGGGCCCGGCCGGTCCGGCGACACTCTCGACGCCGCCGAGCGCCACAAGATCCTCGTCGAGTGGAACGACACCGCCCACCCCGTCCACTGCCCGGGACCGGTCCACCTGCTCTTCGAGGAGCAGGCCGCACGGCGCCCGGACGCCACCGCCCTGCGCTGGGCCGGCGGCACCATGACCTACGGCGAGCTGAACCGGTGGGCCAACCGCGTCGCCTGGGACCTCAAGGAACGCGGCGTCGGCCCGGAGACCGTCGTCGGCGTCGGCGTCCCCCGTGGGCCGGCCATGATCGCCGCCGTCCTGGGCGTGCTCAAGGCGGGCGGCGCCTATCTACCGCTCGAACCGGCGCTGCCCGCCGACCGCGTGGCCGGCATGCTCGCCGACGCCGGGTGCTCCCTCGTGCTGTCCACGCCGGACACCGAACGCTGGGCCCTGCCGGACGGCGTCCGGCTCGCCGAACTCGCCGACGCCCGGTCGCCCGGCGCCGACCACGATCCGGAACCGGCCGCGGGACCGGACAACACGGCGTACATCATCTTCACCTCCGGCAGCACCGGGAAGCCGAAGGGCGTCGCGGTCACCCACCGCCCGGTGCACAACCTGCTCGACTGGTGTTACCGCACGTTCGCGTTCGGCCCCGACGACGTCGTCCTGTGCGTCACCTCGCTCGGCTTCGACCTCTCCGTCTTCGACATCTTCGGCCTGCTCGGCTGCGGCGGCGGCGTCTACATCGCGGACGCCGTCCAGCAGCGCGATCCGCAGCTGCTCCTCGACGTCCTGCTCACGGAGCCGATCACCTTCTGGGACTCGGTGCCCACCACCCTCAACCAGGTCGCATCCCTGCTCCCGGAGGACGGCGGGTACGAGGGCACCGACGACCTGCGCCTGGTGTTCCTCTCCGGCGACTACACCCCGCTGTCGCTGCCCGACGAGGTCCGGCGGGTGTTCACGGGCGCGGAGATCGTCAGCCTCGGCGGCGCCACCGAGGCGACGGTGTGGTCCAACTACTTCCGGGTCCGGGAGATCGACCCGTCCTGGCGCAGCATCCCCTACGGCCGTCCCATCGACAACGCCCGCTACTACGTGCTCGACGAGAACATGGAGCCGTGCCCCGTCGGCGTCGAGGGCGACCTGTACATCGGCGGGGACTGTCTCTGCGTCGGCTACGTCAACCGGCCCGAGCTGACCGCAGAACGATTCGTCCGTGACCCGTTCAGCGCGCGTGAGGGCGACAGGCTGTACCGCACCGGCGACCGCGCCAGCTTCTTCCCGGACGGCAACATCTGCTTCCTCGGCCGCGCCGACAACCAGGTCAAGCTGCGCGGGTTCCGCGTCGAGCCCGGCGAGATCGAGCACGCCCTGGTCAGGCATCCGGCCGTCCGCCAGGCCATCGTCACCGCTCGCGAGGACCAGCCCGGCGACCTGCGCCTGGTTGCCTACGTCGTCCCCGACACCGGCGCCCTGCCGCCCGCCGGCGGCACCGACGACCAGGTGGGGGAGTGGCAGGAGGTCTACGACCAGACCTACTCCGACGACGGCGGACACGGATTCGGTGAGGACTTCACCGGCTGGAACGACTCCTCCACCGGTGAGCCGATCCCGCTCGACGAGATGCGGGCCTGGCGCGACGCCGCCGTGGAAGGCGTCCTGCGCTGGTCACCCCAGCGCGTCCTCGAACTCGGCGTCGGCACCGGACTCCTGCTCGCGCACATCGCCGGCCGGGTGGAGGAGTACTGGGCCACCGACTTCTCCCGGGCCGTGATCGACCGGCTCGGCGACCAGGTGACCCGGGCCGGCCTGGCCGACCGGGTCCGGTTGCGCCACCAGGCCGCCGACGATCTCACCGGACTGCCCCGGGGCGGATTCGACACCGTGGTGCTCAACTCGGTCGTGCAGTACTTCCCCGACGAGCGCTACCTCGCCCGGGTCCTGGACGGCGCCTGGGAACTGCTCGCGCCGGGCGGCCGGATCGTCCTCGGCGACATCCGGCGGGCGGCCTCCCTGCGCACGCTCCAGACGGGCGTCCAGCGGGCCAAGCACCCCGATGCGGCACCGGCCGTGCTGCGCACCACGGTCGACCAGGCCGTCCTGCTGGAGAAGGAACTGGTGGTCGACCCCGAGTGGTTCCTGCGCTGGGCAGACGGGGCCGGGGCGGCCGGAGCCGACATCCGCGCCAAGGACGGCATCCACCACAACGAGCTGACCCGGCACCGCTACGAGGTCGTGCTGCACAAGCCGGGCACGGAACCGGCGGACGCCCCGCGACGGCTCGACGGCGTCCCCACCCTGGCCTGGGAAGGCGACCTGGACCGGCTCGCCGACCGAATAGGTGACCGGTCTGAGCCGACGGTGCGGATCACCGGAATTCCGAACGCCCGCCTCACCGAGGAGGCCGCAGCGGCCCGCGCCCTCGGCGTCGACGGCTCCACCGCGCCCGAGCTGCCGCCGCTCGACCCCGCCGAGATCCGCGCCTGGGCCGCCCGGCACGGCTGGGACGCGGTGCCGACCTGGTCGGCCGACGCGGTCGACCTGCTCGACGTCGTCGTGCTGCGCGACGGCCCGGCGGCCGGCACCCCCCTCACCGGCACGTACCTGCCGGCCACCGACGGACGCACCCCGGCGAACGACCGCCGCCGCCGTCACGGCACTGCTGCCCGCCCTGCGCGGCCATCTGCGGGAGACTCTGCCCGAGTACATGATCCCGGCCGCCATCGTGCCCATCGCCGCCGTGCCGCTGACCGACAACGGCAAGCCCGACCGGCGCGCCCTGCCCGCGCCCGACTACACGGCCGGTGGCGGCCGGGCCCCCGCCACACCGGAGGAGGAGTCGCTGTGCGCGCTGTTCGCGGCGGTCCTCGGTCTCGACCGGGTCGGCGTGGACGACAACTTCTTCACCATCGGCGGCCACTCGCTTCTGGCCACCCGGCTGGTCAGCCGCATCCGGGCCGAGCACGGCGTGGAGATCCCGATCCGGGCCGTCTTCCAGTCGCCCACCGTCGTCGAACTCGCGGCCCACCTGACCACCCTGAACCACCTCCGCGCGCCCCTGCGGCCCCAGGTCCGGCCCGAACGGCTGCCCCTGTCCTACGCCCAGCAGCGGCTGTGGTTCATCCACCGCTTCGAGGGACCCTCAGCGACCTACAACATCGCGCTGGCCCTGCGGATGCGCGGCGCGCTCGACGCGGCCGCCCTGCGCCGCGCCGTGCACGACGTCGTCGCGCGGCACGAATCGCTGCGCACCGTCTTCGGCGAGGCGGACGGGCAGCCGTACCAGCGGATCCTGCCACCGGCCGCGGGCGAGGTCCCGTGGGAGGAACGCGAGGTCACCGAGGCCGAACTGCCCGGCGTCCTGCGGGCGGCGGCGCGCCGCCCGTTCGACCTGGCGGCCGAGATCCCGTTCCGCTCCTGGCTGCTGCGGACCGGCGAACGCGAGGCGGTGTTCCTCATCGGCGCGCACCACATCGCCGCCGACGGCTGGTCCGCCCTCCCGCTCGCCGAGGACCTCACCACCGCCTACGAGGCCCGCCGCGCGGGCCGGGCGCCCGACTGGGAACCGCTTCCCGTGCAGTACGCCGACTACACGCTCTGGCAGCGGGAACTGCTGGGCGACAGCGAGAACCCGGGCAGCCTCTACCGGCGGCAGCTGGACTACTGGACGACCCAGCTGGCCGGCCTGCCCGAGACCGTCACGCCCCCCACCGACCGGCCCCGGCCCGCCGTCGCGTCGTACGCCGGCGATCTGGTGTCTTTCGCACTCGACCCCCAGCTGACCGACGGCGTGCGCCGGATGGCCCGGGAGTCCGGCGCCACGGTGTCGATGGTGCTCCAGGCGGCCCTCGCCGCGCTGCTCACCAGGCTCGGCGCGGGCACGGACGTGCCGATCGGCTCGCCCATCGCCGGACGCACCGACGAGGCGCTCAACCGGCTGGTCGGCTTCTTCGTCAACACGTGGGTGCTGCGCGCGGACACCTCCGGTGACCCCTCCTTCGCCGAACTCGTCGGCCGGGTCCGCGAGAGCAGCCTCGCCGCCTACGACCACCAGGACATCCCGTTCGAGCACCTGGTCGAGGTGCTCAACCCGGCCCGCTCGCCCGCCCACCACCCGCTCTTCCAGGTGTGCCTGGCCCTCCAGAACAACACGCGGCCGGAGTTCCACCTGGCCGGCCTGACCGTGACCGAGGAGCCGTTCTCCCTGGGCACCGCGCGCTTCGACCTGTTCATCAGCGTCACCGAGCGGGACGAGGAAGGCGAACCGGCCCGCATCGAGGGCTTCGCGGAGTACGCCACCGAACTCTTCGACGCGGGGACGGTCAGGACGCTGCTCGACCGCTGGCTGCACTTCCTGCGCCAGGCGGTCGCGGCGCCGGACACGCCCATCGGATCCGTCGGTGTCCTGACCGAGCACGAGCGCGCGGTGCTGAGCGCCTGGGGCGGCCCGGCCCGAGGCGCCGGGTTCGAGGCCGGCACCCTTCCCGAGCGGTTCGCCGCCGCGGTCGCCGCGACTCCGGACGCGACCGCGCTGGTCTCCGCGGACGGAACGCTCACCTGGACCTACGCCGAACTGGACCGCTGGGCCAACCGCCTCGCGCACCACTTCCGGGCCCGCGGCGCCCGCCCGTCCGACCGCGTCGCGCTCGTGATGGAACGCTCGCCGCTGCTGGTCGCCGCCATCCTCGGTGTCCTCAAGGCCGGTGCCGCCTACGCGCCGGTCGACCCGACCTACCCGCCCGAGCGCATCGACTTCCTGCTCGCGGACCTTGATCCGGCGGTCACCGTGGACGAGGGACTCGCCGAGGAGGATCTCGACGGGCTGCCCGACTCGCCGCCCGAGATGGAGGGCGTCGGCGAGCACGCCGTCGCCTACGTGATGTATACCTCGGGTTCCACCGGCCGCCCCAAGGGCGTGGAGGTGACCCACCGCAACGTCGTCGACCTCGCGCTCGACGGCTGCTTCCGCACCGGCGCCCATCGCCGCGTCCTCGTCCACTCGCCGCACACCTTCGACGCGTCGACGTACGAGATGTGGGTGCCGCTGCTCGGCGGCGGCACGGCCGTGGTGGCCCGCGCCGGCCGGCCGGACACCGCGGAACTTGCCCGGGTGATCACCGAGCGGGGGGTGACGGCGCTGTGGATGACCGCCGGACTGTTCGCCGTGATGGCCGAACAGCACGCCGAGTGCTTCGGCGCCGTCCAGGAGGTGTGGGCCGGCGGGGACGTCCTGTCGCCGACCGCCGTCCGCACGGTCCTCGACGCCTGCCCCGGCGTCACCGTGGTCAACGGCTACGGCCCGACCGAGACCACCACGTTCGCCTCCCGGCACCGGATGGCCTCCGCGGCGCAGTGCACCGACCCGCTGCCGATCGGCACCCCGATGGACGGCAGCCGGCTCCTCGTCCTGGACGAGCGGCTGCGGCCGGTGCCACCCGGCGTGGTGGGTGAGCTGTACATCGGCGGCGACGGCGTGGCGCGCGGTTACGCCGGTCGCCCGGGCCTGACCGCGACCCGGTTCGTGCCCGACCCGTCCGCACGGCCCGGATCGCGCGTGTACCGCACCGGCGACCTGGTGCGCTGGGACACCGCCGGTCGCCTTCACTACGTCAGTCGCAGCGACGACCAGCTCAAGCTTCGCGGCTTCCGCGTCGAGCCGGGCGAGCTGGAGGCGGTGCTGCGCGAACAGGACGGCGTGGCGAACGCGGTGGTCGCCGTGCGCCGGGACCGGCTCGGCGAACGCCGCATGGTCGCCTACGTGGTGCCTGACAGCGCTGCGTCCACCGGCCGTGACGCCGCCGAACAGGTCGGCGAGTGGCGCGAGATCTACGACACCATGTACGGCGGGACAGAGGTCGCCACCGACACCGTCGGCGAGGACTTCACCGGCTGGAACAGCTCCTACACCGGCCGCCCCATCCCGCTGGCGCAGATGCGGTCCTGGCGCGAGGCGGTGCTGCGGCGGGTGCGGTCCCTGCGCCCGCGCCGGTTGCTGGAGATCGGCGTCGGCTCCGGCCTGCTGCTCGGCCCGCTCGCACCGGAGGCCGAGGAGTACTGGGGCACCGACTTCTCGTCGCCCGTCATCGAACGACTGCGCGCCCAGACCAGCGCCGACCGGCGGCTGTCGGGCAAGGTGACCCTGCGCTGCCAGCCCGCCGACGACGCCGACGGCCTGCCCGCCGGGTACTTCGACACGGTGATCCTCAACTCGGTCGTGCAGTACTTCCCGGACGCCGACTACCTCACCCGGGTGCTCGATCTCGCGATGGACCGGCTCGCACCCGGCGGGCGCGTGGTGCTCGGCGACGTCCGCAACTACCGCACCCTGCGCGCGTTCGCCGCGGCGGTGCACCGCTGCCGGCAGCCCGCCGACGGCCCGGCCGCCGTGCAGGCCGCCGTCGAACGCGCGGTGCTCGCCGAGAAGGAACTCGTCGTCGACCCGGGCTTCTTCACCCGCTGGGCCGAGGCCCGCCCGGACGCCGTCGCCGCCGACATCCGCCTTAAGACGCCGTTTCAGTTGGTGAGTCGGCGGTAGCCGATGAGGGCTGCGGCGATGCCGACGAAGGCCAGGAAGTGCTCGGCCTTTCGCTCGTAACGGCGGTGCAGCCTTCGGCATCCGGCCAGCCAGGA
>NZ_JALLGL010000275.1 GCF_023072675.1 Streptomyces sp. XM83C
ACCCCACCCCGCACCCCGCAGCTCCGGGGCAGCGGGCCACGCACCACGACGGTCACCACCGGATGCAGGCCCCGCAGCCCTCGGCAGCCGGGGGAGGAGCACCGTCCGTCCGTCTGCCCGTCCACCCCGGCCGTTGTCACTCCTGCCGTCGAAAGGAACTCTTCACGTGGCAGCCCCTCATCCGCCCCGCACCGACCACGACTGGTGGCGGGACGCCGTCATCTACCAGGTGTACCCCCGCAGTTTCGCCGACGGCGACGGTGACGGCATCGGGGACCTCGCGGGCGCCCGGGCACGCCTGTCCCACCTCGCCGACCTCGGCGTCGACGCCGTCTGGTTCACCCCCTGGTACGCCTCCCCGATGGTCGACGGCGGCTACGACGTCGCCGACTACCGGGCCATCGACCCGGCATTCGGCACCCTGGAGGAGGCCGAGAAACTCATCGCCCAGGCCGCCGAGTTGGGCATCCGCGTCATCGTCGACATCGTCCCCAACCATGTCTCCGACCAGCACCCCTGGTTCCGCGCCGCCGTCGAGGCCGGACCGGGAAGCCCCGAACGCGAACGCTTCCACTTCCGGCCGGGCCGCGGTGAGCACGGTGAACTCCCGCCCAACGACTGGCCCTCCCAGTTCTCCGGCCCCACCTGGACACGGGTCCCCGACGGCGAGTGGTACCTCCATCTGTTCACCCCCGAACAACCCGACCTGAACTGGGACCACCCCGACGTCCGGCGGGAGCACGAGGAGATCCTCCGCTTCTGGTTCGAACGCGGCGTCGCCGGCGTACGCATCGACTCCGCCGCCCTGCTCGTGAAGGACCCCGCCCTCGCCGACTTCCGCGAGGGCATCGACCCGCACCCGTACATCGACCAGGACGGCCTCCACGACATCTACCGCTCCTGGCGGGCCATCGCCGACGAGTACGGCGCCGTCTTCGTCGGCGAGGTCTGGCTGCCCGACGCCGAACGCTTCGCCCGCTATCTGCGCCCCGACGAACTGCACACCGCCTTCAACTTCTCCTTCCTCACCTGCCCCTGGGAGCCCCACCGGCTGCGCGCCGCCATCGACGACACCCTCGCCGAGCTCGCCCCCGTCGGAGCCCCCGCCACCTGGGTGCTCTGCAACCACGACGTCACCCGCACGGTCACCCGCTACGGCCGTGAGGACACCGCGTTCGACTTCGCCACGAAAGCCTTCGGCACCCCCACGGACCTCGAACTCGGCACCCGCCGCGCCCGCGCCGCCGCCCTGCTCACCCTCGCCCTGCCCGGCTCCGTCTACCTGTACCAGGGCGAGGAACTCGGCCTGCCCGAGGCCGAGGTGCCGCGCGACCGCATCCAGGACCCGATGCACTTCCGCAGCGGCGGCACCGACCCCGGCCGAGACGGCTGCCGCATCCCGCTGCCCTGGAACGCCGACGCACCCCACGCCGGTTTCGGCTCCCGGGACGAACCCTGGCTGCCGCAGCCCGCCGACTGGGCGCGGTACGCCGTCGACCGGCAGAGCGAGGACCCCGACTCCATGCTCAGCCTCTACCGGCGCGCCCTGCTCCTGCGCCGAACCGAGGAGGGCTTCGGCGACGGTCCCCTGACCTGGCTCCCGGCACCGGAGGGAGTCCTCGCTTTCACCCGACCGCACGGCCTGGTCTGCGTCGTCAACCTGTCCGGCACGCCCGCCGAACTCCCGCCGCACCGGCGGCTGCTGCTGAGCAGCGGCCCGCTCACGTCCGACGGCAGGCTTCCCGCGGACACGGCGGTCTGGCTGCGCGACTGACCACCCCCGGCCCGGCGGGGCGCCACCCACGGTCGCCCCGTCGGGCCACACGGTGCCCGGCCGGGCCGTGCCCCGGACCCGCGCCGTTCCCTTGAAGGAGCTCCCGCCCCGGCGAGGCGACCTGTGCCGGCCACGGCCACCTCCGAGCCTGACCACGGCCACGTCCGAAGCCGGCCGCGCCCCGGCGTCCGAGCCCTGGCCGGGACCCTGCCGGGTGAGCGCCCGGAGCGTCAGGAGAGCCAGCCCGTCGCCGGGTGCAGTTCGGGTTCCGGCTCGGTGGGGCTCATCTGCCGCAGATCCTGCCGGGCGAGCGTCACCAGCTGCCGGCCGAGGTCGCTCATGGCGCGGCCCGCCGCCAGCTCGTCGCCGATCTCCGGCACGTTCTCGTCGGCGGGGTTGCGCTGGGCGACTCCGTGACCGGACAGGGACGCGTGACCGGTGTCCAGGACGACCTCGGCTTTGGTCGTGCCGGTCTCGTCCTCGACGAGGCGCAGGTGGACCTGCCATTCCGTGGTGTGCGCCATCGCTTCCTCCTCATCCCGCTGCCGTCGGCCGGGTCCGGGATGCCGGCCGCCCTCCGGCAACCGTTGACGCCAGCGTATCCGGGCATCGCGGGCCCCGCCGTGGAACGGCGGGCGCCGGGGGAGGGCCTCGGTGAGGCGCGGTCGACGACATGAGGGAAAATGGTTGCCTGAAGTAATCAGATTCGCAGGAAAGGTCCTCATGCCGCAGCTGACCGTCACCTACTCCAGAGAACTGGACGGGACCTTCGACCGGGCAGCGCTGATCGAGGAGCTGCATCCGCTCGTCGTCCGGGAGTCCGGCACCCGGGGTGTGTGCAAGACGGTGCTGCGGCCGGAGGAGACCTGGGTGGGCGACGGGCCGGGCGGGCGCACGCCGCTGCTCCATGTGGAGGTGGGGCTCATGCCGGGCCGGTCAGAGGCGGTGAAAGCCCACCTGTCGGAGAGCGTTCTGGCCCTGCTGACCCGGCATGTGCCCGAAGCGGCGATCGCGTCGGTGGAGGTACGGGACCTGGCCCCCTCCTACCGCCTGTTCCCCTCCACCGGCCGTGGCCCCGCCCGGGAGCCGCGCCGCGCCGCGGCTACGCCGCCGGCCACCCTCCGTACGGCACGGTGATCAGCTCCATCGCATGCCCCGCCGGGTCCATGAAGTAGACCCCGCGACCCCCGTCGTTGTGGTTGATCGCGCCCGGCTGCCGCCGGAACGGGTCGGCGTAGTGCTCGATGCCGCGCTCCTTGATCCTGGCGTACGCCGCGTCGAACACCTCCTCCGAGACCAGAAAGGCGTAGTGCTGCGGGGTGATGCTCTCGGCGGGAACGGTGGCGAAATCCAGCGTGACGCCGTTGGCGAGGGTGACCGCCACGAACGGGCCCCACTCCCCTGAGATCTCCAGGTCCAGCAGCTCCGCGAAGAACCGCGCGGACTCCCGGTTGTCGCGGGAGTGGACGATGGTGTGGTTGAACTCGACCGACAAGGAATGCCTCCAGGGCACATCCCGGCACCTCCATGCCTCACCCTGCCGGTGACCGGCACGCGATGCCACGTTGATCGTAACCACGTCCCAGGCGCCGCCGACAAGCGCTTTCCGGCCGGTCTGCGCCGGGATCGTGCCGGACACCGCCCCCCGCCCAGCATGCCGCGCACCCCGCTCTCCCGGTGGCCGAGAGCGGGTGACGGTCACGCCCGTATGGAAGCGTCCGCCCCGGATCCGGCCGACGTCCCGGACGCGGCCGTCCCGCTCGACTCGGGCTCCTTGCCGAAGTACGTCCAGGCGAGCGCGCCCAGGATCGGCGCCCACAGCATGACCAGCAGCCACACCGGCTTGGGCAGGCGGCGGATCCGGGCCGACGGGGTGCGCACGCACTCGATCAGCGAGTGGACGTACATCACGGCCAGCAGCGCGAGCAGAACGAACGTCAGCCATTCCAGCATCGGGGTGCCCCTCCTCTTCTCCAGCACCCACCGGCGTCGCGGGGACGCCCTCGGGCGGTCTTCGGTCGGTGACCGCTCACCGAACTCACCCCTTCATCGGACGAGGCCCTCCGATCGGTTCACGGTGGGCCGGGAAATCTTTTCCGGAGCGCATCCGCTGACGCCGGCACGGGCGGCCGGCGCGGTGGTCGGCGGTGCCGGACGGCCGGTGGCCCGCCTCCTGCCCCGTACGACGAGCCGCCCTTCGCGCACACCCCGCTCCGCACCGGTTCACCCATGCCCACCCACACCCGCGAGGGCCTCCAGCAGCGGTCCGTGCAGTGCCGGGCCCGCCGCGAGGAAGCCCGTGGCGCCCGCCGTCCACGGTCTGCCCTCCAGATCCGTCACCACCGCACCCGCTTCGCGGGCGATCAGCGCGCCCGGCAGCAGATTCGTCGCGTCGCGGCCGACCTGCCAGAAGGCGTCCAGCCGCCCGGCCGCGGTGTCGGCGATCTGCCACGAGGTCGGGCCCAGATTGCGGACGGCGGCGACCAGCGGCAGCACCGCCGTCAGCGAACGCCCCGCCGCCTCCACCACACCCGGCTGACGCGCCGGGAACGGCGGCTGGCCGGTCGCCACCACGGCCGCCCCCGGCTCCGCCTTGCCCGAGGGAACAAGGGGCCGCCCGTCGCGGGCCGCACCGCGCCCCCGGGCGGCGGCATAGGTCTCGCCGAGCAGAGGCGCGTACAGCACGGCCGCCACCGGCTCCCCGTCCCGTACCAGCGCCGTACTCACGCAGAACTGCGGAAGCCCCTGCAAGTACTGCACCGCCCCGTCGATCACGTCGACGATCCACTGCTCGCCCTCGGCCGGCGGCACGCCGCTTCCGTCCCATTCCTCCGCCCAACCCGCCCCGGGCCGCAGCCGGGCGAGCCTGCCGCGCAGCAGCGCGCCGGGCGCCGCCTCCACGGCCTCGAACGCCGCCATGCCCTCGGCGAAGGTGGCCGCCTGAGCCGGACGGGGCGTGGCCCTCAGCAGCTCTCCGGCCTCCTGCACGGCGGCCGTCATGCCGGTGAGCAGATCGTCGTACGTCATCGAGAACCTCAAGGTTTTCCCTTCCTGCGCGACCGTGGATGTCCGTGCGTGCGACACACCCAAGGACCCGGACCCGACGTGGGGCGCAGCGCACGCACCGATCCTGCGAGGCCTCGGTCGACTTCCGGCCCTCCCGCCCGCCGGAGTGAGCGATACTGCCGTCCATGACGGCGGAATCGGCGGATCAGGTGCTCGAGATGCGGGACCAGCGGCTGATCGCCGCCCTCCAGTGCGACGGCAGGCTGAGCGCCGAGCGGGCCGCGGACGTCCTCGGCATGAGCCCCCGCACGGTGCATCGCCGCTGGCAGGCACTCATCGCCGACGGCGTCTGCCGGGTCGTCGCCCTGCCCGTCCGGCCTCCGGCGGTCGGGGCGCTGCTGCTGCGCACCCGTGTGCTGGGCGCCCGGCGTGACGCACTGGCCGCCGCCCTCGCGGCCCGCGACGACGTACCGTTCATCGACCTGTCCGCCTCCGGCGACGAGATCCTCGCGGTCTCCCTCACCCGGCCCGGTACCCGCGACCACCTCGTGTTCCGCGAGCTGCCGGCCACCAGGGCCGTCACCTCGGTCAGCGCGGACACGGTCCTGCACGTGTTCTCCGAGGCCACGAACTGGCGTCACGACGTACTGACCGACGCCGAGCGCGCCGCCCTGACCCCGCCCCGGCCCGCCGTGCCCGCGCAGCCGGCTCGGACCGACGACACGGACCGCGCCGTCCTCGCCGCCCTGGCGGACGACGCCCGGGCGCCCGCCGCGGCAGTGGCCGCCCGCACCGGCCGCCCCGAATCGACCGTGCGCCGCCGTATCGCCCGCCTCGCCGCGACGGGACACCTGCGCACCCAGGTCGTCGTCGACCCGCGCCGACTGGGCCTGGCCATCGACGCCAACGTCCTGCTGCGCGTCGCCCCGGACCGGCTGGACAGCGCGGGCCGGGCCCTGGCCGCCCACCCCGCGGTCCACGGCGCGTTCGCGACCACGGGCCCGGCGAACCTCCAGGCCGCCGTATGGATGCGTGACCTGGAGGACCTCTACCGGTTCGTCAGTCGCGATCTGGCCGGACTCGGCGTGGAGACGGTGGAGACGGTGATCGTCGGCCAGGCGGTCAAACGCCCCGGCAGCCCGAGAGCCCTCACCGCATCACCACCACGGCGAACAACCGTCTGACGACACTCCCGCGCTCACATCCGCGGCATGACCTCGTAGCGGGGCCCCAGATCCGGCCGGTCGCCGCCCGCCAGTTCCGTGACCAGACGGTGGACCGTCGTCAGATCGTGCAGCAGAGCGCGGGTCTCCTCCGGTCCGAGGCCCGCCTGCGCGGCGATCTCCTCCAGGTGGACGGCCTGCCCGCCGTTGCGTTCCTGCGCCCGGGTCAGCGCCCCGAACACCCGCTCGTGCCGGTCGGACCAGTCGGCATGCTCCTGCCCCGTGACGTCCGGCGCCTCCCGCGAACCGGCCGGCCGCGGATCGGTCCCCGGCGGGCCGCCGTGCAGTCCCGCCTCACGTTCCTCGTACGCCGCACGGGCCGTCGCGGCGCGCCGTCCTGCATGGCCGTCGGTCTCGTCGTGCCCCATGTGCACTCCAACGTCGATCGCGTCCCGCCCGCATCTTCGTCCCCGCACGGGTATCCACGGCCGCCGCGGTACTCACATTCGCATCGGAATCCCGCAGAACCCCCACGCTTCCGAACCCGTGCCCCGCGCCCCGCGCCCTCGAGTGCGCGACCGCGAGTACGCTCCCGCGGAACACGCGAGCACGCTCCCGAGCACGCGCGTACGTTCCGGCAAGAACGGCGCGTACGCTGCCGCGACTCGCACGCTCCCGAACCAGCGCTCCTCCCGCGCCCCGCTCGACAGCCGCCCCCGCGGCGGCGCGAATTCCGCCGTACCCGACGCATGGTCCCCGCCCCCTCGGGTACGCGTGGCCCGATCCCGCCCGGGCCGCAGGCGCGCGGGCGGCGTACACGACCGCCGCTACCAGCCAGGGATGAGCGACATGGACACACCCGCGAACGACAACCACACCAGCCCCGCCCAGCGCGCGCTGGACACACTGGCGCACAACACGCAGGACGCCGCCGCACTGGACACGCTCGCCCAGTGCGACGTGCTGGTGCCCGTACCCGACGACGCGGTCGAGGCGGACGCCGCCGACCCGTCCGCGGTGGCCCTGCCCGTGCTGGAGCAGCCCGGCGGGCACCCGGTGGTGCCGGTGTTCACCTCCGAGCTGGAGATGGCCGGGCTGCTGCCGTACGTCTCGCGCTACCGTCTGGTGCCGCTGGGCGCACTCGCCGCGCAATGGCCGGCGGACGATCTGTCTCTGACCATCGACGCGGGCTCCTCGCACCCGCTGACGCTCACCTCCGAGGGCGTACGCACGCTGCTCGCCCGACCCTAGAGGGCCAGACCCCAGGAAACCGCGCCCTGGGAAACCCACCCCTCAGAGGCCCGCCCCGCAGAAGCACGCGGGCGCTCGACCCGACGAGAGGCGCGCCCCCGCGAGCGCCTCCCGTCCGGGGCCGCGCTCCGTCAGTCCTGTTCGCCGAGCATCCGCTCCAGCACCTCACGCTGGAGCGGCCGTACCTCGGCGTGCAGCCGACGGCCCTTGTCGGTGAGGGACACCCACACGCCGCGGCGGTCCTCGGTGCACACCGAGCGCTGCACCAGGCCCTCCTTCTCCAGACGGCCGATGAGGCGGGACAGCGCGCTCTGGCTCAGATGGACCTGTCCGACGAGGTTCTGCACGCGGCACAGGTCGCCCTCCGCGGGCGCGGCCGACGCGAGGATGTCGAGCACTTCGAAGTCGCTCGCGCCCAGGCCGTGCGGATGCAGTACGCGGTCGATCTCGCACATCGTGCGCGCGTGAACGGCGAGGATGTCCCGCCAGCGGTCCTCGAGCCGGGCGTCGGCCGTCTTCAGTGCCATGACTGCACGGTAACACCGAGGAAAACGTTTGTTGACGCCGCAACTAGCAGTGCGTGGGCGGGGCCTGCCCGACACGCGGGCGGCGGTCAGCTCGCCGTGTCCTCCAGCAGACCGACGAGGTTGCCGTCGGCGTCCTTCACGGACGCGATCAGCCGGCCGCCGCCGACCTCGCGCACGTCCTGCAGCAGCTCGGCACCGGCGTCGAGGAGGGCCGACAGACGGGTCCGGATGTCGGTCACATGCCAGTAGGGGACCGGTCCGGTCAGGCCCTGGGCGTGGCCGTTCGGGTCGAGGCCGACGTCCTGTCCGGCGTCCTTGAAACCGACGTAGTACGGCTCGTCGGCGTACGGCTCGGTCTCCAGCAGCGCCTTGAACAGGGCCTTGGCCCGGTCGAGGTCCTTGACGGGGTAGATGATCGTGGTCAGTCCGGCGGTCATGGCGGACTCCTTCCGCGTGGGGATCCGGCGAGTTCCCGCCGGTGGATCCCACGCTAGGGCCGGGGCACAGGAGGCGGCTTCTCGGATCCTGACCGGTTGCGCCACGGTCTTGCCGGCTGCGCCGGCGCTCCGGCCGGTTGCTCGACGGTTCCCGCCGGTTGCACCACGGTTGCCTCCGGTTGCCCCACGGCCGCCCGGCACCCTCGGGTGAACGCACGGCGCCCCCACCGATCCCGACCCCTGTCCCTTATACCAATTCCCGAGCCCACGAGACTAC
>NZ_JALLGL010000276.1 GCF_023072675.1 Streptomyces sp. XM83C
ATGCAGCGTAGTCTCGTGGGCTCGGAGATGGGTATAAGAGACCGCCCGCGCCCCGGCCCGAGTCCAACGCCGTCGTCGACCGCCCCGGCGCCACCGTCCGGCTCGCCGGCTGCTGTACGCCCGTACCGCCCGACCAGGTCATCGGCTTCGCCGTACGCGGCGGCGCCGTCACCGTGCACCGCGTCGAGTGCGCCGCCGTGGCGCGCATGAAGGACGCGGGGCGCGCCGAGATCGACGTGCGCTGGGGAGACTCCACCGAATGCCGGGTCACCCTGGTCGCTGAATCGTTCGGCCGCCCCCATCTGCTGGCCGACCTGACCGAGGCCATCGCGACGGAAGGCGCCGAGATCGTCTCCGCCACCGTCGAACCCCCCTCCCAGCAGCGCGTACGCCACACCTACACCCTCCAGCTCCCCGACGCCGCCCACCTCCCCGCCCTCATGCGCGCCATGCGCAACGTCCCGGGCGTGTACGACGTGAGCCGCGCCCAGCACCACGCCCCCACACCGTGAACCGGCCGAGCCCTCCCCACGCGCGCGTGGCCGTCCGGCTGAGGGTTCCGAAGGTGGGATGACATGGGCGGCCCTCCCCACGCGCGCGTGGCCGCCCGGTCCCCGCGCCGGCCACCCCACGCCCCCGGCACCTCACCCCACGCGCGCGTGGCCGTCGGCCCGCGATCGCGCCGCCGTACACGCGCGTACGCAACCCGTTCGGGTGGGAGAAGCGCGCGTCGCCGCCGTGCGGGGGCAGGCCGCTGGTAGCGGTGGGGCATGCTGCTCACTCCCCGTGACTCCCGTGCCCCCGCGCGGCGCGCCCCGTCCCGGCGTGCCCGCACCGTCCGCAGGGCCGCGGCTGCCCTCGTCGCCTCCGCCGTCTCCGTCTGCCTCGTCGCCGCGAGCGCGCCCCCGGCCCCGCTCGGCGTCGGCGACCGCCTCTTCCCGTACCTAGGCAACCCCGGCTACGACGTGGCGTCGTACGACCTGTCCTTCACCTACAGCGGCAAGAACACCGAGCCGCTGAAGGCTGTCACCACCATCGACGCCTGGACCACCCGGCCCCTGGAGCGCATCAACCTCGACTTCGCGTACGGCGACGTCGAATCCGTCGAGGTCGACGGCGAGGCCGCCTCCTTCGCCACCGCCGGCGAGGACCTCGTGATCACCCCTGCCCGGCCGCTCACCGCCGGCGCCTGGACCCGCGTCACCGTCCGCCACACCAGCGATCCCACCCCCGGCACCGACCGGGACGGCGGCTGGGTCCGCACCGACGACGGACTCGCCATGGCCAACCAGGCCGACGCCGCCCACCTGGTCTTCCCCTGCAACGACCATCCGTCCGACAAGGCGATGTTCACCATCCGCGTCACCGCCCCCGACGGCTACACGGCCGTCGCCAACGGACTGCCGGCCGGGGCGGAGCGGGCGGGCCGCACCACCACATGGACGTACCGCACCCAGCACCCCATGGCCACCGAACTCGCCCAGGTCTCCATCGGCCGCTCCCGCGTCCTGCACCGCACCGGCCCGCACGGGCTGCCCCTGCGGGACGTCGTGCCCGCCGCCGACGCGGCGAAGCTGGAACCCTGGCTGAAGAAGACCCCCGACCAGATCGCCTGGATGGAGAGCAAGGTCGGCCGCTACCCCTTCGAGACGTACGGCCTGCTCATGGCCGGCGCCGACACCGGCTTCGAACTGGAGACGCAGACGCTGTCCCTGTTCGAGAAGGATCTGTTCACCGAACCCGCGTACCCCGAGTGGTACGTCGACTCGATCATGGTCCATGAGCTGTCCCACCAGTGGTTCGGCGACAGCGTCACCCCGCGCACCTGGTCCGACCTGTGGCTCAACGAAGGACACGCCACCTGGTACGAGGCCCTCTACGCCGAGGAGCACGGCGACCGGCCGATGGAGGCCCGTATGAAGGCCGCGTACTCCGCGTCCGACCGCTGGCGCGCCTCCGGCGGTCCGCCCGCCGCCCCCAAGCCGCCCGTCCCCGGCCAGAAGATCGGCATCTTCCGGGCCAACGTCTACGACGGTGCCGCGCTCGTGCTGTACGCGCTCCGCGAGGAGATCGGGGCGTCGGCGTTCGCGCAGCTGGAACGCCTGTGGGTGCGCGAGCACCAGGACGGCACGGCGGGCACGGCCGACTTCACCGAGCTGGCCTCGGACATCTCCGGCCGCGACCTGAGCGGCTTCTTCCAGGCCTGGCTGTACGGCGAGAAGACCCCGCCCATGCCGGGACACCCCGACTGGAAGTCCACCGCCCCGGCCGAGGCGGCCGGCCCCACGAAGGGCGCGGCCCCCGCGAAGCCCGCTGCGTCCGCGAAGCCCGCTGCGTCCGCGAAGCCCGCCGCGTCCGCGAAGCCCGCCGCGTCCGCCGCGCCCGCCGGGGGCCGCGGATAAGGCGGTGACGTGACGGCCGTGACATGCGACCATCGTGGTGCCGGCGCGGTACGGCCGCGAGATCCGCGGTACTCGGTGTTCCCGGGTGCCCGGCCGGGAATCTCCCGGAGTGCTCGGACGTTGTCCCGGACGAAGCCGGCGACGGATTCCCATCGACGTAAGGACCCAATGACCTCCTCTTCTTCTCTTTCCCAGGACGGCAAGCGCCTCGCGCACGACTACCCCGAGGGCCTTCGGGCCGATGCCCTGATGGAAGAGGACGTCGCCTGGAAGCCCGAGATCGACGGCGAGCGGGACGGGGACCAGTTCGACCGCTCCGAGCGCGCGGCCCTGCGACGCGTCGCGGGCCTGTCCACCGAGCTACAGGACGTCACCGAGGTCGAGTACCGCCAGCTGCGTCTGGAGCGGGTCGTGCTCGTCGGTGTGTGGACGTCCGGCACCGTGCAGGACGCGGAGAACTCCCTCGCGGAGCTGGCCGCCCTCGCGGAGACCGCCGGCGCCCTCGTCCTCGACGGCGTCATCCAGCGTCGCGACAAGCCGGACGCCGCGACCTACATCGGCTCCGGCAAGGCCGACGAGCTGCGCGACATCGTTCTCGAGTCCGGCGCAGACACCGTGATCTGCGATGGTGAGCTGAGCCCTGGCCAGCTGATCCACCTCGAGGACGTCGTCAAGGTCAAGGTGATCGACCGTACGGCCCTGATCCTGGACATCTTCGCCCAGCACGCCAAGTCCCGAGAGGGCAAGGCGCAGGTGGCGCTCGCGCAGATGCAGTACATGCTGCCGCGGCTGCGCGGCTGGGGTCAGTCGCTGTCCCGGCAGATGGGCGGCGGCAAGGGCGGCGGCCTCGCCACCCGAGGCCCCGGTGAGACCAAGATCGAGACGGACCGGCGACGGATCCGCGAGAAGATGGCGAAGATGCGCCGGGAGATCGCGGAGATGAAGACCGGCCGCGACATCAAGCGGCAGGAGCGCAAGCGCCATCGCGTTCCCTCCGTGGCCATCGCGGGCTACACCAACGCGGGCAAGTCGTCCCTGCTCAACCGGCTCACCGGCGCGGGTGTCCTGGTCGAGAACGCGCTGTTCGCGACCCTGGACCCGACCGTGCGCCGCGCCGAGACCCCGAGCGGCCGGCTCTACACGCTGGCCGACACCGTCGGTTTCGTCCGGCACCTGCCCCACCACCTGGTCGAGGCGTTCCGCTCCACCATGGAGGAGGTCGGCGAGTCCGACCTGATCCTCCACGTGGTGGACGGCTCGCACCCGAACCCGGAGGAGCAACTCGCCGCCGTGCGCGAGGTGATCCGGGACGTCGGCGCCACCGACGTGCCCGAGATCGTCGTGATCAACAAGGCGGACGCGGCCGACCCGCTGACGTTGCAGCGGCTGCTGCGGATCGAGAAGCGGTCCATCGCCGTCTCGGCCCGCACCGGCCAGGGCATTCCCGAGCTGCTCGCCCTGATCGACGCCGAGCTGCCGCGCCCGGCCGTCGAGATCGAGGCACTCGTGCCGTACACGCGCGGCAAGCTGGTGGCGCGTACCCACGACGAGGGCGAGGTGATCTCCGCGGAGCACACGGCGGAGGGCACCCTGCTCAAGGCGCGGGTGCACGAGGAGCTCGCGGCCGAACTGGCGCCGTACGTGCCGGCCGCCGCCGCGCTCTGACCGGCGCCCGGCCCACCACCGGAACACGGCGAAGGCCCGGCTCCCCGCTTCACGCGGGGGCCGGGCCTTCGGCTTCCGTTCAGGCGCGGTCACCTCGGCCGGTGCCGGTCGGGCACGCTCACGCGGGCCGGCGCCCGCTCACCGGCCGCCGTGCGTCCGGCTCATGTACTGGTACAGCGCCTCCGCCGACGGGCCGAGCTGCGGTCCCGCCAGCCAGGTGTTGTCCAGCGGGCCGATCGAGGTGTTCGACACCAGCTTGGTCTCGCCGTTCACCACCCGGAACCAGCCGCCGCCGGAGGAGCCGCCGGTCATCGTGCAGCCGATCCGGTACATCGTCGGCAGCGACGGCGACAGCGAGAGCCGGCCCGGCCGGTCGATGCACTTGAACATCCGCAGACCGTTGTACGGCGGCGCCGCCGGGTAGCCCCACGCGCCCATCTGCCCCGCCTGCGCCGCGGCCGGGGCGGAGAAGTCGACGGCGAGAGCCGCGCCCACCGTCTCCTCCAGCGACTTCGCGCCCTGTTCCGGCTGCACATGCAGTACGGCGTAGTCGTACGCGGCGCCGTCACCGCCGGTGTCCGAGCCGCCGGCGATCCACTCGTTGGAGGTGGAGGCCCAGTCGGCCCACCAGTTGCCGTACGGCGCCATCTCCCGGAAGGAGGCGTCGGCGAGCTGCGCCTCGGACTTGCCGTAGTCGTTGTAGGCGGGGACGAAGACGATGTTGCGGTACCAGCCGCCGTCGCCGCCGGCGTGGACACAGTGCCCGGCGGTCCACACCAGGTTGGACTTCCCCGGGTGGTTGACGTCCTTGACGACCGTGCCGGAGCAGACCTTCGGTCCGTCGGGCGCGTCGAAGAAGACCTTGCCGACAGGTGCGGCGTTCCGGTGGTACGGCGTCCGCTCGGCCTCCGCCCGCACGGGCACCGGCTCGGGGTCGCTCACGCCCTGGCCGGCGGAGGCGTCCTTCACGGTGACCGTCTTGTCGGCCTCCTTCGCGGACTGCATCCGCTCGGGTTTCCACAGGCCCTCGATGACCGGGTTCACGAAGTCCTTGGCCTCGCGCAGCCAGTCCTTCTTGTCCCAGTTCTTCCAGCCGCCGTTCTTCCAGGCGTCGACGTCGATGCCGTGTTCCTTCAGCCGGTCGGCGAGATCACCCGGCAGGGAGACCTTGCCCTGACCCTCGCCCTTGCCGTCGCCCTGCGAGGCCACGGGGGAGGGCCCGGAGCCGGTCGCCGCGTTGTGTCTGTCGTCGTCGGCGCCGCAGGCGGTCGCTGTGACAGTCAGGGCCACGGTCAGCGTGGACGCGGCGAGGACGGTACGGCGGCGCCTGCCGGGGCGGGACGCCGTGCGTGTGCGCGGAGAGAGCATGTGTGAAGACCCCCGTCGAGATGTGCGTGCGTATGTCATGAGCTTGTCAGGGTTGATCGTCCGGTGGCCCGGCGGGAAGGAGCGGCACGGCCCCTCCCCACCCGGCAACCCCCGGTCGCCCGCAGAGCCGCGGGCGACCGGAGCGTGAGTGTCAGCGTCAGCCGGCGGACGCGTACTTCTTGCTCACCGCGTCGTACACGCCCTGCGCGACCTCACCCAGCCGAGGACCGGCCAGCCAGCCCGAAGTCACCGGGCCGATGGAGGTGTTGGACACCAGCGCGGGCTTGCCGTCGGCACCCGTGGCGAACCAGCCGCCGCCGGAGGAACCGCCGGTCATGGTGCAGCCGATGCGGTACATCGTCGGGGCGGACGCGTCGAGCGACAGCCGGCCCGGCTTGTCCTGGCAGCGGTACAGCGACTGCCCGTCGTACGGCGCCGCCGCCGGGTAGCCCGTCGCCGTCAGACTCTCGATCTTCCCCACGGCCGGGGCCTTGAAGTCCACCGGCAGCGCCGAACCGACCGTCTCCTCCAGCGACTTGCCGCCGCTGCCCTTCTCCGGCGTCACATGCAGCACCGCGAAGTCGTACGGCGCCCCGTCACCGCCGCTCGCGCCGCCCTGCTCGATCCACTGGTCCGAGGTCTGCGCCCAGTCCGCCCACCAGACGCCGTACGGTGCGACCTGCTCCCGCGTGGCGCTCTGGATCTTCTCCGCCGGCAGGCGGGAGTCGTTGTACGACGGCACGAACGCCAGGTTGCGGTACCAGCCGCCCTTCTTGCCGGCGTGCACACAGTGGCCCGCCGTCCACACCAGATTGGACTTGCCGGGGTGGGCGGGGTCCTGCACCACGGTGGCCGAGCAGACCATCGTGCCCTGCGGCGAGTCGAAGAACACCTTGCCCGCCTCGGGAGCGTTGGCGTGGTAGCGCGGCGGCACCGCCTTCGCCTGCACCGGCGCCGGCTCCGGATCGGTCACGCCCTGGTCGTCGGAGAGGTCGCTGTCGTCCACCCCGCGGTCCGGGTCCTCGGCGTCCCGCATGCGGTCCGGGTCCCACAGGCCCTCGATGATCGGGTTCACGAAGTCCTTGGCCTCGCGCAGCCAGTCGTCCTTGTCCCAGTTCTTCCAGGCGCCGTCGCGCCACTTGTCCAGGTCGATCCCGTGTTCCTTCAGCCGGTCCTTGATGTCGTCCGGGATGCGGATCTTCCCGTCGTCCGCCGCCGTCGCGGACGCGGAGGCCTGGCCGCCCGCGTCCGTGTCGTCGCCCGAGTCGCAGGCGGTCGCGGCGAGCGCCAGCGCCGAGACGAGCGCGACGGCGGCCAGGCGGGAGGAGGGCCCGCGGCGCGCGCCCCGCGCCCTGCGGGCGGTGAACGACGGACGTGTGGATCGCATGGTCTTGACTCCCCCTGGGACGAACGAACTTGGCGAACGGCACCACACACTATGCGGTCGCTGTGGGCGCCCACCGACCGGACAGCAACGGTTCGGCTACAAGGCGGGCGCACGGACAACTCGGCGGGACCGCCGACGGATCCGACGCGTGGCGGCCGAAGCGGCGCGGGACGGGAGGGAACGGATGTATATGGATGAACATGGTGAAAGCGGTGCCCGCAGGCCGGATTTGATCGCGCGCCACCCGTAACCCGGAGGGTGGTCCGTGGTTGGTAGCGGTGGGGCCCGCAGGCGGTACGCGGGCGGGGGAGGGCGCCGCGGGCCGCGGCGGGAGGAGAGGGAGCCGTGACCGTGACCGAGGGAACACAGCGACGCCATCAGGTCCTTGAATCGGGCGCCCGTACGTACGCCCGCTCGCTGCCCGTCGTCCCGGTACGCGCGCGTGGACTGACCGTCGAGGCCGCCGACGGCCGCCGCTACCTCGACTGTCTCTCCGGAGCGGGCACCCTGCCGCTGGGGCACAACCACCCCGTCGTCCTGGAAGCCGTCCGCGGCGTGCTCGACTCCGGGGCACCCTTGGACGTCCTCGGCGTCGCCACTCCGGTCGAGGACGCGTTCGTCGCCGAACTGATCGGCACCCTGCCGACCGGACTGGCACGCCACGCGCGCGTGGAGTTCTGCGGGCCCGCCGCCCAGGACGCCGTCGACGCCGCGCTCCGGCTCGTCCGCACCGCCACCGGCCGCAGCGGCATCCTCGCCTTCACCGGCGCCCGGCACGGCACCACGCCCGACACCGCGGACCCCGCGGGCCCGCCCCGCCCCGCCGCCACGGCCGACACCGTCCGGCTGCCCTACCCGCAGGACTACCGCTGCCCCTTCGGCATCGGAGGGCCGCGCGGCGCCGAACTCGCCGCCCGCTGGACCGAGTCCCTCCTCGACGACCCGCTGTCCGGCCTGCCCCGACCCGCCGGGATGATCGTCGAGGCCGTCCAGGGCGAGGGCGGAGTCCTGCCCGCCCCCGACGGCTGGCTGCGCCGGATGCGCCACATCACCGCCGATCGCTCCCTGCCGCTCATCGCCGACGAGACCCACACCGGCGTCGGCCGCACCGGCGCCTTCTGGGCCGTCCAGCACAGCGGCGTCACCCCTGACGTGATGGTCCTCTCCGAGGCCGTCGGCGGCAGCCTCCCGCTGTCCGCCGTCGTCTACCACGACGACCTCGCCGACGGAACGCCGGCCGACCGCACGCCCGGACCGCGCGGCAACCAGCTCGCCATGGCAGCGGGCGCCGCGACCCTCGCGTACGTCCGGGAGAACGGCCTCGCCGAACGCGCTGCCGCCCTCGGCGCCCGCATGCTCGACCGGTTGCGCTCCCTCACCGGTGCCCTTCCCTGCGTCGGGGAGGTACGGGGGCGGGGGCTGATGATCGGGGTGGAGCTGGTGCGGGACGGGGAGCGGGAGGCCGGGGGCGGCGACGTGCGGGGCGGCGGCGATGCGGTGCCGGGCGGCGGCCCCGGCGCCGGTCGCGCGCGCGGTGGCCGTGACCCGTTGCCG
>NZ_JALLGL010000277.1 GCF_023072675.1 Streptomyces sp. XM83C
CTCGACAGCGACACGAGTCCGAAGGCGGGCCGCCCCACCGGCCCGCCTTCGGACTCGTGTCGCTGTCGAGCTCGTGCGCGCTCTCGCTCTCGATGTGGTGCGCGCTGTGGGGCGCGCTCTCGTCCTCGACCGGTCAGGCCGTCGGGGACGCCGCCGGTGCCGTGGCGCCCGCCAGGGCTTTCGGGCGGAGCAGCGTCGTCAGCCGGTCCGCGGGCAGCAGGCCCTTCTCCAGGACGAGTTCGGCCACGCCCCGGCCCGTCGCCAGGGCCTCCTTGGCGATGTCCGTGGCCGCCGTGTACCCGATGTGCGGGTTCAGGGCCGTCACCAGGCCGATCGAGTTCTCCACCGTCGCCCGCAGCCGCTCCGTGTTCGCGGTGATCCCGTCCACGCAGCGCTCCGCGAGCGTGACGCTGGCCCTCTCCAGGTGCGTGATCGACTCCGAGAGGGTGTGCAGGATGATCGGCTCGAACGCGTTCAGCTGCAACTGGCCCGCCTCCGCCGCCATCGTGATGGCCACGTCGTTGCCGATCACCTCGAAGGCCACCTGGTTCACGACCTCGGGGATCACCGGGTTGACCTTGCCCGGCATGATCGACGAGCCGGCCTGGACGGTTCGCCGCCCGGGTACGTCTCCATGCCGAGCCGCAGCACCCGCTCCACCTCGATCCGCGGCAGCTCGGCGCCGGGCCCGAAGTGCCGGGCGGGCGGCAGGTCGATCTCGCCGAGACCCGCGCGCGGGCCCGAGGACAGCAGGCGCAGATCGTTGCAGCTCTTGGAGAGCTTGACCGCGATCCGCTTCAGCACACCGGACATCTGCACGAACGCCCCGCAGTCCTGCGTCGCCTCGACCAGGTTCACTGCCGTGACCAGCTGGAGGCCCGTGATGTCCGCCAGGTGGCGGCGGGCGGCCTCGGCGTGGCCCGCGGGTGCGTTCAGGCCCGTGCCGATGGCGGTGGCACCCAGGTTGATCTCGTGGATCGGCTCGACCGCCTCCGCCAGACGGCCGCGGTCCTCCTCGATCATCACCGCGAACGTGGAGAACTCCTGACCCAGCGTCATCGGGATCGCGTCCTGGAGCTGGGTGCGGCCCATCTTCGGTACGTCCCTGAACTCCACGGCCTTGCGGGCGAACGCGTCCTGCAACACCGACATCGCCTTCAGCAGGCCCCGCACCGCGAAGACGGTCGCCGTCTTCACCGCCGTCGGGTGGACGTCGTTCGTCGACTGGCCGAGATCGACGTCCTCGTTGGGGTGCAGGTGGTGGTACTCGCCCTTGGCGTGGCCGAGCAGTTCCAGCGCGCGGTTGGCGATGACCTCGTTGGCGTTCATGTTGGTGGACGTGCCGGCGCCGCCCTGGATGACGTCCACGACGAACTGGTCGTGCAGCTTGCCGGCGCGGATCTCGCGGCAGGCCTCGACGATGGCGGAGGCCTTGTGGGGGGCGAGGAGACCGAGTTCCTCGTTGGCGAGGGCGGCGGCCTCCTTCACCGCGGCGAGAGCGTCGATGAGGTGGGGGTAGGCGGAGATGGGGGTGCCGGTGATGGGGAAGTTCTCCGTGGCGCGGAGGGTGTGGATGCCCCAGTACGCCTCCGCGGGGACGGGGCGGGAGCCGAGGAGGTCGTGTTCGGTGCGGGTGGGGGACACGGGGTGCCTCGCTTGTGTCTGTCGGTGGTGTCGTGCACGTGTTTCGCGCAGTTCCCCGCCCCTGAGTGCCTGCGGCGGCCTGTTCCGGTGGGTGCGCTGTGGCGCGGCCCACCCCCCGGCCCGCACCCACGCCGGGTGCGCTGTGGCGCCGGGGCGCAGGGCGTCGGCCCCGTCAGTGGCGGGCCGGGACCGCCGTCAGGGGTGGGGTCGGGCGGACGGCTCCGACCGGGGCGCCGCCGCCCAGGAGGGGCTCGCCGGCGAACTCCGTGAGGAGCGCGCCGTCGACCCCCGCGAGGGCGAGCGCCGCCGCCGCCACCGGCACCCGCGCCCGGTTCGCGCCGTCGGATATCTTCACCGCGATCGCCCGCCCGTCCGGCAGCGCCGCGACCTGCACGCCCTCGAAGCCGTCCTTGGCGAGCAGCCCCGGCACCGCCCGCATCAGCGCGGCCACGTCGCGGCCGGAGCCGGACGCCATCTCGGCGTGTTCGCGCATCGCGTCGGCCACCTTGGCCTCGGGCGTGCCCGGCGCGGCGGTGGTGATGCGGGCGACGGCGCGGGCGAGGCCGTACAGGGAGACGGAGAACAGCGGGGCGCCGCAGCCGTCGACGGTGACCTGGGCGATGCGCTGCCCGGTGAGGTCCTCGACGATCTCGGCGATGCCTTTTTGCAGGGGGTGGCGGGGGTCGAGATAGTCCTGCGTGGACCAGCCGTTGAGCCGGCAGGTGTACAGCATCGCCGCGTGCTTGCCGGAGCAGTTCTGGGCGAGCCGGCTGGGCAGGCGTCCCTCGCGGATCCACGCGTCCCGCACGACGGGGTCGTACGGCAGGTCGGGCACGTTGCGCAGGTCGTCCTCGCCGAGGCCGGCGAGTTCGAGGATGCGGCGTGTGCCGGCGAGGTGGATCCGCTCGCCGGAGTGGCTGGCCGCGGCCAGGGAGAGGAGGTCACCGTCGAGCGGCAGGCCCATGCGGACCATGGCCACGGCCTGGAGCGGTTTGACGGCCGAGCGCGGGTAGAACGCCGCGTCGATGTCGCCGAGCCGGAAGGTGACGTCGCCGTCGCTGCCGAGCACGACGACGGAGCCGTAGTGGACGCCCTCCACGATGCCGCCGCGTACGAGGTGGGCGACGGGGGCGTGGAGGGGTTCACGGATGACGGGCGGGTCCGCGAGGGAGGAGGTGTACATCACTGCCTGTGTCTGGTGTCGTGGCCGGAGTCGGGGGTCACCCGTCGGCCGGGGTGCGGTTGAGACGGCCGCGGACGGCGTACCGGCCGGCGACCAGTGCGCCGGCGATCAGCGGCAGGCACAGCACTGTGGTGCGTCCCGCGCCTCCGTCGGCGTACATCAGGACCAGGACGGAGGCGAGGAACGCCTGCGTCGCGGGTTCGGTCCGGGGGGATCCCGGCAGCCGGTAGTCCGGGCGGGGCGGACGGCCCTGCCGGGTGCGCTGCCGGAAGAGCAGGTGGCACATCATGATCATGCCCCAGGTGGACAGGATGCCGATCGCCGCGAAGTTCAGCACGATCTCGAAGGCGTCCTCGGGGACGACGAAGTTCACTCCGACGCCGAGAACGCAGATGCCGCTGGTGAGCAGGATGCCGCCGTACGGGACCTGACTGCGGCTCGTACGGGCGGTGAAGCGGGGCGCGGAGCCGTTGACGGCCGTGGAGCGCAGGATGCGGCCCGTCGAGTACAGGCCGGGGTTGAGCGAGGACATCGCGGCGGTCAGCACGACGAGGTTCATGACGTCGCCCGCGGCGGGCACACCGATGCGGGACAGCTCGGTGACGAAGGGGCTCGGGGCGGCGGAGTACGCGCTCCAGGGCAGCAGCGTGGAGAGGAGGACCACGGAGCCGACGTGGAACAGGCCCACACGCCACATGATCGAGGTGATGGCCCTCGGCATGATCTTCTCGGGGTTCTCCGTCTCGCCGGCGGCGACGCCGACCGGTTCGACGGACGCGTAGGCGAACACCATGCCCTGGATGGTCAGCAGCATGGGCAGCAGGCCGTCGGGGACTTGCTGTAGCCCGTGTCTCCGGCGTCGACGTGCCGGGTGGTGGGGCGGGTGTGGCTCTGGAGGTGCTGGTCGCTCACGCCTCGGGGCCGCCTTCCGTGGGGCTGTGTGCGCGATGGGGGCGCACGATGTCGGTGAGGGTGGTCTCGACGCGGTCGAGGTGGTGGGTCATGGCCTCGACGGCGTCGTGCTCGGAGCCGTCGATCAGGGCCTCGACGATGGCCCGGTGCTCGCGGTTGGACTGTTCGCGCCGGCCGCCCAGCTCGTTGAGGAAGGCGGACTGGCGGGCGAGTGCGTCACGGATCTCCTCGATGACCCGGCGGAAGACCGGGTTCTGCGCGGCCTCGGCGACGGCGAGGTGGAAGAGGGTGTCCATCGCGACCCACGCGGTGGTGTCCGTCTCCCGCTCCATGCGGTCCAGGAGGTGCGCCAGGTGGTCGAGGTTCTCCGGGGTGCGGCGCAGTGCCGCGTACCCGGCGACGGGGATCTCGACGTGCCGGCGGACCTCCAGCAGGTCGCTGGCCGCGTAGTCGCCGAAGGTGGGGTCCTCGACGGCGGTGGCGACGACGAAGGTGCCCTTGCCGGTCTTGGAGACGGTCAGGCCCATGGTCTGCAAGGCGCGCAGCGCCTCCCGCAGGACGGGCCGGGAGACCTCCAGGGTGCGGCAGAGCTCCGCCTCGGAGGGGAGCTTGTCGCCGATGGCGTACTCCCCTCCCTCGATGGCGGCACGCAGATGTGCCAGGACCGCTTCCATGGCGCTGACCCGGCGCGGCGGCTGTCCGGCTGTCCGGCTGTCTGACAGGTTCACGGGAGAGATGGTGCGGGGGCCTGGCGGGCCCTGTCAATGCCGGTGGGAACAGAAAATTCCGGAGGGGGCGGCCCATCCGTCTCCGGCGCGAGCCGATACGGGCCGCCGGGCGCCTCAGCTGTCCAGCAGCCCTGCCCCGAGCAGGGCGAACAGTGTCACGCCGACGACGGCGCGATGGAGGACGAAGGCGTTGATCACGGCGACGACGGGCCGCCGCACGCCGAGTCCTCCTGCACGCGCACGTGAGATCCGTTGGCGTGCACGCCCGGACTACGGGTCTCAGACCCAGATCGCCCGGGCCAGCGTCACCCCCAGGAAGGCCGCTCCGAGGCCGGCCGCGACACTGGCGGCGACGTTGACGACGGCGTAGAAGCGGGCCCCGGTCTCGGCCAGCCGCAGCGTCTCGTACGAGAAGGTGGAGTACGTCGTCAGGGCGCCGCACAGGCCCGTGCCGAGCAGCAACTGGGCCTGGGAGCCGACGGCCCCGGCCAGCGCGGCGCCGGTGAGGACGCCGAGGATCAGGCAGCCGGTGACGTTGACGGCGAAGGTGCCCCAGGGGAAGACGGAGTCGTGCCGGGACTGCACCGCGCGGTCGGTGAGATAGCGCAGCGGGGCGCCGACCATGCCGCCGACGACGACCAACACCCAGTTCACAACGGATTCTCACCCTTCGTGTCTGTTTCGTCCGCTGTGCCGGTGCGACCGGCGTAGCGGACCACCTCGCATGCGTCGAGGATCACCAGGCCCTCGCCGACGAGTTCGTCGAGCTGGGGCAGGAAGGCGCGGACGCGGTCCTCCGTGTCCACGATCACGATCGCCACCGGCAGGTCCTCGCTCAGCGACAGCAGCCGCTGCGTGTGGATCAGCGACGACGCGCCGAAGCCCTCGATGCCGCGGAAGACGCTCGCTCCGGCGAGGCCCGCCGCGTGGGCACGGTGGACGATCTCGCTGTAGAGGGGCCTGTGGCGGACGGTGTCGTTCTCGCCGACGAAGACGGTGACGCGCAGGGCGCGGCCGGTCAGCCTCGTCATCGCTGCCTCCGGATCAGGACGCGGCGGGTCGCGGACGCGGCGGCCCACACCGCGAGGAGTGCCGCGGGCGGTGTCACCGCGAGGCAGGCCAGCGCGGTGCGGGCGTGGCCGGTGTCGACGAGCCGCTGTACGTCGACGGCGTACGTCGAGAAGGTGGTGAAGCCGCCGAGGACGCCGGTGCCGAGGAAGGGGCGTACGAGGCGGTGTGCGGTGACGACCTCGGTGACGACGACCATGAGGACGCCGATCACCGCGCAGCCGGTCACGTTCGTCCAGAACGTCTGCCAGGGGAAGCCCCCTTCCGACCGCGTCCCCCACAGGGACACCGCGTACCGGGCGGCGGCGCCCGCTCCCCCGCCGAGCGCGACCACGGCGACGACCGGCAGGTGCTCCCGCCGGGCCGGGCGCCGCGGGGCGGCGGATCGGAGGCGGATGCTCTCGGCTTCCGGGGCTGTCATGTCGTTCGTCTCCTGCTGGGCCCCGCGCCGCACCGCGTGGGGTGATCACGGCTGGTCCACAGCGTAACCCCGTGGCTCGAGGGGGTCATGCCCGCATGCGGCCGGGGACTCCGGGGCGGGCGGGGCCGCCGCGGAGGCGGGCCGGGGACGGTCGGCCGAAGCCACCGGCTCGGGTGCCGGCGTTCCCGTCGAGGGCACCCGGGTGCGGACGTCCGCGGTCGGGGACACCGGCTCGGGTGCCCGCGCCCGCGGTCACGGACACCGGCTCGGGTGCCTGCGCCCGCGGTCGGGGACACCGGCTCGGGTGCGGGCGTCCGGCGGGCAGGGCGTCACCCGACCGGGTTTTCCTGGAACGGGTTCCGGCCGCTCGCGGATCCGGGCCGGTGTCCGTGGCCGGAGCATGCGCACAGTGGTGTGGGCCGGACTGGAGAGGGGTGGTCCCATGAGGCGGGCGGCGGCGTGGTGGCGCCGGCTCGGGTTCTCCGAGCTGCATCGGCGGGGCCGTGACCTGGAGCTGCTGCACCGGGCCATGGGGTTCGCCACGCTGGCGCTGGTGACGCTGGCGCCGCTGCTGATCGTCATCGCGGCGGCCGACCCGCTGGGGCACGGCGGGTTCGCGCTGTGGCTGGTGGACGGCATGGATCTGTCCGGCCGGTCGGCGGAGGCGCTCGAGCAGGTGTTCGGGCCGCCGCGTAAGGTCGTCAGCACCACGGGTGCGTGGAGTGTGGCGCTGCTCGCTCTGTTCGGTCTGTCCTTCGCGGCCAGTGTGCAGAACGGCTACGAGCGGATCTGGGAGCCGGCCGCCGGCCCGTGGCACCGGCTGTGGCGGCAGGCGGTGTGGCTGGCGGTGCTGATGGCGTACGTGTACGCGCAGGTGCAGACGCGCGCGGTGCTGCACGGGTCGGCGCGGATTCCGCTGAGTGTGCTGGCCGGGCTGCTCTTCTTCTGGTGGAGTCCGCACTTCCTGCTGCACGGTCAGGTGCACTGGCGTCATCTGCTGCCGGGGGCGGTCGCCACGATGGCGGGGCTGGGCGGGCTGCGCTGGTTCTCCTACATGGTCTTCACGCCGCTGCTGGTCACCAACGCGATCAGCTACGGCCCGGTGGGTGCGATCCTCGTCGTGGAGTCCTGGCTGGTCGGTGTGGGTTTCGTGGTGTACGGCGGTGCGATGCTGGGGCGGCTGCTGTGCGAGCGGTTCGGGCACCTCGACAAGGACGTGAAGGTGCCCGGCGGCAACGGCGGGGGGACAGGCGGAGCGGACGGCACGCGGCGGGAGCGTCCGGGCGAGGGACCTGCCTAGGCGTCCGGGCGAGGGACCTGCCTAGGCGTCCGGGCGAGGGACCTTCCGTCGGCGTCCGGTGGGCGGGGTGTCCCTCGCGCGCGTTCACCAGCCCTTCTCGAACATTCCGGCCACTTCGGCGATCCGCATGTCGTCCCTGCGGTAGAGCACACGGTCCCCGGAGCGACGGGCGCGCAGCAGTCCGATCCCGGCCAGCAGGGTCAGATCGGTCTCGGCGACACGGGAGGGCACGCCGAGCGCGGCGGCGACGGTGTCCGCGCCGACGCCGTCCGTGCCGCACCCGCCAGGGAAGTGGATCTCCGGTTCCTTCAGCCGCTCCAGGATCTCCAGGCGTCGTCCCGCGACGGGAGTCCTCAGCATCTCAGCCCTCCGTTCCCTTTCATGGTGGGGTGCGCGCAGTGCTGTGCTCCCACTGTTCCGTACGGCGGGCCCCCGGGTGAGAGTCCTGCGGCACCTTGTCCTGTACCGGACGGGCCTCGGCGTGCGCCGGGGTCGGCGCCTCCGGCAGAGGCCCGGCCGGGGGTGCGGCCGGGCCCGTGCCGGAGGCGGCCGGAGGGTCGGCGGTGGCTGAACCGGGCCGTCGCCGGGAGGGCCTTGTCGTCGTAGCCGAACAAGGCCTGGTTCTCCCAGCCGTTGCCGGAGAAGGGGGCGGCCGGGTCCCAGCCGTTGCCGGGGACGGCGGTCCAGGTGGCCTCCCAGTGGAAGACGCCGAGGCGGCCCACGCCGGGTACGGCTTCGACGATGTTCGCGACGGCGTTCATCCAGGCGAGCCGGCCGGCCGTGGTGGCGGGGTGGCCGGTGACGAGGTCGCCGGTGGTGTCGATCCGGTTCGTGGGCGCGTCGCCTCGGACCTGATGGCACAGGGCGTGCTCGCCGCCCTGCACCGGGCGGGGCGCAGGGTGCCGGAGGACGTCGCCGTCGGCGGCTTCGACGACTCCCCCGCTGCGGTCGCCGTCAGCGCCGGTCTGACGACCATCCGGCAGCCGTGGGACCGCATCAGCACCGAGATGGTCCGCGTCCTCCCCGCCCAGATCGGCGGCGAGGACCCGGCGGCGGCGATCCTGCCGACCGAGCTGGTCAGGCGGGGGTCGGCGTGAGGGGTGGTTCGGGG
>NZ_JALLGL010000278.1 GCF_023072675.1 Streptomyces sp. XM83C
GACAGGGGCGGCGGGGACAGGGGCGGCGGTGGCGGGCGCGCGCCCGGCGCCGCCGCGGGCGAGCTGACCGCCTACGGTCCCGGCTCACCGCCCGCCGAATGCCTCGCCACCGGCACTCCCGCCCTGTACGACCCCACCGACCCCGCCGTGGCCGCCTGGGCCGAGTCCGACCCGGGCGCCGCCTGGATGCGCGACTGCGGCACCCGGTCCCTGATGGTCGTGCCGCTCCTCGTCGACGGAAACCGCCTCGGCGTCGCCCTCTTCGGCCGCCACCACCGCCCGGAACCCTTCGGCCCGCAGGAACTGCGGCTCGCCGAGGACCTCACCGCCCGCGCCGCCGCCGCTCTGCACAAGGCCCGCCGCACCAGCTGGGCCCGTACCACCACGATGGCCCTCCAGCGCAGCCTGCTCCCGCACACCCTGCCCGAACAGGCGGCCCTGGAGATCGCCACCCGCTATCTGCCCGCCGCCACCCGTGCCGGCGTCGGCGGCGACTGGTTCGACGTGATCCCGCTGTCCACCGCGCGCGTGGCACTCGTCGTCGGCGACGTCGTCGGCCACGGCATCCGCGCCTCCGCCACGATGGGCCGGCTGCGCACCGCCGTCCGCACCCTCGCCGACGTCGACCTGCCCGCCGACGAACTCCTCACCCACCTCGACGACCTCGTCCTGCGCCTCGCCGCCGACGAGAGCAGCGGCGACCCGGCCGCCGAGACCGCCGGCGGCATCGGCACCACCTGCCTGTACGCCGTCTACGACCCTGTCTCCCGCCGGTGCAGCATCGCCCGCGCGGGCCATCCGCCGCCCGCCGTGGTCACCCCCGACGGCACGGTCCGCTTCCTCGACGTGCCCGCCGGACCGCCGCTCGGGCTGGGCGGGCTGCCGTTCGAGGTCTTCGAGACCGAACTGCCCGAGGGCAGCCTCCTCGCCCTCTACACCGACGGCCTGCTGGCGGCCCGCGACCGCGACATCGACGTGTCCCTGGACAAGCTGTTCGCCGCGCTCGGCCGGCCCGCCGCCACCCTGGACGCGGTGTGCGACCGGATCCTCGCCGAGCTGCTCAGCCACCGCCCCGACGACGACATCGCCCTCCTCGTCGCCCGCACCCACGCCCTGCACGAGGACCGGGTCGCCTCCTGGGAGCTGGAGAGCGACCCCGCGATCGTCTCCCGCGCCCGCCGCGTCGCCTCCGAGCAGCTGACCCGCTGGGGGTTGGACGACGCCGCGTTCGTCACCGAGATGGTCGTCAGCGAACTCGTCACCAACGCCATCCGCTACGGCCGGCCGCCCCTCCGGCTCCGGCTCATCCACCAGAACGACACCCTGGTCAGCGAGGTCTACGACTCCAGCGGCACCACCCCGCACATGCGGCGCGCCCGCATCTTCGACGAGGGCGGACGCGGCCTGCTGCTCGTCGCCCAGCTCGCCGACCGCTGGGGCACCCGGCACGACCGGGTCGGCAAGGCCGTCTGGGCGGAACAGTCCCTGTCCGCACCGGCCGACCTCGCACTGCTCTGACAGCGGCAACCGGCCCCGCCGGGACGGGGTCGGCGGGGCCGGGGTTGCTGGTTGGGCCGAGGTTGCGGGTTCAGGTCCTCGCCTTTCCCGTTTCCTCTTTCCGTTTCCTCGTGTTCCTCGATCTCCCTACTTGACGATCACGTCGTCGGGGTTCGGGTCGGGCTCGGACTCCGGGGCCGGGTTCGAGTCCGGGGACGTGCCGGTGGAGCCGGTGCTGTCGGTGCCGGTGTCGGTGCCCGTGGAATCGGTCGTACCGGAGTCATCGGTGCCGGACGGTGCCGTGTCCTTGGGGTCCTTCGGGTCCTTGGGGTCCTTCGGGCCCTTCGGGTCCTTGGGGTCCTTCGGGCTCTTCGGGTCCTTGGGGTCCTTGGGGTCCTTCGGGTCCTTCGGGCCCTTGGGGTCCTTGGGGCCCTTCGGGTCGGTCGAGCCCTTCGAGTCCGTGGAGCCCGTGGAGTCGGGCGCGTGCTCGTCGGGGCAGGGGTCGCCGTTGCCGCCGCCGGTGCCGCTGCCTTCCTTCCCTTCGCGGCCGTCCTCACCGCCGCACTTGCCCCGGCCCCCTCGTCCGCCGTTTCCGCCGGTGCCGCTCTGACCAGGTTCCGTGCAGATGGGCGGGGTGCCCGTGCCGTCACCGCCGTTGCCGCCGTCTCCGCCGTCCCCACGTCGGCAGGAATCCTCGCCGTAGTGGTGATCATCGTGGTGATGGTGGTGGTGATGGCGGTGCTTTCTGTGGTGCCCCTTCTTCTCGTGCCCCTTGTGCCGCTTCCTCTTTTTCTTCTTGTGTTTCTGCTTCTCCTCGCCTCCCTTCTTGTCCTTCTTCTTCTCCTGCTCCTTGTCTTCCGTGTCCTTCTTTTCGCCCTTCTCCTTGTGATCCTCTGCCGCCTGATGCTGAACCTGACCTTGCACGGCCGGGGCCGCGAACACCCCGCCCGCCGAGCCCATCACGCCGCCGACGGCGAGGAAGAGGGAAACCGCGGCAGCGGCCAGAACGTTCTTGCGGACGGATCCACGAGCCTGCTTTTTCATCTGAGTCACCTTGATCGTCAGTTGCCCGCCAGGACGGACCAGTCTTCTTCGAGATAGGCCTTCTTCCACGACCCGACCTCGGACTTCGGCATGTCGTACTTCTCGGCTATCTGCTCCTGAGTGGCGCCGCCGTTCAGGAGGACGAGGACCACCCTCACCTTGTCGGCCAGAGTGAGGTCTTCCCGGGACTTGTCGGGCAGGTCGCGGTAGCGAGTGCATTCATGGGTGCCGGGCTCTCCCGGTTCGCCCGGGCTGCCGTTCTCGCCGCTGTCTCCACCGTCGCCTCCGTTGCCGCCGGAGCCGCATTCGGCGTTGTCGGGCGCGCTCTGCGCTGAACTCGTGACCGAGTCGGGCGTCCGGTGTTTCGTGTCGTTGTCGGTCCCCGCACCCGGGGCGCAGGAGACGCCGGCGGAAATGGCCACTGCTGCTGCGGCGAGGGCCAGCGAGCGGCGCCAGATCTTCCAGAGGGGAGTGGGAGGCATGAGGTGCTCCTTGGGATGCGTCGTGCGGGAGAGAGAAAAGCGCGGTGGGGGTGAGGGCCCTCTCAAGCCCTCACCCCCACCGCTACGGTTCAGACCGCGTCGCCGCCGTCGCCGCCGTCGCCGCCGATGGCACCACCGGCGCCACCGTCGCCGCCCTTGCCACCCTGGTCGGCACCGTTACCGCCGTTGCCACCGTTACCGCCGATGGCACCACCGGTTCCGCCGTTGCCGCCGTCACCGCCCTTCTTGGGCTCGTCCTTCTTGGGCTCGTCCTTCTTGGGCTCGTCCTTCTTGGGCTCGTCCTTCTTGGGCTCGTCCTTCTTGGGCTCGTCCTTCTTGGGCTCGTCCTTCTTCGGCTCGTCCTTCTTCGGCTCGTCCTTCTTCGGCTCGTCCTTCTTCGGCTCGTCCTTCTTCGGCTCGTCCTTCTTCGGCTCGTCCTTCTTCGGCTCGTCCTTCTTCGGCTCGTCCTTCTTCTTGTGGTCGTCCTTCTTCTTGTGGTCGTCCTTCTTCTTGTGGTCGTCCTTCTTCTTGTGGTCGTCGTGCTTCTTGTGGTCGTCGTGCTTCTTGTGGTCGTCGTGCTTCCAGTGGTCGTGCTTGTCGTGGTGGTCGTGCTTGTCGTTCCAGTGGTCGTTGTGGCCGTGGTGGTGGTCGTCCTTGTACCACTTGCACGTCCACGTCTTCTTCCAGTGACCGTGCTTCTTGGTCCACTTCTTGGTGCAGTGCTTATGCCACTTGCCATGCTTCTTGTGGCTGTCGTGCTTGGAGACCATCGACACTGCGGCGGAATCCGGCATCGCACTCGCCGAGGCCATGGTCGCCGGCACCAGAGCGCCACCCGCCCCGACCGCGACCGCCGCGACCGTGGTTGCGATGCGCATTCCGCGTCGGGTACGACGGGTGCGGATTTCTTCGCGGTTCTCGGTGCGCTTGTTGTTGCTGCCGTTCATGATTTCTCCTACTTTCCGTGGGGCCTTTTCGTTGTTCCGGACTTTCCGGTTCGGCCCGCACTTCAAGTAGGCCGGATCGCGACGGCAGGGTCACGTTCCGACAGTTCGGGACTTGACGGCAGGGAAAAATGCGGTTACAAGCGCCCGCGCACCACGGGCCCGGCCCATTCGGGCGGCTCGGGAATCCGGGTGGGAGCAGGGGCGGCGACGGAGACCGGCGTGGGCTCGAAGGCCGGTGCGGGCCCCGAGACGGAACCGGGCCCGGAGACCGTGCTGGGTCCGGAGACCGGGTCGGCCGGGGCCGGCTCGGGAACGATGCCGGCGACGCGGGAGTCCACGACGGTGGGTGTACGGCCCTGTTGTGCGGCGCCGCTGTCGGTGGCCGCGCGCAGGGCGGCGACGAACTCCAGGCAGGAGTCGTACCGGTCGTCTGGCAGCTTGGCCAGCGCCTTCAGCAGCACCTCGTCGGCGGTCTGCGGGATGTCCGGCCGCGACACGGTGAGGGCGGGCGGCGGGTCGTACTGGTGGGCCCAGAGGAGGTCCATGGCGTCGGGCCGCTGGAACGGCGGCGCGCCCGTCAGCAGCTCATGGACGACGCAGGCGAGGCTGTACAGGTCGGAGCGGCCGTCGACGGGCCGGCCCGCGATGCGCTCCGGGGCGACGTAGTCGAGGGTGCCGACGAACTCGCCGGCGGTGGTGAACCCGGTGAGCGACAGGGACTTCTTCGCCAGCCCGAAATCCGTGAGGTAGACGTGCTCGGGGTGGTCGCTGTCGATGCCCTTGGCGACGAGGACGTTGCCGGGTTTGACGTCGCGGTGGACGAGGTCGTGCGCGTGGGCCGCGTCGAGCGCGGAGGCGAGCTGGGAGGCGATGCGCAGTACGGTCGCCACGGGCATCGGCCCGTCCCGCTCGAGCAGGGCACTGAGGTCCAGGCCGTGGACGTAGCACATGGCGATGTAGAGCACGCCGTCGGCTTCGCCGGCCTCGAAGACCGGGACGATGTGGGGGTGCTCGATGCTCGCGGCGACGCGGGACTCGTGGGCGAAGCGGCGCCGGAAGGCTTCGTTGCGGGTGTACTCGGGGGCGAGCAGTTTCAGGGCGACGGTGCGGCCCAGGCGGAGGTCGGCGGCGCAGTAGACGACGGCCATGCCGCCGCGGCCGAGTTCACGCTCGACGCGGTAGCCGGCGATCTCCGTTCCGGCGCCGATCACTGCGGAAGGACGGCTCACAGGCCCGGTCACGCCTGAATTCTATCGGTTTGTACGGTTATTCGTACGGTGGTCGGTGTACGGGGAGGGCCCGGTGCCCGGAGAACGGATGCTCTCCGGGCACCGGGCCCTCACTCGTTCCCGCGGCGTCCGTCACGCCGCCACGGGAGCCTCTTCCCGCGCCTCGCTCGTGGCGGGCGCGAGGGCCAGTTCGAGGACCTGCCGGACGTCGGTGACGGTGTGGACGTCGAGCTTGTCCAGGACCTCGGCGGGGACGTCGTCGAGGTCGGGTTCGTTGCGCTTGGGGATGATCACGGTGGTGACACCGGCGCGGTGGGCGGCGAGGAGCTTCTGCTTCACGCCGCCGATCGGCAGGACGCGGCCGGTCAGGGAGACCTCGCCGGTCATGGCGACGTCGGTGCGGACGAGGCGGCCGGAGAGCAGCGAGGCCAGCGCGGTGGTCATGGTGATGCCGGCGCTGGGGCCGTCCTTGGGGACGGCGCCCGCGGGGAAGTGGATGTGCACGCCGCGGTCCTTGAGGTCGCCGACGGGGAGTTCCAGTTCGGCGCCGTGACTGCGCAGGAAGGACAGGGCGATCTGCGCGCTCTCCTTCATCACGTCGCCGAGCTGACCGGTCAGGGTCAGGCCGGCGGCGCCGGTCTCCGGGTCGGCCAGGGACGCCTCCACGTACAGCACGTCGCCGCCTGCTCCGGTGACGGCGAGGCCGGTGGCGACACCGGGCACGGCGGTGCGGCGTTCGGCCGGGTCCTGCGCGGACTCGGGCACGTGGTGCGGGCGGCCGATGAGGTCGCGGAGGTGGTCGGCGGTGACGGTGAACGGCAGGTCCTGCTCGCCGAGTTCGTGCCGGGCGGCGACCTTGCGCAGCAGCCTGGCGATGGAGCGTTCCAGGTTGCGGACGCCGGCCTCGCGGGTGTACTCGCCGGCGAGCTTGCGCAGGGCGTCCTCGTCGATGGTCACCTCGTCGGCGCCGAGGCCGGCCCGCTCCAGCTGGCGCGGGAGCAGATGGTCACGGGCGATGACGATCTTCTCGTCCTCGGTGTAGCCGTCGAGGCGGACGATCTCCATACGGTCGGCGAGGGCCTCGGGGATGGCTTCCAGGACATTGGCGGTGGCGAGGAACACGACGTCGGACAGGTCGAGTTCGACTTCCAGGTAGTGGTCGCGGAAGGTGTGGTTCTGCGCCGGGTCCAGGACCTCCAGGAGTGCGGCGGCGGGGTCGCCGCGGAAGTCGGATCCCACCTTGTCGATCTCGTCGAGGAGGACGACGGGGTTCATCGACCCGGCCTCCTTGACGGCGCGGACGATACGGCCGGGCAGCGCGCCCACGTAGGTACGGCGGTGGCCGCGGATCTCCGCCTCGTCGCGGACGCCGCCGAGGGCGACGCGGACGAACTTGCGGCCCATGGCGTGGGCGACGCTCTCACCGAGGCTGGTCTTGCCGACGCCGGGCGGGCCGACGAGGGCGAGGACGGCGCCGCCGCGCCGGCCACCGATCACGCCGAGGCCGCGGTCGGCACGGCGCTTGCGGACGGCCAGGTACTCGGTGATGCGTTCCTTGACGTCCTCCAGGCCGGAGTGCTCGGCGTCCAGGACGGCCTTGGCGCCGCTGATGTCGTACGAGTCCTCCGTGCGCTCGTTCCACGGCATCTCCAGGACCGTGTCGAGCCAGGTGCGGATCCATGAACCCTCGGGGGAGGCGTCGGAGGCGCGCTCCAGCTTGTCGACCTCCTTCAGCGCGGCCTCACGGACCTTCTCGGGCAGGTCGGCGGCCTCGACGCGGGCACGGTAGTCGTCGGACTCCTCGCCGTCCGTCTCGCCGTTCAGCTCGCGCAGCTCCTTGCGGACGGCCTCCAGCTGGCGGCGCAGCAGGAACTCGCGCTGCTGCTTGTCGACGCCCTCCTGGACGTCCTTGGCGATGGTCTCGGCGACCTCCTGCTCGGCGAGATGGTCACGCAGCTGCTGGGTGGCGAGCTTGAGGCGGGCGACCGGGTCGGTGGTCGTGAGCAGGGCGACCTTCTGCTCGGTGGTGAGGAACGGCGAGTAGCCGGAGTTGTCGGCGAGCGCGGAGACGTCGTCGATGGCCTGGACGCGGTCGACGACCTGCCAGGCGCCGCGCTTCTTCAGCCAGCTGGTGGCGAGGGCCTTGTACTCCTTGACCAGTTCGGTGACATGGCCGGGCAGCGGGTCCGGCAGCGTCTCGTCGATGCGGGCGCCCTCGACCCACAGCGCAGCACCCGGGCCGGTGGTCCCGGCGCCGATCCTGACGCGGCCACGGCCGCGGATCAGGGCGCCCGGGTCGCCGTCGGCGAGGCGGCCGACCTGCTCGACGGTGCCGAGGACGCCGGTGTCGGCGTACGTGCCGTCGATGCGGGGGACGAGGAGGACGGCCGGCTTGCCGGCGACCTGTCCGGGCTGCGCCGCGTGTGCGGCCTGTGCCGCCTCCACCGCTGCGCGGACCTCGGAGTCGCTCAGGTCCAACGGCACGACCATGCCGGGCAGTACGACCTCGTCGTCGAGCGGCAGCACGGGCAGGGTGAGCGATGCGGGCGTCGAAGCCATGATCTCCCCTTCGGCAGTCAAGTTGAGCTATGCCGACTCAATGCTTGTGACACGGGGATTGTTCCCCGCGGGCTGTTCGCTCTGGGCGATCGCTTCACCTACGGCCGGTGAGCCCCTCTGCGCAGCCCTGGCCACCTGCGGGCGGGTGGGGGTTCTCGCGCAGTCCCCGCGCCCCTGTTCGTGGCGGGGCCATCGTGTCCACCCGCGGGCCGGTGGGGCCTGGTCGCGCAGTTCCCCGCGCCCCTGAGTGCCTGCGGCTGCCTGTGTCCGGGGGTGCGTGGTTGCGGTTGCGCCTACGGCGGTGGGTGGGTCGGGTGCGCGCCGGGGGTGTCCGTCCTCGGTGCGACGCTCTGTTCCTCACCTTCGTGCCGGGCGTTTTCGCCGCACGCTGCGGGCGGGCACCCCCCGACACGCCCCTCCCCGTCGCGGGCGGCTGCCCGCCGTCACACCTACAGGTAGCAGGCGACGCAGCGGCGGGGCGCGTGCTTGCGTAGCTGCGGACAGTCGAGCCGCTGGGGCGCTGCTGCTGTTCTTCGCAGGCGTGACGGGCGAGGGTCTGCTGTCCTACACGGACCCCCTGACCAGCTGGGGCCACGC
>NZ_JALLGL010000279.1 GCF_023072675.1 Streptomyces sp. XM83C
TTCCCGGGCCATGTTCCCGCCGGGAGTCCCGGTCCCCCCTGCGGTGGCTCCCGGCTGTGCCCCCGCGTCTCCTCCGGGCGTGGGGGCACGCATACTCGGGGTGTGACCTCGTACGAGCCCACGTCCTCCGCCCCCGGTCCCGGCGGCGCGTCGCTCCATGACGCCGTCGTCCTCGCCGGCGGCGGGGCCCGCAGGCTCGGCGGCGCCGACAAGCCCGCCGTGCGCGTAGGCGGCCGTACGCTGCTCGACCGGGTCCTCGCGGCCTGCGCCGACGCCGCCGTCACCGTCGTCGTGGCCGACCCGCGCCCCACCGCGCGGCCCGTCCGCTGGGTACGGGAGGACCCGCCCGGCGGCGGCCCGCTGGCCGCGCTCGAAGCCGGCCTGCGGCACACCACCGCAGACCGGGTCGTCGTCCTCTCCGCCGACCTGCCGTTCCTCGCCGCGCCGACCGTACGCGGGCTGTTGGCCGCCCTGGACGCCACCGGCGCCGACGGCGCGCTGCTCACCGACGGCGACGGCCGCGACCAGCCCCTCGTCGCCGCCTACCGCACCCCGGCCCTGCGCCGGGAACTCGCCGCGTTCACCGCACGGCACACCGCGCTGACCGGCCTGCCGCTGCGCCGGCTGACCTCCGGTCTCGACCTCACCCGCGTCCCGGACCCCGTCGCCTCCTTCGACTGCGACACCTGGGACGACATCGCCACCGCCAGGGCACGCATCAGGGAGCATGAGCACGTGTTGGACGAATGGATCTCCGCGGTCAAGGACGAGCTGGGCATCGACCTCGACGTCGACACCAAGCTCCTGCTCGACCTCGCCCGCGACGCCGCCCACGGCGTGGCCCGGCCCGCCGCCCCGCTGACCACCTTCCTCGTCGGCTACGCCGCCGCACGCGCCGAAGGCGGCACCCAGGCCGTCGCCGACGCCTCACGCAAGGCCGCCGCCCTCGCCCAGCGCTGGGCCGAGGAGTCCGCCGCGAAGACCGACGCGACCCCCGACGCCAAGGCCGACGCGACCCCCGACGCCACGCCCGACACCCGTCCGGACGCCGGATGACCGGCCCCGGGGTCCGGGCCGGTCACGACGCCGACGAGTTCGACGTCGAGGAGGTGCTCGCCCTCGTGAAGGACAGCCGCACCGGCTCCTCGCCCGCAGCCCGTGCCCACACCCCGGCCTCCGGCGCCGCACACCCCGGCACCACGGCCCCGGGTCACGGGCACGGCCATGACCGGCACCGCGCCACCCCATGGCCCGAGGCCCGCACTGTCGCCGCCCGCGCCGGCCGGCGGCACACCGCCCGTCGCGGTCCCGCAGACGTGCCGCTCGACACCGCTCTCGGCCTGGTCCTGGCGGCACCCCTGACCGCCCTGACGGATCTGCCGTCCTTCGACACCTCCGCGATGGACGGCTGGGCCGTCGCAGGCCCAGGCCCCTGGACGGTCCGTGAGGCAGGGGTGCTCGCCGGGCATGCCGCACCCGAGCCCCTCGCCGACGGGGAGGCCGTCCGGATCGCCACCGGGGCCCGCATCCCGCCGGACACCACCGCCGTGCTGCGTAGCGAGCACGGCCGTACCGACGACGCCGGCCGGCTCCACGCCACCCGCGACCTCGGCCACGGTCAGGACATCCGCCCCCGCGGCCAGGAGTGCCGCAGCGGGGAACATCTCCTGCCCGCCGGCACACTCGTCACCCCGGCCGTCCTCGGCCTCGCCGCCGCCGCCGGGTACGACACCCTGACCACGGTGCCCCGCCCCCGCGTCGATGTCCTCGTCCTCGGTGACGAACTGCTCACCGAGGGCCTGCCCCACGACGGCCTCATCCGTGACGCGCTCGGCCCCCTGCTGCCGCCGTGGCTGCGGGCCCTGGGCGCCGAGGTGGGCGCCGTCCGCCGTATCGGCGACGACGCCAAGGCGCTGCGCCGGGCCGTCACCCGGTCCACCGCCGACCTGGTCGTCACCACCGGCGGCACCGCGGCCGGGCCGGTCGACCACGTCCACCCGGTCCTCGCCCGTATCGGCGCCGAGCTGCTGGTCGACGGGGTGAAGGTGCGCCCCGGTCACCCGATGCTGCTCGCCCGTATCGACGAGGACCGCCATCTGGTCGGCCTGCCCGGCAATCCGCTCGCCGCCGTGTCCGGCCTGCTCACGCTCGCCGAGCCACTGTTGCGCGCTCTCGCCGGGCGCCCGGCCGCGGAGCCGTATGGGTTGCCGCTGGCGGAGGCGGTCCACGGGCACCCGTACGACACGCGTCTGATCCCCGTCGTCCCGCGCGGCGGACGGGCTGTGCCGTTGCACTACAACGGTCCGGCGATGCTGCGGGGTGTCGCGATGGCCGACGCCCTCGCCGTCGTCCCGCCGGGCGGCGCCCGGAACGGTCAGGAGACGGAGCTTCTCCGCCTGCCCTGGACGGGCAACGGCCTCGGCGCCTGTTTCACGTGAAACGGTCCATCCGGGTGTTTCACGTGAAACATGCCCGAGAGGCTCGTTTCACGTGAAACACGGTTGCGCGACTCACGCACGGACACGTCAGTCCTCCTCCGGTGTCGGCACCGCCCGCGCCACTGTGATGACCCGGTCCCCGGCCCGCAGTTCGTTCAGCTGCGGGTCGCTGTAGTCCAGCAGCTGCCGGTTGCGGACGACGGCGACCACCACGTCCTCACAGGCGCGGGGCGACAGTCCCGCCTCCTCGGGGGTGATCGGGCGTTCCACCAGGTCCAGGCCGGTGCCGAGAGTCATCAGGGACTCCAGTGTCCGGGCCACCGGCGGGCTCACCATCGACACGCCGAGCAGCCGCCCGGCCGCGCTGGACGTCGTGATGACGGTGTCGGCACCGGACTGCTTCAGCAGCGGCGCGTTCTCGTCCTCGCGGACGGCAGCGACGATCGTGGCGCGCCGGTTGAGCTGGCGGGCGGTGAGGGTGACGAGGGTCGCGGTGTCGTCGCGCTGCGGGGCGATGATGATCCGCGAGGCGCGCGGGACCTCGGCCTTGACCAGGGTGTCGGTGCGGGTGGCGTCACCGGTCACCGAGACCAGCCCGTCGTCGGAGGCCGCTGTCGCCGTCTTGCGCTGGGCGTCGACGACGACGATGCGCTCGCGGGGGATGCCCTGTCCGATCAGCGTCTGGACGGCGTGGCGGCCCTTGGTGCCGTAGCCGATGACGACGACATGGTCCTGGATCTTCGCCCGCCAGCGGTGGATGCGGACCTGCTGGCGGGTGCGCTCGGTCAGCACCTCCAGCGTGGTGCCGACCAGGATGATCAGGAACAGCACACGCAGCGGGGTGACGGCGAGGATGTTGACCAGGCGCGCGGAGTCGCTGTAGGGGGTGATGTCGCCGTAGCCGGTGGTGGAGAGGGTGACCGTGGCGTAGTAGGCCGCGTCGAGCAGGTCCACGGAACCGTCGGCGTTGTCGTGGTACCCGGCGCGGTCGGCGTAGACGATGGCCGTGGTGACGGCCACCACCAGCAGCGACAGGGCCAGCCGCCGCAGCACCTGGAGCAGCGGCGGGGTGGCCGTCTGATTCGGTATCACGATGGCGCGGCCCGCCTCCACGTCGTCGCGGGCCTCGCTGCGGGACCGGTACCAGACGGACCGCAGCGGGGACACCCTCTCCACGTGATGTGCTGGTCGCTGCTCGTCTTTCATCGTCGTGGCCCCCTGCCATGTGATCCGTGCGTCGGCCACCATGGTTGCCGACGCAGGCGTCTCAGAGGGCACACAACACATCCAGGTCACAGAACACACCGGGAGATCCACAGTGCGCGACCACACAGTCGTCGTCGGATACGGCACGAAGGGCCGGTCGGCGACCCAGGCCGTGTGCGCGGCGGGGCTGCGCAAGGACCAGATCGTGGTGGTCGACCCCAGCCAGAAGATGGTCGACGCGGCGATCGCCGAGGGGTTCACGGGTGTGGTCGGTGACGGCACCCGCAGCCATGTGCTGCGCAAGGCGGAGGCGCACCGGGCGGGGCGGGTCATCATCGCGACCCAGCGGGACGACACGGCCGTCCTGGTGGCGCTGACCGCCCGCCAGCTCAACCCGAACACGACGATCGTGGCCGCAGTACGGGAGGAGGAGAACGCCCCGCTGCTGAAGCAGTCCGGCGCCGACGAGGTGATCACCGGTGCCGGGGCGGCCGGACGGCTCCTCGGGCTGTCCGTGCTCAGCCCGTCGGCCGGGCGGGTCATGGAGGACCTGATGCAGCAGGGCCGCGGACTCGACCTGATCGAACGGCCCGTCACCAAGGCCGAGGTGGGCCTCAGCCCGCGGGAGACCGCCGACCTGGTGGTGAGCGTCGTCCGAGGGCACCGTGTCCTCGGCTACGACGACCCGGACCTCGGCGTCCTGGAGCTGACGGACCGGGTGATCGCGATCGTACGGGTGCCGGAGCCCGAGCCGCCCCGCCCCGGCATCACCCTGACGTGACCCCGCACGGGCCCCGCGGCGGCATCGCGCTGGTCCGACGCCGCACGGGCCTCGCCCCGGCCATCACCCGGACCTGACTCCGCACGCACGGGCCCCCGTTCACGCCGACCCGGCCCAGCCGCCCGGCGTCGTATCGCGCGCCCCGCGCGTCACTTGCGGTTGTACAGCCGCATCGTCACCGGCCCGAAGACCAGCACGAACAGTGCGGCCCACCCCAGCGACCAGGCGATCTCGTCTGCGGGCCAGTCCCCGTCCATCAGCCCGCGCACCGCGGACGCCAGATGGGTCACGGGGCTGTTGTTGACGAACGCCTGGAGCCAGCCCGGCATGGTGCGCGGATCGACGAAGACGTTGGACAGGAACGTCAGCGGGAAGATCACCATCATGCTGACGCCCATCACCGACTTCTCGGTGCGCAGCAACAGCCCGAACATCGTCCAGATCCACGAGAACGCGAACGCGAACAGCACCAGCAGCGCGATCCCGGCGAGGACGCCGCCCGCGCCGCCGTCCGGCCGGTAGCCGAGAATCAGACCGACGGTCAGCATCACCACGGACGCGACGGTGTACCGCAGGGCGTCACCGAGCAGATAGCCGACCATGGGCGCCGGCCGCCACACGGGAAGGCTGCGGAACCGGTCGAAGACACCCTTCTCGATGTCGGTGTTGACGGAGACACCGGTGTACATCGTGATCATCACGACCGACATCACCAGGATTCCCGGCAGCAGGAACTGGATGTACTCGGTCGGCGAACCGGCCAGCGCCCCGCCGAACAGGTACGTGTACATCAGCACCATCATGATCGGGAACGCGGTGACGTCGAAGAGCTGCTCCGGCACATGCTTGATCTTCAGGACGGCCCGCCATCCGAAGGTGAGGGACGCCGACACCGCGCTGGGCCGCGGCGGACGCGCCCCGCCGACCAGCAGCGCGGCGAGCGACTCGGCACTGACGGGCGCGAGGTCCTTCGTCTCGGTCGTGGTCGCGGTGCTCACGCCGCCACCTCCTCGGAGTCGTCATGGGTGTCGTGCCCGGTGAGGGCGAGGAAGACCTCGTCCAGGCTGGGCTGGCCGAGCGCGAAGTTGTCCACGGTGACCCCGGCCACGGCCAGTTCGGACAGGGCCCGCGCGGCCTGCCCGGCCGCACCCTCGGCGCCTGCCGCGCCGAGCCGGGCCGTGACCGCCACCGGGTCGGGTTCCTCCTGCACGGAGGCGCCCAGGACCCGCCGCAGCACATCAGCGGCGAGGGGCCGCTGCGCGGGGTCCCGCAGCCGCAGATGGACCGAGCCGGCGCCCACGGACGCCTTCAGCTCGCCCTTGGTGCCCTCGGCGATCACCTTTCCCCGGTCGATGACAGCGATCCGGGACGCCAGCTGGTCGGCCTCGTCGAGGTACTGCGTGGTCAGCAGCACCGTGGTGCCCTGGGCGACGACGGCGCGGACGATGTCCCACACCTGGTTGCGGCTGCGCGGGTCGAGCCCGGTCGTCGGCTCGTCGAGGAACAGCAGGTCCGGGGTGTTGAGGATGGACGCGGCGATGTCCAGCCGGCGCCGCATACCGCCCGAGTAGTGCTTGACCTGTCTGCCCGCCGCATCGCTCAGCCCGAACGCCTCCAGCAGCCGCTCCCCGCGCGCCCGGGCGCCCTTCTTGCTGTGGCCGAGGAGCCGGCCGAGCAGGATCATGTTCTCCATGCCGGTGAGGTCCTCGTCCACGGACGCGTACTGGCCGGTCAGGCTGACCCGGCCGCGCACCTCGTCCGCCTCGTGGACCACGTCACGGCCGAAGACATGCGCCTGGCCGCCGTCGGGGCGCAGCAGCGTGGCGAGCATCTTCACGGTGGTGGTCTTGCCGGCGCCGTTCGGGCCGAGGACGCCGTAGACCGTGCCCGCCGGCACGGCCAGGTCGACGCCGTCGACGGCCCGCGTCGCACCGAACGTCTTCACCAGACCCGCGGTCTCGATGGCCAGGTCGGCGGTGGGTCGGCTCATGACGGATGTCCTTCCACGTGCTCATCGCGCGCCCCGGCCGGATACGGATCGGGACACGGCCCTGGGGCTCGCAGGGGAAGACCTCCACCGTCCCGCGAAGTCATCGGTGATCGCATGCCTTTTTCCGCCGCCGCGAGGAGTAGCGTCACGCCCATGCATGCGATCACGATTCCCGAACCCGGTGGCCCGGAGGCGCTGGTGTGGGCGGAGGTGCCCGACCCGGTGCCAGGTGAGGGGGAGGTCCTGGTCGAGGTGGCGGCCAGCGCCGTCAACCGCGCCGACATCCTCCAGCGGCAGGGCTTCTACGACCCTCCGCCCGGCTCCTCGCCGTACCCCGGTCTCGAGGTCTCCGGCCGGATCGCCGCGCTGGGCGCCGGTGTCTCCGGCTGGGCCGTCGGCGACGAGGTGTGCGCGCTGCTGTCCGGCGGCGGCTACGCGGAGAAGGTCGCTGTCCCCGCGGGACAGCTGCTGCCGGTGCCCAAGGGTGTGAGCCTCGTCGAGGCGGCGGCGCTGCCCGAGGTGGTGTGCACGGTGTGGTCGAACGTGTTCATGGTCGCCCATCTGCGCCCCGGTGAGACGCTGCTGGTGCACGGCGGCTCCAGCGGCATCGGCACGATGGCGATTCAGCTCGCCAAGGCCGTCGGCGCCCGCGTCGCGGTCACCGCGGGCAGCAAGGAGAAGCTCGATCGGTGCGCCGAGCTGGGCGCCGACATCCTGGTGAACTACCGCGAGCAGGATTTCGTCGCCGAGCTGAAGGCCGCGACCGGCGGCGCGGGTGCGGACGTCATCCTCGACAACATGGGCGCCAAGTATCTGGACCGCAACGTCCAGGCCCTCGCCGTGAACGGCAGGCTCGCCATCATCGGCATGCAGGGCGGCGTGAAGGGCGAGCTGAACATCGGCGCGCTGATGAGCAAGCGCGCCGCGATCAGCGCCACGACGCTGCGGGCCCGGCCGACGTCGGAGAAGGCGGCGATCGTCGCGGCCGTCCGCGAGCATGTGTGGCCGCTCGTCGACGCCGGGCACGTCCGCCCCGTCGTCGACCGCGAACTGCCGATGCCGGCGGCGGGGGAGGCCCACACGGTGGTGGAGGCCAGCGGCCACATCGGCAAGGTCCTCCTGGTCACGCCGTAACCCTGCCGGCCCCGCACCAGCACGCGGCCGAACCCGCGCGGTGCCGCATCAGCACGCGGCCGAACCCGCGCGGTCCTGAGCGCCCGGCTGCGACCGGGACGCGCACGCCTCGTACGGTCGGGTACGCCTCGTACGGTCGGTACGCCCCGCACGGTTCGTACGCCCCGCACGGCCCCGCGCGACCAGCCGCGACCGCCCCCGAGCGTCACCGACGCCGGGGGCGGGGTCCGGTGTCACCCGCGCCGCAGCCGCAGCCCGACGAACGCGCAGCCCAGGCCGAGCCCGACCAGCACGAGTCCGCTGCCCAGCGGCAGTATCCGCAGGACGGGCTCGACGGCTTGCCCGGCCGGTACGGCGGCACGGCCCGGCTCACCGGACTCCGCCGGCGGCAACGGGTCCGAGGGCTGCCCGGAGGGCACGGCGTCCGCGCCCAGCGGTTCCTCGCCCGGGTCCGTGCCGGTGTCGTCGTCCTCCGCCGTCGCGCCGCTGTCGTCCTCGGTGTCCTCCGCGTTCTCGGAGGCCTCGTCGGCGGGCACCGTTTCCTCCGTTGCCGGCCGCCCAGGCCGCATCCGGCCCTCCCCGGCCCGGCTCCCGGCCCGCGAGGGCTCGTCGGAAGGGCTGGGAGGCGCGGGCCTGCCCTGGTGGGAGGGCACGGAACCGAAGTCGCCGGTGTCCCGGCCGTCGCCCTGCTCGACGTCTCCCCGGCCGGGCGCACCGCCACCCCGGCC
>NZ_JALLGL010000027.1 GCF_023072675.1 Streptomyces sp. XM83C
CGGGCACGGGGGCGCGGGGGTTTTGCTGCGGGTGGCCGGGGTCAGCGGCCGGTGGCGCGGGCCCGGTAGTCGTGGATGAGTGCGAGCTTGCGGGCGAAGCCGGGGTCGTCGGGGGTGCTGGTGTGGGCCCCGGGGACCGTGCGGGTCCTGCCGTGGAGCTGGATGAGGTGTATCTGCCAGTAGGTGCCGCCGCGTGTGGTGTGCCGGCGTTCCTGGACGGCCGCGATCTCGGACCAGGGAACGAAGCGGCGCCCGAGGACCGTGTGGAACTCCATGCCCGCGGCGGTGAGCAGGGTCGCTCCCGTGGCGTGGTGGTACATGTTCAGGGAAACGACCACGACGAAGACAGCGCCCAGCGTGCCCCACCACCAGCGCGTGGCGGGCGGGGCGACGAGCACCGCCACCACCATGAGACCGACGAGAGCCGCGGCGGCGATGCCCGTGCGCCGCTGGTACCGGGCGCGTTCGGTTGCGTCGAGGCGGATCCAGGCCGTCTGCCCGTCCGGTGTGCCCTGCCCCTGAGGCATACGAGCGTCCCTCCGCGGATCAGAAGCTGATCGAGTTGATCGACTGCGCTATCGAGTCGAGGAAGCGCTGGATCGACGGGGCCATGCCGGTGGAAGCGAGGAAGAAGCCGAAGAGGATGGCCACGATGGCGGGTCCGGCCTTGATGGAGCCGGCGCGGATCATCACCACCAGGATGATCGCCAACAGCAGCACGACGGACAGTGAAATGGCCACAACTGATCACACCCTCGGTCGGTCCGCTCTCCCGGCCCGGGGAGGTGCGACCCCGCACGCCCCCGCAGCACCATCGTGCCACCAACCCGGCCGCCTCATGCAGCGTGTGACACATCGTCGGTCCCAGCCGCCGTCAGGAGGCAGGATGTTGGGGAATTGGTGGGGTTTTGCGGTGATTCGTGCGGTCGGTCAGGCGAGCCCCAGCAGGGCGCGCATCCGGGCGTACTTCTCGGTGAGGCGGGCACGGGTGGCGTCGTCCAGGACGGCGAGCCGGGCCGGGTCCGCGTTGTGCGCCAGGTCGGACTCCTTCACCAGGAGGGCGCCGGGGGTGGCGAGGATGCGCCGCGCGTAGGCCTCGGGCGACTCGCCGGGCCGTTTGGTGACCGCGCGGACGACCGCCTTCGTACGGGGGCTCAGCGCGGCCTGTTCGAGCCACTCCTCGGACAGTTTGTCGTCCTCGACGGCGTCGTGCAGCCAGGCCGCCGCGATCTGGTCGGCGTCGCCGCCCCGGGCGCGCACGCCCTCGGCGACGGCCCGCAGATGCTCGGCGTAGGGCCGTCCGGCCTTGTCGGTCTGGCCTTCGTGGGCGGCGCGGGCGAGGGCCTCCACCTCGGCCAGGGACAGCGTGCCGGTGCCGGTGTCGGGGGTGGTTCCCCTGCCGGCGTCGGACTCTGTGCTCGCGTTCGGGGTCTCGGTCACCCGGCCAGTGTGGCAGCCGGCGTCCCGTCAGCGTGCGGCCGCCGCCGTCGGGCCCTCGCGGCAGATCAGCAGCAGCGCCCGGTCGTCGTTGACGTCCTTGGCGACGGCCTCGATGAGATGCCAGGCGGCACCGTGGAAGCCGCCGGGGACGTAGCGGTCGGCCTCGCCGGTGAGGCGGTCGATGCCCTCGACGATGTCCCGGTCGGAGGTCTCCACGAGGCCGTCGGTGAACAGCATCAGCACATCACCGGGGCGCAGGGAGCCCTTCACCGGGTCGAACTGGGCGCCGTCGTACACACCGAGGAGGGGGCCCTCGGCGGCCTTCTCCTCCCAGCGTCCGCTGCCCGCGCTGAGCTGGAGGCCGGGCGGGTGGCCCGCGGAGTACAGCTCGTAGTCGCCGGTGTCGAGGTCCAGGACGAGATGGATGGAGGTGGCGAAGCCCTCCTCCCATTCCTGGCGCAGCAGATAGCCGTTGGCGGCGGGCAGGAAGGCGTGCGGGGGCAGGGAGCCGAGCAGTCCGCCGAACGCGCCGGACAGCAGCAGGGCGCGCGAACCGGCGTCCATGCCCTTGCCGGAGACGTCGGTGAGGACGACCTCCAGGGTGCGGCCGCCGTTGGTGCGGGCGGCGACGACGAAGTCGCCGGAGAAGGACTGGCCGCCGGCCGGGCGCAGCGCCATCTCGTGGTGCCAGCCGCGGGGCAGCCGGGGCAGCTTGCTCTGGACGCGGATGCGTTCGCGCAGGTCGAACAGCATGGTGCCGCCGCGCCGCCAGGGCACGCCGACGCGGCTGCGGAACTGGGCGATGAGCAGGCCGACGAAGCCGCAGGCGGCGACGACCAGGACGGTGCCGGGGGTGACTCTGGAGGGTCCTTCGGTGTACGGCCCGAGCCGTACCGATTCGACGATGAGGGCGGTGGCGGCAGCGGCGTACAGGCCGAGCAGGCTGGCCGGGCGCAGCAGCAGGCCGCCCGCGACGATGGGCAGGACCAGGGCGGCGGGTGAGACCCACACGGGGTCGACGAGGGTGAGGCTCGCGATGAGCGGGATGGTGAGGAAGAGCCCGGCCAGGGCGACCCAGTCGGAGCCGTCGCCGCGGAAGTAGTCGACGGCGGCTCTGCGCACGCCGACGCGGACCCGGTGCCACTGCATCTTCCACCGGGCCGAAAACGTGTCGGCCGCCGCGCGCCGTTCTCGTCCTTCTGCCATCAGTTCGGGACCCTATCCATCGAACCTGGCACTCGGTACGGGAGGTCCCACTTGTCCCCCGTCCGAGGTCGGACTTCACAGTGAACTTCACGGGCGGCCGGTGTGCGGGCGTCGTGGGGAAATTCCCTGGCCCGGTTTGCGGGGCGCTGATAGGGATGTCGCATGACGACTGACGTGACGGCGGGCTCCGCGATCGAGCTGCGCGGGCTGAGGCAGGACGAGTGGGATGCCGCCTACGACCATCTGCTCCGCGCGTTCGGCGGGGCCACCGAGTCGGCCGAGGAGCGCGCACTGTGGCGCGAACTGACCGAGTTCGACCGCTTTCTTACGGCTTGGGACGGGGACGAGGTCGTGGGTACGGCCGGGGCGTTCTCGTTCCGGATGACGATGCCGGGTGGTGCCGCGGTGCCGGCCGCGGGCGTCACGATGGTCAGTGTGGCGGCGACGCACCGGCGGCGCGGGGTGCTGACGTCGATGATGCGCCGGCAGCTGGAGGACGTACGGCGGCGGGGGGAGCCGCTGGCGGTGCTGATGGCGTCGGAGCCTGCCATCTACGGCCGGTTCGGGTACGGTGCGGCGGCCTTCCAGGTCAGCGCGGAGATCGACATCTCCCGGGTGTCGCTGTCGGTGCCGGAAGGCACGGACGGCGTACGGGTGCGGTACGCCGAGCCGGGTGCCGTCCTGGACGCGTGCGAGCGGGTGTACGCGGCGAACGTGCCGCGGCGGCCGGGGATGCTGGCCCGCCACCGGCCGGGCTGGGAGCGGATGGGGCTGCTGGACGCGGAGAGCGACCGTGACGGGGCGTCGGCGTTGCAGTGCGTGGTGGCGGAGCGGGACGGGCAGGTCGTCGGATTCGCCCGGTTCCGTACGAAGTTGGGGTGGGGGCCGAGCGGGCACGACGGCACGGTGCTGTTGCAGGAGCTGGCGGGTCTCGACCCGGCGGCGGAGGCGGCGCTGTGGCGGTTCCTGTTCGGTATCGACCTGATGTCGACGCTGAAGGTGCGGGGACGTCCGGTGGACGAGGCCTGGCAGTACCAGGTGTCGGACATCCGGCGGTGTCTGCCGCGGCTGCGGGACCAGTTGTACGTCCGCCCCGTCGAGGTGGGGGCGGCGCTGGCGGCGCGGACGTATCAGGTGCCGGTGGATGTGGTGCTGGAGGTCGAGGACTCCTTCTGCCCGTGGAACGAGGGGCGCTGGCGGCTGACGGGCGACGCGAAGGGCGCGGTGTGCGAGCGCACCCGGGACGCCGCGGATCTCGCCCTGTCGGTACGGGAGTTGGGCGCGGCCTGCCTCGGCGGTGTGTCGTTGGCCGGGCTGGCGGCGGCGGGCCGGGTGCGGGAGCTGCGGCAGGGCGCGTTGCAGGAGGCGGCCACCGCGTTCGGCTCGACGGTCGCGCCGTGGGCGCCGCACGGGTTCTAGAGCGCGGGTCCAGCAGCGCCGACGTGCCGTGCCGGCGGGGTCAGTTGCGCTGGCAGGTGGGGCACCAGAAGAGGTTGCGGGCGGCGAGGCCGGCGGTGCGGATCTCGTCGCCGCAGATGTGGCAGGGCTGCGCGGCCCGGCGGTAGACGTACACCTCGCCGCCGTGGTCGTCGACGCGGGGCGGGCGGCCCATCGCCTCCGGGGTGTGCTCGGGGCGGACGGTGTCGATGCGGTTGTTCCGTACACCTTCGCGCATGAGGGCGACCAGGTCGTCCCAGAGGGCGCGCCACAGGTCCGGTGTGATGTCCTTGCCGGGCGTGTAGGGGTCGACGCCGTGCCGGAAGAGGACCTCGGCGCGGTAGACGTTGCCGACGCCGGCGATGACCTTCTGGTCCATGAGCAGCGCGGCGATCGTGGTGCGGCTGCGGGCGACACGGCGGTGGGCCGCGTCCGGGTCGGCGTCGTCGCGGAGCGGGTCGGGGCCGAGGCGGTCGTGTATCGCGTGCTTCTCGGTGTCGGTGATCAGGGCGCAGGTGGTGGGCCCGCGCAGGTCGGCCCAGGCGGTGTCGTTCGCGAGGCGCAGCCGGACGGTGTCGGTGGGCGGGGGCGCCGGGGCGTCGCCGAAGGCCACCTTGCCGAACAGGCCGAGGTGGATGTGGACCCAGTCGGCGTCGCGGAACCGCAGGAACAGATGCTTGCCGTGGGCCTCGGTGGCGGTGAGGGGGGCGCCGCTGAGCAGGTCGGCGGCGTCGGAGAACTTGCCCTGGGGGCTGGTGACGCGCGGCGCGGTGCCGCGGAAGCGGTCGGCGTAGTCCTGCGCCAGCCGGTGAATGGTGTGCCCCTCCGGCACGGTGTGCGTCCCTTCCGGCCCCTGGTTCCGCGGCGGCCCGTGAGGGCGTCACGGCGGTGACCGCGACGGCGGCTGTGCGGTCGGCGGGGCGCGTCTCGGCCCTGCGGGCGGGCCCGTGGTTCGGGCCCGCCGCCGGTGTGCGGTCAGTCCTGCTGCGGGTGGTGCGCCGGGATCGGCGGGAGGTCTCCGGTGGTCTCGTACGACGAGAGCATGTCGATGCGGCGGACGTGACGCTCGTCACCGGAGAACGGGGTGTCGAGGAAGACCTCGACGAACTTCGTCGCCTCCTCCTGGGTGTGCATACGGGCGCCGACGGCGACGACGTTGGCGTTGTTGTGCTGCCGGCCGAGCGCGGCGGTCTCCTCGCTCCAGGCGAGGGCCGCCCGCACGCCCTTGACCTTGTTCGCGGCGATCTGCTCGCCGTTGCCGGAGCCGCCGATCACGATGCCGAGGGAGCCGGCGTCGGCGGCGGTGCGCTCGGCCGCGCGCAGGCAGAAGGGCGGGTAGTCGTCCTGGGCGTCGTAGATGTGCGGCCCGCAGTCGACGGGGTCGTGGCCCGCCTCCTTCAGCCACTCGACGAGGTGGTTCTTGAGTTCGAAGCCGGCATGGTCCGAGCCGAGATACACGCGCATGGCACGAGTGTGACATGTGCCGCGCCCGGCGGCAGGGCGGGGTCGTCCGACCAGGACCGCAATCGGAACACTGTGATCCGAACCACAGAACCTCAGGTAAACCTCAAGTTAACGATACGGATTCAAAGGTTCCCGAACTCCGTTGCCTCCGATTCACTGGAGCGCCTCGTACGCCGCGAGTCGTACGGGCGTGAAAGATCCACAAGATCGAACGGCGCAAAGGAAATCCGTCGCATGACCTCGCAGCCGACACTCACCAAGGCCGCGTCCGGCCAGGGAGGCACCGGAGAACCCGGAAGCTCCGGGTCCGGTCTCCACGCGGGCCTCAAGAACCGCCATCTCTCCATGATCGCCATCGGTGGTGTCATCGGCGCGGGCCTCTTCGTGGGGTCCAGCACCGGCATCGCCACCGCCGGCCCCGGCATCCTCCTCTCGTACGCGCTCGTCGGCACGCTCGTGGTGCTGGTGATGCGCATGCTGGGCGAGATGTCCGCGGCCAACCCGACCTCGGGTTCGTTCTCCGCGCACGCCGACCGTGCGCTCGGCCCCTGGGCCGGTTTCTCCATCGGCTGGCTCTACTGGTTCTTCTGGGTCGTCGTGCTCGCCGTCGAGGCGACCGCCGGAGCGAAGATCCTGGAGGGCTGGATCCCGGCCGTCCCGCAGTGGGGCTGGGCCCTGATCGTGATGACGGTGCTCACCGCCACCAACCTGGTCTCGGTGGGCTCCTACGGCGAGTTCGAGTTCTGGTTCGCCGGCATCAAGGTCGTCGCCATCGGCGCGTTCATCGTGATCGGCGGGCTGGCCGTGTTCGGTGTGCTGCCCGGCGTGGACAGCGACAAGGCGAGCCTGTCCAACCTCACGGACCACGGCGGCTTCCTGCCCAACGGGCCCGGAGCCATCCTCACCGGTGTGCTGCTCGTCGTGTTCTCCTTCATGGGCAGCGAGATCGCCACGCTCGCCGCCGGTGAGTCGGAGGACCCGCAGCGGGCCGTCACCAAGTCCACCAACAGCATCATCTGGCGCATCGGTGTCTTCTACCTGGGCTCGGTCCTGGTCGTGGTCACACTGCTGCCGTGGGACGACGAGTCGATCGCCGACAAGGGCTCGTACGTCGCCGCCCTGGACTCCCTGGGTATCGCGCACGCCGGGCAGATCATGAACTTCATCGTGCTGACGTCGGTGCTGTCCTGCCTCAACTCCGGCCTGTACACGGCCTCCCGCATGGCGTTCTCGCTCGGTGAGCGCGGTGACGCGCCGCGCGCGTTCGCCCGTACGACGAGCCGGGGCGTGCCGCAGACGGCGATCCTCGTGTCGGTCGTGTTCGGTTTCGTCGCGGTGTTCTTCAACTACAAGTTCCCCGACACCGTCTTCCTCTTCCTGCTCAACTCCTCCGGCGCGGTCGCGCTGTTCGTATGGCTGGTCATCTGCTTCTCGCAACTGCGGATGCGGAAGATCATCCAGCGGGAGGCGCCGGAGAAGCTGGTCGTGAAGATGTGGCTGTACCCGTATCTGACGTGGGGGACGGCCACGCTGATCGTGTCCGTGTTCGGCTACATGCTGACGGACACCGAGCACGACGGCCGCGAGACCGTGCTGCTGTCGATGCTCGTCGCGGCGATCGTGCTGGTGATCGCCGTGGTCAAGCAGCAGGTCCTCGCGAGGCGGTCGAAGGCGCCCGCCGACCACTGACCGGTGAACCGGCCGGTGATCCGGCCGATGATCCGGCCGGTGTCGCGCCGGGACCGGCGAGGGCCGGTTCCGGCGGCCGGCCGGGCGGGCGTGTGACGGGAACCGGAGGACTCAGAGGACCGTGAAGCTGTCCTTCACGTCCTCGTAGATCCGCAGCGCCCGCTGCTCCGCGCCCGGCCGGTACCAGGTGTTCACCTGGTACGTCCGCCCTCCGGTGGTGAAACCGAGCAGGTGGGCGTGCCAGGGGGCACCGTCCAGCACGAACGTGTACTCCCACACCACCGCCGGATGACCGCGGTACGTCGTCTCCTCCAGCCGGATCTTGCGGTACTCCCGGCCGCGCTGGGCGTCGCGTTCGGACTTCTCCCAGTTGTCGATGAGCCGGCCCCGCGACAACGAGGCCTTGGCCGCCAGCTCCTGCGTCCCGTCCGGGGACGTGTAGTGCACCTCGGAGCCCGTGCGCACGTTCCGGCGCCACCCCTCGGGCGTGACCCACGCGAATCCGCCCGCCTCCCGGTGGGCGCCCGGCGGCAGTGTCGGGGCCCGGGAGGTGCCCGCGACGGTGGGTGCCGGCGAGGACGCCGACGGCGAGGAGGCGGACACCGGGACCGACGAGCCGCCCTTGCCCTGTGCCGGGGTCTCGTCGTCGCCGGGCAGCACCGTCACCGCCACGGCCGCGACCGCGACGGCCGCCAGCACACCCACGGCCGCGGTCAGGGCCGTACGACGCCGGAAGCGGGGGGCGGACGCGCCGGGCGGGCCCGGCAGCTCCGGGCGCCTGGTGGTCGCGGTGGTCGCCGAGTGGGGGGACACCGTCGAGGTGAGCGCCGGGTGCGGCGGCCGTGAAGCGGGGGGTGAGGGTTGCGGGGTCGGCTGCGGCAGTGGCTGTTGCCCGGCCGGTTCCGGATGCGGGGTGTGCCGTACCGGCTCCGGGGGTGCGGCCGGCGGCGCGGAGGCGGATGGCCCGGCCGGCAGGCGCGGGTCGGGCGGTGTGCGGGCAGGCGGGGCGTCCCGAGGCTCCGGCGGCGGCTCTCCGCGCCCCGGCCTCTCCCCCGCTGCCGGCCCCTGGGTCGCCGGGAATCCCTCCTTCGCCGGGAGCGGGGCCGCAAGCCCCTCCACCACCGTCCGCTCCCCCGCCGTCCTTTCCGCCGCGTCCGTCCCGGCCGGCTCGGCCACCGCCCGCAGGGCCTCCTCCACGGCGTCCAGGGCGGGCCGGGCCGCCGGCTCCTTGTGCAGCAGGGCCTCCAGCAGCGGCCTCAACGGGCCCGCCCCGTCGGGCAGTCGGGGCTCGTCGTGGAGGACGGCGACGAGGGTGGCCATGGTCGTCTCACGGGAGAACGGGGAGTGGCCCGCGAGCGCCGCGCAGAGGGTGGCGCCCAGGGACCACAGGTCGGACGGCGGCCCCTGCCTGCGGCCGGAGATGCGCTCGGGGGCCATGTAGTCGGGTGAGCCGACCAGCACGCCTGCCATGGTGAGGGCCTTGGTGTCCTGGATCGCGGCGATGCCGAAGTCGGTGAGGACGATCCGGTCGTTGTCCGTGTCGACCAGGACGTTGGCGGGTTTGATGTCGCGGTGCAGGACGCCTCGCGCGTGCACCTGACGCAGTGCCGCGACCAGGCCGAGGCCGATCCGTGCCGCCTCCCGCGGGTCGAGGGCGCGTTCGGCCGTCAGGCGCTCCAGGGACCGGCCGCCGACCAGCTCCATGACGATCCACAGGCGCTCGCCCTCGTCCACGACGTCGTATACCCGGACGACGTTCGGGTGGTCGATCCGCGCCGTGGCGCGGGCCTCGCGCAGGGTGCGTTCGCGCCGGGTCCGCTCGTCCTCGGCGTCCTGGCCGTCGATGCGTATCTCCTTCACCGCGACCAGCCGGTCGAGGATTTCGTCGACCGCACGCCACACGCGTCCCATTCCTCCCCGGCCGATACTCTCGACCAGCCGGTAACGGTCCGCAACGAGCAGCCCGGGAATTCCTTCCCGGCCCGCGGCCCCGTTCTCTCCCGTATTCCCCACCATTTCCGCCGCACCCCCTCGAAGACCGCCCCCGGTAAACACAACGGCCACAGTTCACGCCGTACCAGCATAGTGTGGAGAAATCTTGTGGTACCTCTTCAAGTACTGCGAATTCAGGCGCAGTCCAGGGGGAGGCAAGGGGGACGAACATGAGTTCTCGTCGTACGACGATGTTCGCGGCAGCGCTGGTCGCGTCAGCCTTATCGGCGGTGACGGTGCTGTCCGGGCCGGCGCTCGCCGATGACCAGGGGCCGGGCAGCAGCAAAGGGGGAAAAGTCATGGACCCGGCACCGGCGGGCGTGGAACTGACCACGCTGCTGCCGGAGAAGATCTCGGTCGACAACAATTCGCACAAATCAACGATCACCGCGACGGTGAAGAACACCGGCAGCAAGGACAGCGATGACATCCGACTATTGGTGGTCGGTTTCGAAGGCCTCCGGATCGATGACGTGAAGGGCTGCTCGGCCCTCGCCGAAAAGGATCTGCCGGAAGGTTCGAACAGCGCTTTCAGCTGCCCCGTGGGACCTCTCGCGTCCGGTGCCTCGAAGTCGTACACGGTCGACGCCAGTTATGACCTGAACAAGAAGGGAAGGATCTGCCTGCCCGTTCGGACGAGCGACGGGAAGAAGACGTTCTGGCAGCAGGGGCCGGTGCCGTTCGGTACGACGAACCCGTCGCCGGACGCCCCCACGACCCCGCTCCTCCTCGGCACCGACAATGTGCCGGCCGCGCCCGGCGCCGACGAGCTGCCGAAGACCGGTGCCGGCGAGGCCGCGGTGCCTCTGGGGGCCGGGGCCGGAGCGCTGGTCGCGGCCGGGGCCGCCGGGATGTGGTGGGCGCGCCGGCGCCGCACCCAGGGGTGAGAGAGGCCGGGCGGATAACCTGACGGTCGTTGTCAGGTTATCCGCGCATGCTCGGGCCATGGACACGTTCACCGACTCCGGCACGCTCAGCGGTCCGACCGTCCTGCGACCCGGCGACGCCGGGTACGAGGAGGAGACCCCCGGATTCCAGCTCGCCTTCGACCAGCGGCCCGACCTGGTCGTCCCCGCCGCCCGGCCCGAGGACGTGGCCGCCGCCGTGCGGTACGCGGCCGGGCGGGGGCTGCGGGTCGGCGTGCACGCCACCGGGCACGGGCTGCCCGGCGCCCGGCGCGGCGGGCTGCTGGTCACCACGCGGCGGCTGGACCGGCTCACCGTGGACCCCGTCGCACGCACCGTCCGCGTCGGCGCGGGCGTGCGCTGGGGCGCGGTGGTGGCCGCCGCCGCGCCCCACGGGCTGGCGCCGCTCAACGGCTCCGCCCCGTCCGTGGGCGTCGTCGGCTACACGCCGGGCGGCGGACTGGGGCTGCTCGCCAGGGAGTTCGGCTGGGCCGCCGACCATGTCCGCTCCCTCGACGTCGTCACCGCCGACGGCCGCCTCCGGCACGTCACCGCCGAGACGGAACCCGACCTGTACTGGGGGCTGCTCGGCGGCGGGCCCGGCCTCGGTGTCGTCATCGGGCTGGAGACCGCGCTGGTCCCGGTGCGCACGCTGACGGCGGCTCGCTCTCCTACGACGGGCGGGTGGTGGACCCGGCGGCCCTGCTGCGCGCCTGGGCCAAGTGGACACGGACCGTGCCGTCCGGCCTGACGTCGTCGTTAGCGGCCGTACCGTACCCGGACGTCCCGGCGCTGCCGCACCATCTGCGGGGGCGGTACGTGCTGTCGGTGCGCATCGCCTGGACGGGCGGTGACGGGGAGCGGCTGACGGCCCCGCTGCGCCAGGCGGGGCCGGTGCTGGCCGACACCCTGCGGGAGATGCCGTACACCGACAGCCACACCGTGCACAGCGACCCGGACTTCCCGCACGCCTACTACGGCGACAGCGCCGTCCTGCGGGACCTGGACGCGGACGCGGCCGGTGAGGTGCTGCGCCGCACCGGGCCGGAGGCCGGCCGGATGTGCGTGGTGCAGATCAACCATCTGGGCGGGGCGCTGGCCGAGCCCGCCGCGAACGCGGTGCCGTGGCGGGCCGGACGGTATCTGGTACGGCTGCTGACGGGCGGTGAGCGGGAGGAGGGACGCGCCCTGCTCGACCCGGCGTTCGCGGTGCTCGCCCCGTGGACGCTGGGCCGCAGCCCCAACTTCGCCTTCGGCGCCGGTGACCGCGCCGAGGGGCTGCACGAGCCGGAGACCGCGAAGAGGCTCGCCGGGCTGCGGTCGCGGTACGACCCGGCGGGCCTCTTCGGAGGGTGACGCGCGAGGGGCGGGAACGATCAGGCCCGAGAGACCCGAGCGTTCCCGCCCGTGGACTGCCGTACGGAGGCGGCCTCGTGACGGGCCGCCCGCCCGGCTACTTACGGTCGACGAGCTTCCACGCGGTGGGCAGCAGCCCCATGGCCAGCGCCGCCTTCAGGGCGTCGCCGATCAGGAACGGCGTGAGGCCGGCCGCGATCGCCGCGGTGGCGGACATGCCGGTGGCGAAGGCCAGGTAGGGCACACCGACGGCGTAGATGATCGCCTCGCCGAGCAGCATGGTGCCGGCCGTGCGCCACACATCCCGGTCGCCGCCGCGGCGGGCCAGCGCGCCCACGACGGTCGCGGCGAGCAGCATGCCGAGGACATAGCCGAACGACGGGGCCGCCGCGCCCGAGCCGCCGCCCGCGAACCACGGCACGCCCGCGACACCGGCGAGCGCGTACAGGGCGAGGGAGAGGAAGCCGCGGCCGGCGCCGAGGGAGGTGCCGACGAGCAGCGCGGCGAAGGTCTGGCCGGTGACCGGTACCGGGGTGCCCGGGATCGGCACGGAGAGCTGGGCCGCGAGACCGGTGAGGGCGGCGCCACCGATGACCAGGGCCGCGTCGCGGACGCGGGAGGCCGGCAGCAGGTCGGCGAGGACCTGTCCGGTGCGGACGGAAGTGGCGGCGGTGCTCATGGAGGGTCTCCGCGGGGGTGGACGATCAGGGACACCGTGACGCTATACCGGCGGTCGGCGGGCGATCACCGTCAGCCGCCGACAAAGGGTGCGTCGGCGGCTTGGTGGGCTTCGCACAACGCCCGCGGATCACACCCGGTCGGGCGTGACTCCGGTCACTGAGGTGACGTGGCCGAAGATACGGGAGGGCGCGCACCGGCCGGGTGCGGCGGCTGTGGGGTCCCACCAAACGGCCCGCCCTGTGGGACGACCGTCTCACCCGTCGGTCGGCGTCTGGGCAGCGGTCCGCCGCTTTGCTAGCTTTCCCCGCATGGTTGCCCAGGCCCGGTACTTCTCGTCGCGTCGCCATGTCGATCTGCGACGCGTGAGCACGGCCGCCTGTCGCCGCCCGGAGTGAGGCGGGGCGGAGCGGATCCCGGCCCGCCGATCCTCTCGGCGCAGTGTCGGACCCCTCCCGAGGAAGTGGCCCATGCCCCGTACCGCGACTCCCCTGCCCCTGTCGACCGTTCCCCGTGTCGCCGACCGTGACCGGCGGCGCACCAGCGCCAGCGTCATCCTGCGGTCCGTGCTGGAGCACGGCCCCGTGGCGCGCAGCACCATCGCCCGGCTCACCGGGCTGTCCCCCGCGTCGGTGACCGACTACTGCGCCCTGTTCACCGAGCGCGGCCTGATACGGGAGGCGGCGGCGCCGCGCCGGGCGCGCGGTGCGGGGCGCCCGCATGTGCCGCTCGACGTGGACGACCGCCGGCATCTGGTGGGCGGGGTGCATGTGGCGGTGCCGTACACGACGGTCGCGCTGCTCGATCTGCGCGGCCGGGTCGTCGCCCGGCGTGAGCTGCGGCACGACCGTCCGTCGGACCCGGCGGGTGTGCTGGAGCGGGCCGCGGACGCGCTGGCCGGGCTGCCGGCGTCGGCGCCGGGCGGTCGGCTGCTCGGCATCGGCTGCGCCACGGGCGGCTGGGTGGACCACGAGGCCGGCACGATCGTCGACCATCCGCTGCTGGGCTGGCGGGACGTGCCCGTGCGTGAGGTGCTCGGCGCGCGCACCGGGCTGCCCGTGCATGTGGACGGGCACGCGCGGGCCCTGGTCAACGCGGAGCGGCTGTTCGGGCGGGCCCGGGGCAGCGGCAGCGTGCTGCATCTGTTCGCGGGGAACGTGGTGGACGCGGCGTTCGCCACGCACGACGAGGTGCATCACGGCCCGCGCTCCCAGGCCGGCACGATCGCCCATCTGCCGCTGCCCGGCGGGCAGGAGCCGTGCGCGTGCGGCCGGAAGGGCTGTCTCCAGGCGGAGTTGAGCGAGCGGACGCTGTGCCGCAGGGCCCGGGAGGCGGGCGTGGACGCGGCGAACCCGATGCGTGTGGTGCGTGCCGCGGCGGGCGGGGACGCGGTGGCGGTACGGCTGCTTGTGGAGCGGGCCCGGATGACGGGGCGTGCGGTGGCTCTGCTGCTGGACGTCCTCAACCCGGAGACCGTCGTCGTCACCGAGATCGGGTCGGTCCACCGTGAGGACTGCTTGCGGGAGCTGCGCGCGGCGGTGGGGCCGGAGCGTGCCGCGTCCGTGCTGCCGACGAGTTTCCCGGAGTCGGTGCTGGCCGTGGCCGGCGGGGCGGTCGCGCTGGACGTGCTGTACCGGGACCCGCTGGGCATGTCGCACGGCCTTAATTAATTCAAAAACTCCGAATGTTGACAGGGGTCGTCGATGACCGGGAGCATTCTTTCCATGAGCTGTCGCACTCTTTGTTGCTGACGCGCCGACGCGCCCGGCGCGCGTGATCATCTGCCTGCACCCCTGTTTCCTGTTGCTTCCGCACCGGGGGTGCCGCATGCCTTCTCTCAGCTTTTCTCCATGAATTCTCAGGGAGTTCTCCCATGCCTTCTTCCGGTGTCTTCGGTCTCGACCGGAGACTGTTCCTGACGTCTGTGCTCGGTGCCGCCGCCGCTGTCGCCGGGCTCAGCGGCTGCGCCGGGTCGAGCGCCGCGGCCGACGAGCCCGCCTCCGATGCCCCGTTGCTGGACAAGGTTCCGGCGGGCACCAGTCTGAGCATCGCCTCGTACCAGAACACCCAGCAGTTGCAGTTCGAGCTGGCGAAGCTGCCGCCGCTGCCGTTCAAGGTGTCGAACTGGCTGAACATCGGCGCCGGCCCCGATGTCATCAACGCCTTCCGCGCCAAGTCACTGGACCTCGCGGCCAATGCCGGAATCCCGCCGATCCAGGCGCATTACCAGGGCTTCCGCGCGAAAATCGTGGCGATCAACCTGACCCGCAAACCGAATTATCTGTTCGCCACGAAACCGGGCAGCGACATCCGCGCGGTGGCCGATTTCCGCGGGAGGAAGCTGGCGTTCTCGCAGGGGCAGGCACAGGGTGTGGTGCTGTTGCGGGCGCTGAAGAAGGCGGGGATCTCCTACGACGATGTGACGCTGGTGCCGCTCACCAGCAACCAGTTCCTCACCGCGCTGCAGTCCGGGCAGGTCGACATCGCCCCGCTCGCCAACAGCCAGGCGCCCGCGTATCTGAAGCAGTACGAGGCGAAGGGCGCGCACACCGTCCCCACCGATGTGGTGGACCTGCTGAGTCTGCTGTGGGCGCCGGTGTCCGTGCTGAACGACCGGGCGAAGGCCGCCGCGATCGCCGCGTACATCCCGCAGTGGGCGCGGGGCCTGGTGTGGCAGTACGAGCACCCCGACATCTGGAACCGGGAGTTCTACGTCGGCACGCAGAACCTGACGCCGCAGCAGGCGCGGTCGATCACCGCGCTCGCCAACAAGCCGCTGTTCCCGCCGACGTGGGACGAGGCGATCCGCTGGGAGCAGGAGACCGCCGACCTGCTCGCCGAGGGCGGCTTCGTGAAGCCCTTCGAGGTGGACGACCTCTTCGACCACCGCTTCGAGGGCATCGCGGCCCGCTCCGTACCCGCCGAGTACCGGAAGTGACGGTCATGGCCACCACCACGACGACCACCTCGACCGCCCCGGCGCCCACCGCCGCGCCGCCCGGTGCGCCGGATGCGCGCAGGCGCCGCCGGTCCCTGTCGCCGGGCAGGCGGCTGCCCGCCTCGCGGCTGATCGGCCCGGCGCTGCTGCTGGTGCTGTGGGCGTCCGCGTCCGCCGCGGGCCGGCTGGACCCGGGGGCGGTCCCGGCGCCCTGGACGGTGCTGGAGACCGCCGGCCGGCTGTGGACGGACGGCACCCTGCCGACGGACGTCCTCACCTCGCTGCGGCGCGCCGCGGCCGGTTTCGCGATCGGTCTGACCGCCGGTGTCGTCCTCGCGCTGGTCTCCGGGCTCAGCCGGGTCGGCGAGGCGCTGATCGACGGATCGGTGCAGCTGAACCGGGCGATCCCGACGCTCGGTCTGATCCCGCTGTTCATCCTGTGGCTGGGCATCGGGGAAACCTTCAAGATCGCCATCATCGCGATCGTCGTCTACATCCCGATCTATCTGAACACGCATGCCGCGCTGTCGGGCATCGACCACCGTTTCGTCGAACTGGCCGAGGTGCAGGGCCTGTCCCGGCTGCGGTTCGTCCGGCAGATCGTGATCCCGGGCGCGCTGCCCGGCTTCTTCGTCGGTCTGCGGCTCGGGGTGACCGGCTCCTGGCTGGGCCTGGTCGTGCTGGAGCAGATCAACGCCACCAGCGGTCTCGGCTATCTGATGTTCCAGGCGCAGAACTACGGCCAGTCCGACGTGATCCTGGTCGGTCTGCTCGTGTACGGGGTCTTCGGCCTGGTCTCCGACAGCGCGGTCCGTCTGATCGAACGGAGGGTGCTGTCGTGGCGCCGCACACTGAGCAGCTGACCCGCCCCGCCGTACGGCTGAAGGCGCTGACCCGTTCGTTCGACGGGCGGACCGTCCTCGACGGTGTCGATCTGGAGATCCCCGCCGGGCAGTTCGTCGCCCTGCTCGGGCACAGCGGCTCCGGCAAGAGCACCCTGCTGCGCGCCGTCGCGGGCCTCGACCACGAGGTGGAGGGCAGCGGTGAGCTGATCGCCCCGGAGCGGGTGTCGGTGGTGTTCCAGGACTCGCGGCTGCTGCCGTGGACGCGGGTCCTCGACAACGTGCTGCTCGGCACCGACGGCAAGGAGGCCGCCGCGAAGGGCCGTGCGGCGCTCGCCGAGGTCGGACTCGCCGGCCGGGAGCGGTCCTGGCCCGGTGAGCTGTCCGGCGGTGAGGCGCAGCGGGCGGCGTTGGCCCGCTCCCTGGTCCGCGAACCGGAACTGCTGCTGGCCGACGAGCCGTTCGGGGCGCTGGACGCGCTCACCCGGATACGGATGCACGGCCTGCTGCGCGAGCTGTGGGAGCGGCACCGGCCGTCGGTGCTGCTCGTGACGCATGACGTGAACGAGGCGATCGTGCTCGCCGATCGAGTCCTCGTCCTCGAGAAGGGCCGTATCGGCCTCGACCTGACCATCGACCGACCCCATCCGCGTTCGTCCGGCGATCCGCGGCTCGGGGAGTACCGGGAGCGGCTGCTGGCCGCGCTCGGCGTGACGGAGGACCTCAAGTGACCACCCGCACCTTGCATCTGAACGCGTTCCTGATGAGCACCGGCCACCACGAGGCGTCGTGGCGGCTGCCGGAGAGCGACCCGCACGCCCATGTGGATCTCGCGCACTATGTGCGGCTGGCGCGGATCGCGGAGCGCGGGACGTTCGACTCGCTGTTCCTGGCCGACGGGCCGCAGCTGTGGAACAGCGTGGGGCAGCGTCCGTCGGGTGTGCTGGAGCCGCTGACGCTGCTGACGGCGCTGGCGACGGCGACCGAGCACATCGGGCTGATCGCGACGGCGTCCACGTCGTACAACTCGCCGTACAACCTGGCCCGCCGTTTCGCGTCGCTGGACGTCGTCAGCGGCGGCCGGGCCGGCTGGAACATCGTCACCACCGCCGGCCGGGAGGCCGCCCGCAACTTCGGCCGGGACGAGGAGCCGGCGCACGCCGAGCGGTACGCGCGTGCCGCGGAGTTCGTCGAGGTGTCGAAGAAGCTGTGGGACAGCTGGGAGGACGACACGGTCGTCGCCGACAAGGAGGCCGGTGTCTGGGGCGACGACGGCAAGATCCACCCGCCCCGGCACGAGGGCACGTATTTCAAGGTGGCGGGCGCGCTGAACGTGCCGCGCACCCCGCAGGGCTATCCGCTGCTGGTGCAGGCCGGTTCCAGCGAGGACGGCAAGGCGTTCGCCGCCCGGTACGCGGAGGCGGTGTTCACCGCGCAGCAGACGCTAGAGGACGCGCAGGCGTTCTACGCCGACCTGAAGGCGCGGACCGCGGCGGCCGGGCGGAACCCGGATCACATCAAGGTGCTGCCGGGCATCGTGCCGATCCTCGGTTCGACCGAGGCGGAGGCGCGGGCGGCAGAGCAGGTGCTGGAGGACCACATCGTGCACCGGCACGCGGTGACGCGGCTGGAGAGCCTGCTTCAGTTGCCGCCGGGCACGCTGGAGCTGGACGCCGGGCTGCCGGCGGATCTGCCGCCGGAGGACGCCGTGGAGGGCGCCAAGAGCCGGTACACGCTCGTCGTGGAGCTGGCGCGGCGTGAGCGGCTGACGGTGCGTCAGCTGATCGGGCGGCTCGGCGGCGGGCGCGGGCACTTCACGCTCGCGGGCACGCCGGAGCAGGTCGCCGACACCATCGAGACCTGGTTCACGCGGGGCGCGGCGGACGGTTTCAACATCATGCCAGCGGTGCTGCCGTCCGGTCTGGACGCGTTCGTCGACCAGGTCGTGCCGATCCTGCGGGCGCGCGGCCTGTTCCGCACCGAGTACGGGCCCCGGCAGACGCTGCGTTCCCGCTACGGCCTGCCCCGCCCCGCCAACCAGTACACCGTCGCCGGCGCGTCCTCCGGCGGCACGGAGAACAGCCCGGCCGGCCGACCCGCCGCGGCCCTCGTCTGAGCGGCCCCGCACACAAGGAGAGGACCTTTCCCATGTCCCTGGAGATCACCAAGCTCACCGCACGGATCGGCGCCCGCGTCTCAGGCGTGGACATCACCCGGCCGCTCTCCCCGGAGGAGGTCACCGCGGTCCGGGAGGCGCTGAACACGCACAAGGCGCTGGTGTTCGACGCGCGCGGCCTGGACGACGCGGGCCAGCAGGCGTTCCTGCGTCACTTCGGCGATCTGACGACCGCGCACCCGACGGTCGGCGCCGTCGAGGGCGCGCCGAACGTGCTGCCGGTGGACAGTGAGCGCGGCCGGGCGAATCACTGGCACACCGACGTCACGTTCGTCCTGAACCCGCCGCAGGCCACCAGCCTGCGCTCGCTGACGGTCCCCGAGTACGGCGGTGAGACGCTGATCGCGAACGCGGCGGCGGCCTACCGTGCTCTGCCGGAGCCGCTGCGCCGGTTCGCGGACGGCCTGTGGGCGGAGCACACCAACGACTACGACTACGCGGTGCCGGACGAGGCGATCGACGAGGAGAGGGCCGCGCAGCGGGCGCAGTTCACGTCGATCGGGTACCGCACGGTCCACCCGGTGGTGCGGGTGCATCCGCTGACCGGGGAGCGGGGGCTGTTCATCGGCGGGTTCGCGCAGCGGATCGTGGGCCTGTCGAAGGGCGACTCCCGCAAGGTGCTGGATCTGCTCCAGTCGTACGTCACACGCCCGGAGAACATCCTGCGGCACCGGTGGGCGGTGGGCGAGCTGGTGGTGTTCGACAACCGGATCACCCAGCACTACGCCGTCGACAACTACGACGGGCAGCCGCGCCGCCTGCACCGGGTGACCGTCGCCGGTGACGTGCCGGTGGGCGTCGAGGGCAAGGAGAGCTGGTCCGTAGAGGGCGACGCGTCGCACTACACGCCCGTGGCGGCGTAACCGGAGGATCGCTCTCCGCATGAAGGGTGTCCGGATACTGGGCGGGCTGTCCGTGTGAGCGGACGGTCCGCCCAGACTGGCGGGGTTTTTGCCCGCCTTCATGCCCAGGGGAGAACCACCCCCATGCACAGCAGCAGGACCACGGACACCTCGTCGCAGGCGTCGGCCGCGCCGGACACCGGCCGGGGGGAGGAGCACGGCTCCGCTCTCTCGCACGGTCTCAAGCAGCGCCATCTGTCGATGATCGCCCTGGGCGGGGTGATCGGCGCGGGCCTGTTCGTCGGGTCCGGCGCGGGGATCGCCGCCGCCGGCCCGTCGATCGTCGTCGCCTACGCCCTCTCCGGGCTGCTGGTGATGCTGGTGATGCGGATGCTGGGCGAGATGTCGGCGGCGTATCCGTCGTCGGGTTCGTTCTCGGCGCATGCCGAGCGGGCGATCGGGCCGTGGGCGGGGTTCACCGCCGGCTGGTCGTTCTGGGTGCTGCTGTGCACGGCGGTCGGGCTCGAGGGCATCGGTGCCGCGAAGATCGTCACCGGGTGGCTGCCGGGTACGCCGGAGTGGGCGTGGGTGGCGCTGTTCATGGTCGTCTTCTGCGGGGCGAATCTGGCCGCGGTGAAGAACTTCGGCGAGTTCGAGTTCTGGTTCGCGGCGCTGAAGGTCGGCGCGATCTCGCTGTTCCTGGTGCTGGGCGTGCTGGCGATCGCGGGGGTGCTGCCCGGCACGGACTCCCCCGGCGCCTCGCATCTGACGGAGTTCCTGCCGAACGGCGGCGAGGGGCTGATCGTCGGTCTGCTCGCGTCGGTGTTCGCGTACGGCGGTCTGGAGACCGTCACGATCGCGGCGGCCGAGTCGGAGGACCCGGTGCGGGGCGTGGCGCGGGCGGTGCGCACGGCGATGTGGCGTATCGCGGTGTTCTACATCGGCTCGATGGCGGTCATCGTCACGCTCGTGCCGTGGGACTCCAGGGCCGTGGTGGAGACGGGCCCGTACGTGGCCGCGCTGGACGAGCTGGGCATCCCCGGCGCCGGGCAGCTGATGAACGTGGTCGTGCTGGTGGCGCTGCTGAGCGCGATGAACGCCAACATCTACGGCTCCTCGCGGATCGCGTACTCGCTGGTGGAGCGCGGGCAGGGACCGAGGGTGCTGGCGCGGGTGTCGGGCGGGGTGCCGCGGGTGGCGGTGCTGGTGTCGTGCGTCGTCGGCTTCGGCTGTGTGCTGCTGAGCTACTGGCGGCCGGACGATGTCTTCTCCTGGCTGCTGAACATGATCGGTGCGGTGATCCTCGTCGTATGGATCTTCATCGCGGTGTCCCAGCTGAGGCTGCGGCGGCGGCTGGAGCGTGAGGCGCCGAAGAAGCTGGTCGTGCGGATGTGGGCGTACCCGTGGCTGACATGGGTGGCGCTGGCCGGGATGGCGGCCGTGTTCGTGCTGATGGCGCGGGAGCCGGGCACGCGGGTGCAGCTGTACTCGACCGGCGCGATGACGCTGGTGCTGGCCGGGATCGGCTGTGCCTGGCAGCGGGTCCGGGCCCGCGACTGACCCTCGGGGCGCGTCAAGGAGCCCGCGGAGTTCCCGCCGAACCCCCGTTGAGCCCCCGTGTGATCCACACGGGGGCTTCTTGCTGCTAGGTTGTTCTTGCGAAGAGCTTGCAATAAGGACTCGACGAGAGGCCGGAGAGGGACCCCATGCCCGTCTACACGCTGCCTGACCTGCCGTACGACTACTCCGCGCTCGCGCCCGTGATCAGTCCCGAGATCATCGAGCTGCACCACGACAAGCACCACGCGGCCTATGTGAAGGGCGCCAACGACACGCTGGAGCAGCTCGCGGAGGCGCGGGAGAAAGAGGCGTGGGGCGCGATCAACGGCCTGGAGAAGAACCTCGCCTTCCATCTGTCCGGCCACATCCTGCACTCCATCTACTGGCAGAACATGACCGGCCCGAAGGAGGGCGGCGGCGAGCCGCTCGCCGCGGACGGCGTGGGTGAGCTGGCCGAGGCGATCAAGGAGTCGTTCGGCTCGTTCGCCGCGTTCCGCACGCAGCTGTCGAAGGCCGCGGCGACCACGCAGGGCTCCGGCTGGGGCGTCCTCGCCTACGAGCCGCTGAGCGGCCGGCTGATCGTCGAGCAGGTCTACGACCACCAGGGCAACGTCGGCCAGGGCGCCACGCCGATCCTGGTCTTCGACGCGTGGGAGCACGCCTTCTACTTGCAGTACCGCAACCAGAAGGTCGACTTCATCGACGCCATGTGGCAGGTCGTCAACTGGCAGGACGTGGCCCGCCGCTACGAGGCCGCCAGGTCCCGCACGAACGCCCTGCTGCTCGCGCCCTGACCGCCGCCCCCAGGCCCCTGCCTCGTGATCGTCTTCTCACCCGTCACGCGGCAGGCCCCAGAAGGAAGCCCCCGCGAGGACGTGACTCGCGGGGGCTTCCGGCCACGGAGGGACGCCCGCCGGGAGGGCTGTCCGGGGCACGCCCCCCGCAGGGCCGGTTCCGGGGTGCCGGGGGCGGGGGTATGACGCCTACGCTGCTGTTCTTCCGTGCGTGGAGGAGGTCCGCGTGGGCGATGTGCGGTGTCCCAATCCGACCTGCCGGGGGCCGCTGCGGCGGTTCCGGGATCTGACCGAGGAAGAGGTCGAGGCCACCCGGGCCGTCGTCGAGGAATATCCGAGCGAGCGGGCCGAGAAGTTCCGCCCGCAGGCCTACCACCGCTGCACCACACCGGGCTGCCGGCGGGTGCAGCGCAAGGACAACTGGCGGGTGGGCGGCAATCTGCCCGAGGACCTCTGACCCCCGCGCCGGCTCAGAGGTTGCTGAAGTCCGGGCCCTTGGTACGCGTGCGCTTGATCTCGTAGAAGCCGGGCACGGAGGCGACCGCCAGGGTGCCGTCCCACAGCCGGGCCGCCTCCTCCCCCTTCGGGGCGGGCGTGACGACCGGGCCGAAGAACGCGATCTGCTCGCCGTCGGCGCCCGGCACGGCGATGACCGGGGTGCCGACGTCCTGGCCGACCTTCTCGATGCCCTCCTTGTGGGAGGCGCGCAGCTGCTCCTCGTACGGGGTGTCGTCCCAGTGGTCCATCAGGGAGGCGGGCAGGCCGACGTCGGCGAGCGCGGTCGCCACGGCCTCCTTCTCCGGGCCCATGCCCTCGTTGTGGATGCGCGTGCCGAGCGCGGTGTAGAGGTCGCCGAGCACCTCGGGCCCGTGCTCCTCCTGCGCGGCCGTGACGACGCGGACCGGGCCCCACGCCTTGGTCTCCAGCATCTCCCGGTAGTTCTCGGGCAGCTCGTCGAGCTTGTCCTCGTTGAGGACGGCCAGGCTCATCACATGCCAGCGGACCTCGATGTCGCGGACCTTCTCGACTTCCAGCACCCAGCGCGAGGTCATCCAGGCCCACGGGCACAGCGGGTCGAACCAGAAGTCGACGGGGGTCTTCTCCGACATGTCTCTCCTCGGGAGGCGATGGTTCACCGGTGAACGTCTTCCGCTGCGGCAACACCTCCCGAGCGCCCTCCATTCCCGTTTCCGCAGGGGTCTCCCGCTGTGCCGTGTCAGGAGCGCGTGGCAGGATCGGTGCTGTTCAGCATCCGAGACGCCGTGAGGGAGAACCGTCCGTGCCCGGTGAGAATCTGACCCGTGACGAGGCCCGGGAGCGGGCCGCACTGCTGTCCGTCGACGGGTACGAGGTGTCCCTCGACCTGCGCTCCGCCGTGGGCGAGCAGGACGGCGACGGGCCGCGCACCTTCCGTTCGGTCACCACGATCCGCTTCCGCTGCGCCGAGCCGGGCGCGAGCAGCTTCGCCGACCTGATCGCGCCGAGCGTGACCGCCGTCTCGCTCAACGGCAAGGACCTCGACCCGGGAGAGGTGTTCGACGGCTCCCGCATCCTGCTGGAGGACCTCGCCGCCGACAACGAGCTGGTGGTGGACGCGCAGTGCGCCTACTCCCGCACCGGTGAGGGCCTGCACCGCTTCGTCGACCCGGAGGACGGCGAGGTCTACCTGTACACGCAGTACGAGCCGGCCGACTCCCGCCGCGTCTTCGCCAACTTCGAGCAGCCCGACCTCAAGGCGCCGTTCCGGTTCGAGGTGCGGGCGCCCGAGGGCTGGACGGTGTGGAGCAACGGCGCCGGCCGGCAGACGGACGGCGTGTGGCGGTTCGCGGAGACGAAGCCGATCTCGACGTACATCACCTGCGTGGTGGCGGGGCCGTACCACTACGTCACGGACACCTACGAGCGGACCTTCGAGGACGGCACACGCCTGGAGATCCCGCTGGGCGCGATGTGCCGCAAGGGCCTGGCCCGGCACTTCGACGCCGACGACGTGTTCCTCGTCACCAAGCAGGGCCTGGACTTCTTCCACGACCACTTCGACTTCCCGTACCCGTTCGGCAAGTACGACCAGGCGTTCGTGCCCGAGTACAACCTCGGCGCGATGGAGAACCCGGGCCTGGTGACCTTCCGGGAGGAGTACATCTTCCGCGGGAAGGTGACGCGGGCCGCGTACGAGGGCCGCGCCAACACGATCCTGCACGAGATGGCGCACATGTGGTTCGGCGACCTCGTCACCATGGTGTGGTGGGACGACCTGTGGCTGAAGGAGTCCTTCGCGGACTTCATGGGCGCGTTCGCCAACGTCGGCGCCACCCGCTTCGAGGACGCCTGGATCACCTTCGCCAACCGCCGCAAGGCGTGGGCGTACCGCGCCGACCAGCTCCCGTCCACGCACCCCGTCACCGCCGACATCCGCGATCTTCAGGACGCCAAGCTCAACTTCGACGGCATCACCTACGCCAAGGGCGCCTCCGTGCTGAAGCAGCTCGTGGCGTACGTCGGGCAGGACGCGTTCCTGGAGGGCGCCCGCCGCTACTTCAAGCGGCACGCGTACGGCAACACGCGCCTCGCCGACCTGCTGTCGGTGCTGGAGGAGACCAGCGGCCGGGACATGACGGCCTGGTCGCGTTCCTGGCTCCAGACGGCCGGCGTCAACTCGCTCACCCCGCAGGTGCTGCTGGGCGCCGACGGCCGGATCGAGGAGCTGGCGGTCGTGCAGGAGGCTCCCGAGTCGCACCCGGAGCTGCGTCCGCACCGGGTCGCCGTCGGCCTGTACCGCCGTGCCGAGGCGGGCGCGCTGGAGCGGTACGCACGGGCCGAGACGGACGTCGACGGCGCCCGTACGGTCGTGGCGGAGCTGGCCGGGGCCGAGGCCCCGGAGCTGGTGCTGGTCAACGACGACGACCTGACGTACTGCAAGACCCGCTTCGACGCGACGTCGCTGGAGACGCTCAAGGCCGCCCTCGGCGACCTCACCGACCCGCTGGCCCGCGCCCTGTGCTGGTCGGCGCTGTGGAACATGACGCGGGACGCGCTGCTGCCCGCGCGGGACTTCGTCGACCTGGTGCTGCGGTTTGCGGGCCGCGAGTCGCAGATCGGCGTGGTGCAGATGCTGCACGCCTGGGCGGAGTCCGCGCTGGTGCACTACGCGGCGCCCGCCTGGCGGGAGACCGGCGGGCGGCTGCTGGCCGAGGGCGCGCTGCGCGAGCTGCGTGCCGCGGAGCCGGGCAGCGAGCACCAGCTGGCGTGGGCGCGGTTCTTCGCGTCCGTCGCCTCCGGCGAGGGCGATCTGGCGCTGCTGCGGGGTCTGCTCGACGGCACGGAGAAGGTGGACGGCCTGGAGGTGGACCAGGAACTGCGCTGGGCGTTCCTGGAGCCGCTGGCCGCGCACGGCGCCGCCGGCGAGGAGGTCCTCGCGGCCGAGCTGGCCCGCGACGACACCGCGTCCGGCAAGCGGCACCAGGTGCGCTGCCTGGCCGCCCGTCCGTCGGCCGCGGTCAAGGCGCAGGCGTGGGCGCAGGTCGTGGAGTCCGACGCGCTGTCGAACGCGCTGACCGAGGCGACGATCGAGGGCTTCGCGCGGCCCTCGCAGCGGGAGCTGACCGCGCCGTACGCGGAGAAGTACTTCGCGGCGATCGAGCGGGTGTGGGCGCAGCGGTCGATCCAGATCGGCATCCATGTGGTGCGGGGCCTGTTCCCGTCGTTGCAGGACTCCCCGGAGACGCTGGCCGCGACCGACGCGTGGCTCGCGGCGCACGAGGACGCGGCGCCGGCGCTGCGCCGGCTGGTGCTGGAGGCACGGGACGACCTGGCGCGGGCGCTGCGCGGCCAGGCGTGCGACGCGGAGGCCGCCACCGCCTGACCTATGGCCTGAGCCTGGGCGGTCGGTGACCGTTACGGAATTCAGGCAATCGGAACCGTGACCCCTGGACCGACCCGTTCGGACCAGGGGTTTTCCGCGCCTGATCGGCACCCGAACACGCATCCTTTAGTGCAGACTTGTCCGGTTTTGTCGACAGGCGTGTAACAGCGGTTAAGGGGCGGATCGGGCGCGGGAATCTCAGCGGCATGAACCACAACACCCCGCTCTCCCCGGCCTCCCCCCGCCCCCTTCGCCACCTCGCCGCGGGCCGGCGGCGCGTTCTGACGGTGGCGCAGCTGCGGACCTACGGCGTGACGACCGCCGAGCTGACCGAGCAGTGCCGCCCCGGTGGTGCGTGGCAGCAGCTGCTGCCCGGTGTGGTCCTGCTGCACCCGGGCCCGCCGACCGGCGAGGAGCGGCTGCACGCGGTGCTGATGTACGCGTCGCGGGAGTCCGGGCCGTCCACGCCGGCGGGGGTGCCGGCGCAACCGGGCTCGGACGACCCGCACGGCACGCCGCCCGCCTACCGGGAAGCGATGATCACCGGTCGGGCGGCGCTCACCCTGCACGGATTCACCTCCACGCCCTCGCTGCTCGCCCTGGAGACGATCGACGTGCTGGTGCCGCGGCTGCGCCGGCTGCGTTCGACGGGGTGCGCGCGGGTGATCCGCACGCCGGCCCTGCCGGTGCCGCAGCAGGTGACGGGGGTGCCGGTGGCGCCGGTGCCGCGCGCGCTGGCGGACGCGGTGGCGGATCTGTCGGACGCTGCCGTGGTGCGGCGGCTGCTGACCGAGGCGGTGCGCGGCGGGCACTGCGAACCGGCGTCGGTGGTGCGGGAGCTGACTCAGGCGAAACTGCTGGGGCGTCCGCACGTGGTGGACGCGGTGGACTCACTGCTGGCGGAGGGCCGGGCGATCGCCGAGGACCGGCTGTACCGGATGGTCCGCGAGTACGGGCTGCCGGACCCGGTGTGGAACGTGGATCTGCGGCTGCCGGGCGGCCCGCATCTGGGCGGTCTGGACGCCTACTGGCCGGAGCAGGCGGTGGCGGTGGAGCTGGACACGCGGGCGCCGCGGCAGGACGAGGACGCGATGTGGTCGGAGTACGCGCGCAAGCGGGAGACGCTGGAGAGGCTCGGCATCACGGTCGTGCACATCACGCCGAAGAAGCTGCGGGACGCGATGGAGCAGCAGGCGACGGTGGTCCGTACGGCGCTGATGGCGGCCGGTGACCGGGACCCGGCCGCCTATGTGGTGGTGCTGCCCCGGTAGGGGGACCGGGGCGGCGTCCAGGAGGGGAGAGGAGGGCCATGACCGCCGGAGGGGGGCGGTCATGGCCCTCCTCGTGCCGTCGAGGCACGGGGCGGGGCCTCGGGAGGCGTCAGGTCACTTGTGCCCGGGGCCGCAGAACTCGGCCTCGATCACCGCTTCGGGGTCGCCCGCCCAGTCTCCGTTGAGGTTGAGGGCGAGGGCGTGCCGGCCGTCGGCGGTGGTGACGGCGGAGGAGATCGACCCGTGGATGCCGCCGTCGTGGCCCCAGACGCGGACGCCGCAGGACAGTTCCCGTTCGATCAGGCCGAGGCCGTAGCGCTCGCCGGCCGCGTCGGGCACGGGACGGGTGTCCTTCATCTCGGCGAGCTGGCGGGGCGGCAGCAGCCGGCCGGTCAGCAGGGCGGTGTAGAAGCGGTTGAGGTCGGCAGAGTCGGAGATCATCTCGCCGGCCGCCCACGCCATCGACGGGTTGAGTTCGGTGACGTCGTACGAGGGTCCCGTCGTCGTCTCCGCGAGCTTGCCGTAGGCGCGGGAGGCGGGCCTCGGCAGGGTCGTCCTGGTGCCGGGAACGGACGTGGCGCGCAGATGGAGAGGGGCGATGATCCGGCGGCGGATCTCCTCGCCGTACGGGCGTCCGGTGACGCGTTCGACGATCATTCCGGCGAGAACGTAGTTGGTGTTGGAGTAGTGCCAGGAGGTGCCGGGCGCGAAGTCCGGCCGGTGGGCCATGGCGATCTCCACGAGCCGGCGCGGGTCCACGGTGTCGTACCGGTGGGCGAAGAAGCCGTCCTTGAGGAAGTAGGCGCGCTGGAACTCCTTGTCCTCGGTGACGTTGAAGATGCCGCTCGTGTGGTTGAGCAGCTGCCGGACGGTGATACGGCGGCCGTCGTGGCCGTTGCCGCGGACCACGCCGGGCAGCCATGTGTCGACCTTGTCGTCGAGGGAGATCCTGCCCTCGGCCTCCAGTTGCAGCAGCACGGTCGCGACGAAGGTCTTGGTGATGCTGCCGACGCGGTAGTGGTCGGCCGTCGAGCGGGGTGTGCCCCGGCGCAGGTCGCCGACGCCTTCCGCGGCCGACCAGGTGGTGCGGCCCTCGGTGACCGTCGCGGTGACGCCGGGCGCGCCGGCCTCCACGTTCGCGCGCAGCGCCTGCCGGGTGGCGTCGTGGTGCGTCCTGGGGCCCGCCGCGAGGGCGGGTGTGGCGAGCGCGAGCGATGCGACGACGGCCACCGCTCCCGCCAGTGCCTTCCGTACCGCCATGTCTTCCCCCTTCGTCGTGGTCGGTCGCCTCCGTGTGCGATCACGGGGAGAAACCCGGCGGGCAGGCGGGAAGTTGCTCCGTTTTCCACTGGTTGGGCGAGTTCCGGCCGTCCTGGTCCTCGTCCGGCGGTCTTCCGTGACAGACACCTCTCTAACCTGTGGATGCATAGTAAGGGGTTACAATGGGCGGTGCTGCCGGTGCCGTACGTCCGACCGGTCAGCACGGAAGGAGTCCACCATGCCCCCGACCTCGCCGGATCCGCGTCCGCTCACCGGTGAGCCGCTCGCGCTGGACCTGCTCAACACGCGGTGGCTGCGGGACGGGGCCGTGCAGGATCTGCTCCGCGACACCGACGGGCTGGCCGTCTGGCTGGAGGCGAACGGGCTGACGGAGGAGTACACCGCCGACGCGGCGACCCTGCGGCACGCCCTGACCGCGCGGGACGCGCTGAGCGCGGCCGTCGACGGGTCCCTCGCCGAGGGCGCCTCGCGGGTCGACGCCGTGCTCGCGCACGGCCGGGTCCGGGCCACGCTGACCGCCGAAGGGCCGGGCGAGAAACCGGAGTTCGAGGACCCGTCCTGGGGGCCCGCCTGGCTCGCCGCGCGGGACTACCTGCGGCTGCTGACCACCGCGCCGGATCGTATACGCTCCTGCGCGCACGAGGCGTGCACGCTGCACTTCTTCGACACCTCGCGGAACGGCACCCGCCGCTGGTGCTCCATGGCCGTCTGCGGCAACCGCGCCAAGGCCTCCCGGCACTACGCCCGCGCCAAGGAGGCCTGAACCCCGGGCACCTTGCCGGCGCCGGGGCCGGCAACACGGCGAAACCCCGCGAGTCCGGCGTGCCGGGGCCCGCCTGTCCGGCGTGTCGGGACCCCGCAGGGCAACCCCTGCCGGACCAAGGGTTTTCCCCATAGATCCATTTCGGTTCGGTCAACTCTCCCCAAAGAAACATCTCTTGGGTAAAGCTGTGCGCGCTCGTTCGTACGTTCCTTTACCTCCGAGGGATGCCGATGACCCACACCCCCCAGCGGGCCCCGATATCGCGCGCCAGACGCGTCGCGCGCGTCGCGGCCGCCGCGGGCCTCGTGGCCGCGCTCTCCGCGGCCGGCCCGATACCGGCGGCGTTCGCCGCGGACGCTCCGCCCACCGCGGCCGACCCGGGCGTGAAGTCCGCCGCCGACAAGCTCGGTTCCGACGACGCCGATCTGCTCGCCGAGGCCAAGGCCGCCGGCGACAAGACCGTCACCATGATGATCGCGACCGCTCCGGGCAGCACCGAGCAGGTCGCCGGACAGCTCGACGCGGTCCAGGGCTCCGTCGTCGGCCGCACGTTCGACAAGATCGGCTATGTGCGGGCCACCGTCCCCACCGACAAGGCCGACGCGGCCATCGCCTCCGCCGCCAAGCTGTCCTCGGTCCACGCGATCGACCTCAAGCAGGACATCCCCCTCGACGACCCGACGCCGAGCGCGGACACCGCCAAGGGCGCGCACGGCGCCAAGGCGAAGTACCCGGCGCCCGGCAGGAACACACCCGCCGAGAACCCGTACAACCCGTCCTTCGAGACGGGCGCCGTCGACTTCGTGAAGAAGAACCCGAAGGCCGACGGACGCGGCATCACCATCGGCATCCTCGACTCGGGCGTCGACCTCGGCCACCCGGCGCTGCAGAAGACCACCACCGGCGAGCGGAAGATCGTCGACTGGGTCACCGCGACCGACCCGGTCAGCGACGGCGACGCCACCTGGCGCCGGATGAACACCAAGGTCACCGGCCCGACGTTCACGGCGAACGGCCAGACCTGGACCACGCCCGCCGGGACGTACGCCTTCAACCTGTTCAGCGAGGCCGCCACCACCGGCGGTGACGCCAAGGGCGACGCCAACCGCGACGGCGACACCACCGACACCTGGGGTCTGCTGTACGACGCGGCGGCCGGCACGGTCCGCGTCGACCTGAACAACAACCACGACTTCACCGACGACACCCCGATGAAGCCGTACAAGGACGGCTTCCAGATCGGGTACTTCGGCACCGACGACCCGAAGACGGACGTCGTCGAGCGGCAGCCGTTCGTCGTCGAGATCCGCAAGGACGTCGTCTACAACGCGGCCGGCGCCAAGTCCGACTACGTCAACATCGGCGTCATCGAGTCCGAGCACGGCACCCACGTCGCCGGCATCACCGCCGCCAACGGCCTGTTCGGCGGCAAGATGAACGGCGCCGCGCCCGGCGCGAAGATCGTCTCCTCGCGTGCCTGCACCTGGACCGGCGGCTGCACCAACATCGCCCTCACCGAGGGCATGATCGACCTGGTCGCCAACCGCGGCGTCGACATCGTCAACATGTCGATCGGCGGTCTGCCCGCGCTCAACGACGGCAACAACGCGCGCGCCCAGCTCTACACGCGCCTCATCGACACCTACGGCGTCCAGCTGGTGATCTCCGCGGGCAACTCCGGCCCCGGCACCAACACCATCGGCGACCCCGGCCTGGCCGACAAGGTCATCTCGGTCGGCGCGTCCATCTCCAAGGAGACCTGGGCGGCCAACTACGGCTCCGAGGTGAAGACCAAGTACGCGATGATGCCGTTCTCCTCGCGCGGCCCGCGTGAGGACGGCGGTTTCGCCCCGACGATCACCGCGCCGGGCGCCGCCATCAACACCACGCAGACCTGGCTGCCCGGCGGCCCGGTCGCCGAGGCCGGCTACAGCCTCCCGGCCGGCTACTCCATGCTGCAGGGCACCTCGATGGCCTCCCCGCAGGCGGCGGGCGCCATGGCGCTGCTGCTGAGCGCGGCCAAGCAGCAGGGCATCGACCTCACCCCGGCGAAGCTGCGCACCGCGGTCACCTCCACGGCCGACCACATCAAGGACGCGCAGCCGCACGAGGAGGGCGCCGGCCTGCTGAACATCGTGGACGCGTGGAAGGCCATCAAGAAGGGCGCCACCGCACACGAGTACACGGTCAAGGCCCCGGTCGACACCGCGATCGACTACGCCCTGAAGACGCCGGGCTTCGGCACCGGCCTGTACGACCGCGAGGGCGGTCTGAAGGCCGGTCAGAAGAAGACGTACGAGATCACCCTGACCCGTACGTCCGGCGAGGACAAGGCGATCCGGCACGAGCTGCACTTCGAGAACAACGCCGGCGGCACGTTCCGCATCGTGGGCAGTGACGAGGTGAAGCTGCCGCTGAACAAGCCGGTCACCGTCAAGGTCGAGGCCAGGCCGAAGGCGGCGGGCATCAAGAGCGCGATCCTGGAGGTCGACGACCCGCGCACCGAGGGCATCGACAAGCAGGTCCTCACCACGGTCGTCGTGTCCACGCCGGTCCAGCACACCTTCACCGCGAAGTCGTCCGTGCAGCGCAACAGCACGCAGTCGTACTTCCTGACCGTGCCCGAGGGCGCGAAGGCGCTGGAGGTCGCGATCGGCGGGCTGAAGGACAAGAGCCAGACCCGCTTCATCTCCATCCACCCGTACGGCGTCCCGGTGGACAACACCTCCACGCCGTACTGCTACAACAACTACCTCGACGGCAACGGCTGCAAGCCGGACGTCCGCTCCTACGCCGACCCGCAGCCGGGCGTGTGGGAGGTCGAGGTCGAGGCGCGGCGCACCTCGCCGCTGCTGGACAACCCGTACACGCTGAACGTGTCCGTGCTCGGCGCGTCCTTCGACCCGGAGACCGTGACGGTGCCCGAGGCGAAGGCCGGCACGCCGGTGCCCGCGTCCTGGACGGTCACCAACGCGTTCGCCGCCATCGACGGCAAGCTGGTCGGCGGGCCGCTCGGCTCCGCCAAGAACGCCCGCCCGGCCATCGAGGACGGCGAGACCCAGGTGACCACGGTCGTCGTGCCCGAGGGCGCGAAGTCGCTGGACGTCGCCATCGGCAATGTCTCCGACGCCTCCGCCGACCTCGACCTGGTGGTCCGCGACGCGTCCGGCGCGACCGTCGCGCAGTCCGCCGACGGCGACTCCGAGGAGTCCGTGTCGATCGCCGACCCGGCTCCGGGCACGTACACGATCGTGGTGGACGCCTACTCGGTGCCCGCCGGCACGACCGAGTACGACTACCGGGACGTGTTCTTCTCCGAGGCGCTCGGCACCGTCACCGTCGACGGTGACGCGCCGGTGAAGCTGGGCACGGGCCGGTCGGCGACGGTGTCCGCGAACATCATCGCCGCGTCGGCCGCGCCGGAGGGCCGTGAGTTCTTCGGCCGCGTCCAGCTGGTCAACGCCCGCGGCACGGTCGCGGGCCTCGGCAACGTGAAGATCGGCACCGTCACGCCGTAACGGCGGGTGCACGACCGCGGGGGCGGGCGTCCGGGTTCCGGGCGCCCGCCCTTTCGCGCACCGCCCGCCCCTCGGCGGTCCCGCGTCGCGTCGGGCGGGGAGATGTCCGGGAGGCGTACGTCACACCGGGTGTGGGCGAAGGCGCGGCGGGCAGGCGACCTTGCGGCCGGGGGCGCCCAATGACTGAATTCCTCCAGCTCAGAGCCGGTCCGGGGGAAATTTCCGGAACCGTGTGCGGGCGAGGGGGCGTCCCATTCCTCGGGCACCGGAGGCAAAGAATTGGACAGCCGGGGCCGGGTCGGCCGCATGATGGAAAAGCCTCGTTGAACGAAGCCTCGTCGAGTCGGAAAGCAGAGGGAGTCGCCGTGAGGGTCGGAATCGTCGGAGCCACCGGTCAGGTCGGCACGGTCATGCGCAGGATCCTCAAGGAGCGGAACTTCCCGGTCGACGAGCTGCGTCTGTTCGCCTCGGCCCGCTCCGCCGGCACCGAGCTGGACGGCGTGACGGTGGAGGACGCGGCCACCGCCGACTACACCGGACTGGACATCGTGCTGTTCTCCGCGGGCGGCGCCACCTCCAAGGCGCTGGCGGAGAAGGTGGCCTCCCAGGGCGCCGTCGTGATCGACAACTCGTCGGCGTGGCGCCGCGACCCCGACGTGCCGCTGGTGGTCTCCGAGGTCAACCCGCACGCGGTCGCGAACCGCCCGAAGGGCATCATCGCCAACCCGAACTGCACCACGATGGCCGCGATGCCGGTCCTCAAGCCGCTGCACGCGGAGGCCGGCCTCGAGGCGCTGGTCGTCGCCACCTACCAGGCGGTGTCGGGTTCGGGTCTCGCGGGCGTCGCCGAGCTGCACGGCCAGGCGCAGAAGGTGATCGCCGACGCGGACAAGCTCACCCACGACGGCGGCGCGGTCGACTTCCCCGAGCCGAACGTGTACAAGCGGACCATCGCGTTCAATGTGCTGCCGTTCGCCGGGAACCTCGTCGACGACGGTCTGAACGAGACCGACGAGGAGCAGAAGCTGCGGCACGAGTCCCGCAAGATCCTGGAGATCCCCGGTCTGAAGGTGTCCGGCACCTGCGTCCGCGTGCCGGTGTTCTCCGGTCACTCCCTCCAGGTCAACGCCCGTTTCGCCCGCCCGATCAGCCCCGAGCGCGCCGTCGAGCTGCTGAAGGACGCGCCCGGCGTGGAGCTGTCGGACATCCCGACCCCGCTTCAGGCCGCCGGCCAGGACCCCTCGTACGTGGGCCGCATTCGCCGCGACGAGACCGTGGAGAACGGTCTCGCGCTGTTCGTCTCCAACGACAACCTCCGCAAGGGTGCCGCGCTGAACGCGGTGCAGATCGCGGAGCTGGTGGCGGCGGAGCTGAAGGGCTGAACGCCCGGCCTCAGACCCTTGTGACCTCGTAGAGGAAACAGCCGTACTCGACGGCCCGGACGTGGACGAGCGCCACGACCGGGTCGTCGAACGCTTTCCGCAGCTCGCCCGTGCCCCAGCCGGGTCCGACCAGCTCGCCGCCGAGGATGCGGCCGTCGGCACAGTAGCGGCGCAGGACGCGGTGGGCGTCCGTGAACGGCAGGGCATCGCCGTCGGGGCCCTGGCACGCATCGGCGTGGACGAAGACGGGGCCCGGCTCGTCGTACGGGCCCGGCCGGGCGCCGGTCGCGGCCGTCCAGCGGCGCAGCGGCACGTACGACACGAGGGCGATCCGCTCCCCCGGCCGGCTGCGGCGCAGGCAGCAGCGGAGCGGGGCGCCGCCCTCGTCGTCGGTGAACGGCTCGGGAACGCGGCCCGCGTCGTCGGCGGTACGCAGGGCGGCGAGGACCTCGGGCGGCACGGGGCGGACGGTGAGGGCGGGCGCGCCCCTGGCGGCCTCGGTGGTCGTGTCGGCGGTGACCTGGAGGGTCGTGTCCGCGGTGGCCTCGGTGGTCGTGTCGGCGCTGGAGTCGGTGGTCGTGTCGGTGGTCATGCCTTCAGGCCGGCGTCCCCGGCCACGCCGTACCGGCGGAAATCGGACATCGTGCCCGGCCTGCCATACGCCGGGGGATCGTCGCCCGGACCAGGGCTCACGTGGAAGGATGGCGCAATCCACACATGACGAGGAGATGACCGCGTGCCTGGCACAAACCTGACTCGCGAAGAGGCGCAGCAGCGGGCGAAGCTGCTCACCGTTGACTCGTACGAGATCGAACTCGACCTCTCCGGCGCGCAGGAGGGCGGCACCTACCGGTCCGTGACCACGGTGCGCTTCGACGTCGCCGAGAACGGCGCGGAGTCGTTCATCGACCTGGTGGCCCCCACCGTCCACGAGGTGACCCTGAACGGGGACCCGCTGGACCCGGCGGACGTCTTCAAGGACTCCCGTATCGCCCTGCCCGGCCTGCTGGAGGGCCGTAACGTCCTGCGCGTCGTCGCCGACTGCGCGTACACCAACACGGGCGAGGGTCTGCACCGGTTCGTCGACCCGGTCGACAACCAGGCCTACCTGTACACGCAGTTCGAGGTGCCGGACGCCCGCCGGGTCTTCGCCTCGTTCGAGCAGCCCGATCTGAAGGCCACCTTCCAGTTCACGGTGAAGGCGCCGGAGGGCTGGACCGTGGTGTCCAACTCGCCGACCCCGGAGCCCAAGGACAATGTGTGGGTCTTCGAGCCGACCCCGCGGATCTCGTCGTACATCACGGCGCTGATCGTCGGCCCGTACCACTCGGTGCACAGCGTGTACGAGAAGGACGGCCAGTCGGTACCGCTGGGCATCTACTGCCGCCCCTCGCTCGCCGAGTACCTCGACGCGGACGCGATCTTCGAGGTGACCCGGCAGGGCTTCGACTGGTTCCAGGAGAAGTTCGACTACGCGTACCCGTTCAAGAAGTACGACCAGCTGTTCGTGCCGGAGTTCAACGCGGGCGCGATGGAGAACGCCGGCGCGGTCACCATCCGCGACCAGTACGTCTTCCGGTCCAAGGTGACGGACGCCGCGTATGAGGTGCGCGCGGAGACCATCCTGCACGAGCTGGCGCACATGTGGTTCGGCGACCTTGTCACCATGGAGTGGTGGAACGACCTGTGGCTGAACGAGTCGTTCGCCACGTTCACGTCGATCGCCTGCCAGGCCGCCGCGCCGGGCTCGCGCTGGCCGCACTCGTGGACGACGTTCGCGAACTCCATGAAGACGTGGGCGTACCGGCAGGACCAGCTGCCGTCCACGCACCCGATCATGGCGGACATCCGCGACCTGGACGACGTCCTCGTCAACTTCGACGGCATCACCTACGCCAAGGGCGCCTCCGTGCTGAAGCAGCTCGTGGCGTACGTCGGTGAGGACGAGTTCTTCCGCGGTGTGCAGGCCTACTTCAAGCGGCACGCGTACGGCAACACCCGGCTGTCCGACCTGCTGGGCGCGCTGGAGGAGACCTCCGGCCGCGATCTGAAGGCCTGGTCGAAGGCGTGGCTGGAGACCGCCGGCATCAATGTGCTGCGCCCGGAGATCGAGACCGGCGCCGACGGTGTCATCACCTCCTTCGGCATCCGTCAGGAGGCGCCCGCGCTGCCCGCCGGTGCCAAGGGCGAGCCGGTTCTGCGCCCGCACCGCATCGCGGTCGGCCTGTACGGCCTGGACGAGGCGTCCGGCAAGCTGGTGCGCTCCGAGCGGATCGAGCTGGACGTCGACGGCGAGCTGACGGCCGTACCGCAGCTTGTGGGCCGGGCCCGTCCGGCGGTGGTGCTGCTCAACGACGACGACCTGTCGTACGCCAAGGTCCGGCTGGACGAGGAGTCGCTGCGGGTCGTCACCGAGCACCTCGGCGACTTCGAGGCGTCGCTGCCGCGCGCGCTGTGCTGGGCGTCCGCCTGGGACATGACGCGGGACGCCGAGATGCCGGCGCGGGACTATCTGTCGCTGGTGCTGTCCGGCATCGGCAAGGAGTCGGACATCGGTGTCGTGCAGTCGCTGCACCGTCAGGTGAAGCTCGCCGTCGACCTGTACGCCGACCCGTCCGCCCGTGAGGCGCTGCTGACCCGCTGGACCGACGCCACGCTGGCCCATCTGCGGTCGGCGGAGCCGGGCAGCGACCACCAGCTGGCGTGGGCGCGGGCGTTCGCGGCGACGGCCCGCACGCCGGAGCAGCTCGACCTGCTGGAGGGGCTGCTGGACGGCACGCAGACCGTGGAGGGTCTGGTCGTCGACACCGAGCTGCGCTGGTCGTTCGTGCAGCGGCTCGCGGCCGTGGGCCGGTTCGACGAGGCGGAGATCGCCGGCGAGTACGAGCGGGACAAGACCGCCGCGGGTGAGCGGCACGCCGCGACCGCCCGCGCCGCCCGGCCGACGCCGGAGGCCAAGGCGGAGGCATGGGCGTCCGTCGTGGACTCCGACAAGCTGCCGAACGCCGTGCAGGAGGCCGTCATCGCCGGCTTCGTCCAGACCGACCAGCGGGAGCTGCTCGCGCCGTACACCGCGAAGTACTTCGAGGTGGTCAAGGGCATCTGGGAGTCCCGGTCGCACGAGATGGCCCAGCAGATCGCGGTCGGCCTGTACCCGTCGGTGCAGGTGTCGCGGGACACCCTGGACCGTACGGACGCCTGGCTGGAGTCGGCGGAGCCGAACGCGGCGCTGCGGCGCCTGGTGTCGGAGTCCCGCGCGGGCGTCGAGCGGGCGCTGAAGGCGCAGGCGGCGGACGCGGCGGCGGCCGGGTAGCCGTCCCGCGTGTCGCTGTGAGGGGCGGGTGACCTTCTCTTCGGGGGAGGTCACCCGCCCTTGGTGTGTCGGGGGCGGGTGACCTCCCCCGAAGAGAAGG
>NZ_JALLGL010000280.1 GCF_023072675.1 Streptomyces sp. XM83C
GAGGAGGGAGAGGGGAGGTGGGGGAGGGGAGCCCGGCCGGCCCCGTGCGGGACCGGCCGGGCGGAGGTCACTCCTCGTCGCCCTCGTCGGCGTTCCGGAACGGAATGGTGATGGTGATGCCGATGCCGGGCTTGCGGTTCTCCTCCTCGTCCGCGAGCGGATCGTTGTGGATGATGTCCTTCTGCATGGATCTCTCCCTTCGTCAGTGAGCGGTTCGTGCCGGCCCGGGCCGTCGTGTGCGCGGCGGCTCCGGGCTCCCCCGGCGACCGGGGGAGTCTTCGGTGACCGGGCCGCGGGGTACGGCCAGTCGGCGGTTCAGGAACGTCATCGCGCGCCGCAGGACCGCGACATGGGCGGCACCGTCGTAGCCGTCGTGCCCGGTGTCCAGCCACATCGCCTCGTACGGCACCCCCGCGTCGTCGAGCGCGGCCAGGTAGGAACGGATCTGGTCCGGCGGGCACTTGACGTCCCGGGTGGCGCCCACCACCAGCAGCGGCGCCGTGACACGGGAGGCGTAGCTCAGCGGGGAGCTCCGCGCGTAGCGTTCGGGCACCTCGTCCGGGGTGCCGCCGAACAGCCGTATGTCGAAGGCCCGCAGCGCGGACGTCGAGGAGCGGTGCGCGGCCGCCCAGTCGGCGAGCGGTTTCACCGCGATGCCCGCCCGCCACAGCTCGGGCCGCGTCCCCAGCGCGAGCAGCACCAGATACGCCCCCCAGGACACGCCCCACAGCGCCGTCGCGTCGGGTGCGGCCAGCCCGCGGCGCAGCAGGTCGGCGCGGACCGCGGCGAGATCCTGCACCTGCGTGTGGCCGACCCCGGCGGTGAACGCGTGCCGCCAGCGGGGCCCGTAGCCGGTGGAGCCGCGGTAGTTGACGCGTGCCACGGCATAGCCGGAGGCGACGAGGGAGTGCACGGTGCCGTCGTACGCGTCGCGGTCCTGGTCGGCGGGCCCGCCGTGCACCAGGAACACCAGGGGCGCGGGCCGGCCCGGCGCGGCCGTGTCGGGCAGGCTCAGCAGCGTGTGCACGGGACCGTCGGGGGTGGACGTCCACAGGTCCCGGTGCCGGCCCGGCACCCGCGGCGGCGTCCCGGTCAGCGGTGGCAGCGGCGTGCCGTCCGTGGCGAGCAGCACCGGCGGATGCGTGGTGTCGGTCCACAGACAGTGCAGACCACCGCCGGGGCGCGGTGCCGCGTCCAGGACCGTGCCCGGCCGTGTCGGCAGGACGCTGCGGCGGCGGGCCGTCAGATCGACGCGGTGCAGCAGGGAACGGCCGTGCCGGTCCTGCCGTACGAGGACCTCGCGGGCGTCCGGGTACCAGCGGGCGGAGATCTCCGTGTCGAAGACGCACCAGTCGTGGACGACCGTCCCGTCCTCCGGCGTCCAGGTGGCCAGGACGTAACGGTCACCGGACTCCCGCACCAGCAGCAGCTCGCGCCCGCCGGCCGGGCGGAAACCGCGGCACCACTGACGTGCGGGCCCCGGCGGCAGTACGGCGGTGACGGTGCCGTCGGCGGTGAGCAGCACGACGGCGTCGTCCGCGCCGCCGCTCACCGCGAGCAGCCCGCCGTCGGACGCCATGCCGCGCAGCGCGAGGGGGCCCTCGGCGCTGAGGAGCAGCCGGGCGGAACCGCCCTTGCGGCCGACGTGGACGGTCGAGACCCGGCCGTCGGTGAGGGCGACGGCGGTTGTGCCGTCGGCGGCGAAGGCCAGCCCGCGCGGCAGTCCGGGCGGCAGACCCAGCAGGCCTGGTCTCCCGGTGGTGCCGCCTTTTGGTGCGGGGGAGTCGCCGGTCCGGGCGGCGGGGGCTGCGGTCCGGGCGGAGGTTTCGGCCGGGGCGGCGGAGGCTCCAGCAGGGCTCGTTGCGAAGGGCGCGTACATCCAGGTGCCGAGGCCGTCCTCGTCCTCCTCGAACCACCACACGTCGGCGTCGTGGTCGATGGCGCAGTGAAACGTTCCGCCGGGGCGGGAGGTCACCTGCCGCACCCGCCGCGTGGCGGCGTCCCACGTGAACACCTCGCAGCGGCCCTCCGCGTCGGCCGTGAACACCATGCGGTCCGGCGAACCCGGGCAGGACTCCGGCAGAGCACTGCGGAACACCTGGTAACGGGCGGCGTCACTCACGAGGCCCTCCTCCCTGCCCCCTCCCGCCGGACCGGGCCTCGGCCCCGGAGCCGGGGTCGTCCGCCGCGGATGCCTCGTCCCGGGGCCCGTCAGCAGCGGGAACGCCCGCGCCCCTGCGCCCGTCCCGGCCCGCGTGCCCGTCGTCCGCCCCGGCCTCCCCGGTGAGCCACCGCCCCGACACGCCCTGCGTGTACACGGCCAGCAGCACCAGCGACGCCAGGCACAGCACGGCCGGCGAATGGGCACCGCGCCAGGTCACCAGCGCCGCCGCCAGCGCCGGGCAGCCGGCCGCCGCCAGAGCGGCCGTCGCGCCCACCACCGCCCCCGCCTGAGACTGCACCTCCCGCGGCACGGCTCGCACCATGGCCCCGGACAGCACGACGGTCACCGTCGGCAGCAGCAGCGCCAGCAGCGCGAACCCCGCCGCGAAGCTCCCGGCCGAGTCCGCTGCGACCAGCACCCCGGCCGGCACCAGCAGCGACCAGGTCGCCGACACCACGGCACGCCGCGCGCCCAGACGCGTCACGAGACCCGGGGCCAGCAGCGCCCCCACCAGACCGGCCGCACCGGAGGCGCTCAGCACGAGACCGACCGTGGCGCCCCCGTCCCCGCCGAGGACGAACACCGCCGTGTACGACAGCAACGTCACGATCACCGACGCGGCCGACGCCCACACCAGCACCATCCGCAGCAGCGCGGACCGTAGGACCGTCCGCACCCCCGACGTCACGGGCGTCCGGCGGCGCCCCGGAACACGGGTGTCGAGCGGCGCCCGTAATGCCCGGATGCCGAGCGCGGTCGCCGCGTACGACAGGGCGTCCACCAGGAACGGCAGCGGCCGGGCCACCTCGAACAGGGCCCCGCCGACGCCTGGTCCGACGACGAGAGCCGCTTGGTCCCCGGCCTGCAGACCGGCCGCGCCCCGCGTGACGTCCTCCGGGCGTGCCACATGCGCGAGCGCCCCGCGCGCCGCCGCCTCGTGCGCGAAGGCGCACAGCCGCTCGGTGAAGGCCAGACCGAGGACGGCCCACAGAGGGGGCCGCCACCAGAACAGCGCGATGGTCAGCCCCGCCATCGCGGCGGCGGCCAGCACCGCCGAACCGATCAGCAGCACACGCCGATGCCCGTGGTCGGCGGGCCGCGCCGCCAACGGGCCCAGGACGACACCGGCCACGGCGACAGCACTGGCGAAGGAACCGGCAGTGGCGGCCGAGTGGCCCAGATCGAGGACGAGCAGGGGAAGGACGATGCCGGAGGCCTGCGTACCGAGGCCGTCGACGGCGTTGGTCCACCACAGGATGCGCAGATCCCGCGTGCTCTTGCGCGAGATGCGTGCGGCACGCGGAGTGCGAAAAGTGCGCGAGGCCCGTGCCGGCGGCGCCGGTGACGACGGCTCGTCCACGATCGTTTCACCCCCTTGCGCAGCCCTTCGGCCGGCCTTCGCGCAGCCCTTCGACCTGCGTCGGCGCAGCCTTTCGCCCCAGCCCTTGGCACAGCCCGTACGAAGCGGACGGACCGGTCGAACGGCCGGTCCGAGGTGGAGAGAACGTGTCCTGTTCGTGAAAGCGAGCGGGAGCCTAGTCACGGGTTGGTCACGTTCACAAGAGTGCGGTTGACATGGTGGGACGTGCAGGGATCAGCACATTGGCCAAGAAAGTTCTCGTCGCCGGCGCCCCGACCGTGCTGCAACCTCACGCCCCGTCAGGGACCGGACGACACGGACACCACCCGACGGCGCGCCGGCGCCGCTCACCGGCGCACGTCGCTGCCGCACACCCGAAGACCCACACGGCACCCGGATCCGGCCCCGGTGTGCCTCGACCGCGCCTTGCACCGGTAAAGCGGAATCCGCCTCGGCGGGTTTCCCGCAGTTCCCGCACCGACCTGGGTCCCGAGGACAGGACGGCCCCGGACGGGCGAGGAGACCGGCCACGCACCGCCGGCACCATTGGCCGAGAATACGACGGTCCCACCCACCCCCACGCCCCGGACACAACCAGCGCTACAGCGAGCGCAGAGGGGCGGGGGAGCGCAGGTTTCGCGGGTCTCATGCGAACGGGCCGGCGAAATCGCGCCCGTCCCGCGCAGCGCCGACGATGACCTCATGCCACGCGCGAACAAGGACTTCACGCTACGGCACCACCCCGGCCACGGCCGCCGCGCCGCCGTCGCGGTCATCGGCTGCGTCCTGTCCGCAGCGGCGCTCGCCGGATGCGGCGACTTTGACGACGACTCCGGCAGCAGCCCCACCCCCACCCGGGCGATACGCAGCCCTGACGAGGCGTCGTTCTCCGGCCTGCCCCCGTCGGCTCTGGCCTCCCGAGCGGCGTCCGCGATCGTCCCCGCCCGCGCCTCGGCCTCCGCCGCCGCGTCCTCGGCGGCGGCCCGCGCCTCCGAGGACGAGGCCTCGGTCGACGCCCGGCATTAATGTGATCGGGTGGATCTTCTCGAACCGATCATCAAACCCTACGCCTGGGGCTCCCGCGAGGCGCTCGCGCGCCTGACAGGCAGGCACGTGCCCTCGGCGGGACCCGAGGCGGAACTGTGGATGGGGGAGCACCCGTCCGGCCCCGCACGCCTCGTGCGCGACGGACGCACCCGCACGCTGCGGGAGGTGGTGAGCGGCGACCCTGTGCGCGAGCTGGGGCCGGAGTGCGTCGACCGATTCGGCGGCCGGCTGCCCTTCCTGCTGAAGGTGATCGCGGCGGACCAGCCCTTGTCCATCCAGGTGCACCCCGACCGGCAGCAGGCGCGGGCTGCGTACGGTGCGCAGACGGCGAACGGCGGCGAAGGCCCGTACTCCGACGACTGGCCCAAGCCCGAACTCCTCTGTGCGCTCAGCCCCTTCGAAGTCCTCGCCGGGTTCCGTGACCAGGGAGAGGCCGCCGCTCTCCTGAAGAGCCTCGGCGTGGACAGACTCCGCCCAGTGATCGAACTGCTCGTCGGCGGCGGCGACGACAACGGCAGCGACGACAACGGCAGCGACGACAACGGCAGCGACGACAACGGGAGCGACGACAACGGCAGCGGCGTACCGCTCACGGAGGCACTACGGACGCTTCTCCAATGGCCGGCGCATGACCGCGACGCGTTGGTGGGCGAAGTCGTGCGGGCCTGCACACGACTGTCGGACGATCCCGGCCCGCATGCCGCCGCCTGCGCGGCGGTGACGCGCATGGCCCGCCACCACCCCGGCGATCTCGGGCTCGTGGCTTCGCTGCTGATGAGGCATCAAGTACTGCGACCGGGAAGCGCCTTGTACATGCCGGCCGGGGGCCTGCACGCCTACGTGCAGGGCGTCGGCGTCGAGATCATGGCGGCCTCCGACAACGTCCTCCGCGCGGGACTGACGACGAAGGAGGTGAACGTTCCGGAGCTGCTGAGGGTCACCGACCCGGCGGCCCGCGTGCCCGTCATCGGCCCGAGCGCGGTCGTCGGCCCGAGCCGTACGGACGTGTACCTGTGCCCGGCCGAGGAGTTCGCCCTCTACCGCACCGAGCCGACCTCCACCCCTCTCCCGCTCGTGCCCCAGGCCGGCCCGCGCATCGTGCTGTGCGAGGAGGGCGCGGCACGACTGCGCGTCGAGGGCGGCGAGACGGTGACGCTGGACCGAGGTGACTGCTGCTTCCTGCCGGACTCCGACCGGGGCGTGACGGTGGAAGGCTCCGGAACGCTCTTCATCGCGGGCACGGGACTGACCACCCACAGGCCGGACACCGACGTCACTCGCGCCCCGGCACATGCACAGCGCTCGACGCACGCGGCGACGGCGATGCCGCCGACACCGACGGGAGCGAACCGCACCTGAACCATCAGGAGACAACGTTGTCAAACCTTCCTCGCGCCGCGTCGGCGGGCACGCTGACGTACGCCGACGCCGGCCCCCGGGACCGCCAGGGCCGGCGTCGGTGCCGACATCGGGCGTCCCGCCCGCCCGCGTGAGTGCGAGCTACTCGCCGAGTCCGTACTCGAACCAGATCCGGTGCGTGCCGTCCGAGTCGATCGCGATGCCGCCGGTTCCGGTGATGCCGGCCAGGTCGCCCGTCCCGCTGGTCGGCACGATGACGAGGAACTCGCTCTGCCGCCCCTCGCCCAGGGTGGTCGCGGAGTGCGCGAAGTTGAAGGCACCTGCCCGGCCGTGCAACGTCCCTTCGAACGACTCCATGGCGACGTACGTCCCCGTGCCGGCGGACTGGTCGTACGCGGAGGTGAACAGGGTGACGGAGCGCCCCTGGACCTCACCTTCGTACCGCTTCTCCATCGTGGCCAGGCCGACGGGCAGCGCGGTCTCGATCGCGGGGCCGGCCGCCGGCGCGGGAGTGAAGTCGACGACCGCGAAAGTTCCTGAAGCTCGCATGCCCGGATCGTAAGCGGCACCACTGACATCGCCCGTGAACACCGCCCCCCGGCCCACCACGACGACGAGACCACCCTCACCGGGCCCGGCCGAGGCCGACACCGTCGTACGGAACTGACGCGCACGGCCCCCGTACGTCCACCGGCACCGTCGGCTGTTGAAGGGCTCCTTCGGTGCCCACGGGGAGACCGCTTCCGCCGGGACCGTGCCGGTCATCGTCCCCGTTCTGCGGGTGTTCCGGTTCCTGTGGCGCAAGGCTCCCGCCATAGGTGGGCTTCGCCACAATTTGGACATTCTGCACTAACGGATGCGCATAAGTGATACAAAAGGTGGTTGAAAGTCCCCAAGGCAATCCGGCTTCAGCGGATGCCGCGACCACGGGCAGAGGGCAAGGAGAAGCGTTTGATCACGGGGCGTATACGACGCACCAGGCGTGCGGCCACGGCCGGCGTACTCGGCAGCCTGCTCACCGTGACCGTCCTCGCCGGTACCGGCCACGCCGCCACCGGCGACAGCGACGCAAGCGGCGGCAACGACGGCCGGACGAGGGGCGAGGCGCAGGCCGTACCGACCCGGCCCGCCACCGAGGAGGAGTCCCGGGCCCGCATACGGATCACGCCCGGGGACGGCGCCCGCCAGGTCGGCATCTCCGACCCCGTCAAGGTGACCGTGAGCGACGGCCGGCTCACCCGCGTGACCATGACCGCGGTCGCCTCCGGCACCGAGATCGCGGGCACCCTGTCCGCGGACGGCACCTCCTGGACGCCGGACAGCCCGCTCCAGCGCGCCACCCGCTACCAGATCGCCGCCGAGGGCGAGGACGCCGAGGGCCGCTTCGCCGCCGCCAACGCCACGATCACCACGACGTCCCCGGCCAACGAATTCCTCGGGCACCTGTTCCCCGAGGACGGCTCCACCGTCGGCGTCGGCATGCCGGTGCGGTTCGACTTCAACTCCTCGATCACCGACAAGGCCGCCGTCCAGTCGCAGATCAAGGTCTCGTCCAGCAGCGGCCAGAAGGTCGTCGGCCACTGGTTCGACGACCACAGGCTGGACTTCCGGCCCGAGTCCTACTGGAAGGCCGGCTCCACCGTCACCGTCGAGATGACCGTCGGCGGCGTACGGCAGACGGCCACCTTCACGATCGGCCGCAGCCAGATCAGCACGGTCGACGCCAAGACGAAGAAGATGACCGTCGTCCGCGACGGCAAGAAACTGAAGACCATCCCGATCTCGTCCGGCAGTGCCGAACACCCCACGTACAACGGGCAGATGGTCATCTCCGAGAAGTACGGCCACATCCGTATGAACGGCGCGAGCGTCGGCCTCACCGAGAAGGACGGCAAGCCCGCCTACGACATCGCGGCGGTCCCGCACGCCATGCGCCTGACCGACTCGGGCACGTTCATCCACGGCAACTACTGGGGCGCACCCTCCGTCTTCGGCAAGGTCAACACCAGCCACGGGTGCGTGGGCCTCCAGGACGTCCGTGGCGGCGACGACAGCACGCGGCCCGCCGCGTGGTTCTTCGACAACTCGATGATCGGCGACGTCGTCATCGTCAAGAACTCCCAGGACAAGACGGCGCTCGCCCCGGCCAACGGCCTCAGCGACTGGAACATGCCGTGGAGCCAGTGGGTCGCGGGCAGCGCGACCGACTGACGCCCCTCACGACCGGCCGCAGGTCCGGCCGGTCACCCACGACGAGCCCCACAGGAGGCCGCGCGGCACCGTCGCACGGCCTCCTGCCGTACCGCCGTGCCCCCACCCCGCCGCTGCCGGCGCGGCACG
>NZ_JALLGL010000281.1 GCF_023072675.1 Streptomyces sp. XM83C
TCCTGGCTGGGCGGCTGCCGCCGTTTGCACCGCCGCTACGAACGCAAGGTCGAGCACTTCCTGGCCTTCACCGCCATCGCCTGCAGCCTCATCTGCTACCGCAGACTCGCCAAATGAGACGACGTCTGAACCGGCCTGCCGGGGTGCTGAACCGGCGTGCCGCGTCGCCCGAACGGCCCTCGGGGGGGCGCGCGGCACGGGCCTCGCGCTGATGTGCGCCGTTGATGCGCCCAGCGGGGCGGGAATGCAATGGGCACAGGCACCAGCCAGCAGGAGGGACCACCATGTCCGATTCCCCCAGCACCCCCGGCACGCCGCCCGACCCCACGCAGGAACACCCCACCGAGCAGCCCGCCGAGGTCAGGAACCTGATGCTGATCGGCGCGTGCGGCTGCGGCTCGGGCTGCGGGTGCGGCTGCCAGTCGGGCAGCCCGTGCCAGTGCGGCTGAGGCCGTAGCACGGGACACCATGGCGCAGGACCCCGGCACGAACGATCGGGCCGGGGTCTCGGCCTGGTGTGCCCGAGGCGCGGGGCCCAGCAACAGTGGAGGAGAGTGGTTCCGCACCGGGGGGAGACGGAGGCACGGGCATGACCGGCTCCAGAGAAGTCCCCTCCGCGCTGGTCGCGAGCCGGGTGGTCGCGGTGGCGTTCGACCAACAGGTGCACCTGACGCTGCTGGACACGGCAGAGGCCGACGAGGGCCAGGGCCCGCGGATCGACGCGGAACTGACCGTCGAGGCGCCTTTCCGGCTGCGGGACGGCTCCGGTGTGTGGCACGACCTGGCCCCGGAGGAGGGCTCCCGGCTGGCCCCGGTCCTGGACCTGTGGCTGTGCACGGTCACGGCGGTGACCCTGGAGGAAGCCGGCACGACGCTGGTGATGGACTTCGACGACGGCTCCCGCCTTCGGGTGGGCCCGGACACGGACTGGGGCGAGGACGGCTGGTCGATGTGGGGCCTCGGCACCTCCCCTGACATCCGGCGCCGCCCCGACTGACCGATTCCCGCACGCACCGGCGGGAACTTTCCGGCGCCCCCCTTGCGTTGCCCCGGGGTCCGTCGCTTTCGCCACCCGAGCCGAGGAGTGCCGTGCCGCAGAACCTGCCCGAAACCGCCGTACCCGCTCTGCCGCCGCTCGCCGACCAGGCCGAGCGGCTGATCCGTTCCGGGGTGCACGAGTCGGCGGGCCTCACCGCCGAGGAGCTGCGCGCGTACGCCGCCGGAGCGGGCGACGACGACACCGGTGCCGCGCTCCTGGTCGTGCACCCGGACCGTGTCCCGGCGTCCTCGCTCGCCCCACTGCTGCGCCGCGCGGACAAGCCGGGCTTCGTCGTCGAGGACATGCAGGACGTGGACCTGTTCCTGCCGTCCGATGTCGACCTGCCGGACAGTCCGCTGTACGTCGTCAGGGGCGTGGACCGCGGCGACGACAAGGCCAACTGGAGCCCGGAGGAAGCCCTCCCGGCCCTGACCTCGGCCGACCGCACACCCCTGACGCTCACGGAGGGCATCCACTGGGTGCTCCAGCAGCCGGCCGCCCTGGAACGCAACCGCTGCTTCATGACGATCGGTTCCCGCCTGCGCAAGCCCGACGGCAAGCTGGACGCCCGCACTCCGGCAATCTGGATCAGCAACGGCACGGGCCGCGACGGCCGAGCCCGCCGCAACGCCCCGAAGATCGGCTGGTGCTGGTGGGGCAACCGCCATACCTGGCTGGGCTTCGCGTCGGCCACGACCCGCACCCCCGCGAAGCCCACTGTCGCGTGACGCAGCACACACCTGCGTCCGATGAGTTCGAGCCGTAGCCCCAGTCCAACTGACGTCAGCACAGCCGAGGGCGAGGGAACCGCACCGCCCGCCCGACCCAGAAGGGGGCACCCCATGACGACCGGCGCCGTAAAGGGTCCCGCCAGCTACTTCCCCTCGATCGAGAAGAAGTACGGCCGCCCGATCAGCGAGTGGCAGGACCTGATCCGCAAGTCCCCGCTGAAGAAGCACATGGAACTGGTGACCTGGCTCAAGACGGAACACGGCCTGGGCCACGGCCACGCCAACGCCCTGGTCGCCCACACCCTGGCGGAATCCCGCACCTCCTGACCCACCGCGGCCTCGCAAGGGCCCGCCCGCCACGAACCCTGTCGTACCGTCTTCCGGCGACCTGAGCACCGACGACGGCGAAAAGCCCCCTCCCAGCGGAGAACCCGCAGGTAGGGGGCTTATCCGTGGGCGCTTACTTCTTCTTGCCCTGGTTCTTGACGGCCTCGATCGCGGCGGCTGCCGCGTCCGGGTCGAGGTACTTGCCGCCGGGGACGACGGGCTTGAAGTCGGCGTCGAGTTCGTAGGCGAGGGGGATGCCCGTGGGGATGTTCAGGCCCGCGATGTCGGCGTCGGAGATACCGTCCAGGTGCTTGACCAGGGCGCGCAGGCTGTTGCCGTGGGCGGCGACCAGGACCGTGCGGCCGGCCAGGAGGTCGGGGACGATGCCGTCGTACCAGTAGGGGAGCATGCGGGCGACGACGTCCTTGAGGCACTCCGTGTTGGGGCGCAGCTCCGGCGGGATCGTCGCGTAGCGGGGGTCGTTGGCCTGGGAGTACTCGGCGTCGTCGGCGAGCGGGGGCGGCGGGGTGTCGTAGGAGCGGCGCCACAGCATGAACTGCTCCTCGCCGAACTCGGCGAGGGTCTGGGCCTTGTCCTTGCCCTGGAGGGCGCCGTAGTGGCGCTCGTTCAGGCGCCAGCTGCGATGGACCGGGATCCAGTGGCGGTCGGCGGCCTCCAGGGCGAGCTGGGCCGTGCGGATCGCACGCTTCTGGAGGGACGTGTGGACGACGTCGGGGAGCAGGCCGGCGTCCTTGAGCAGCTCGCCGCCGCGCGTCGCCTCCTTCTCGCCCTTCGCGGTCAGGTTGACGTCCACCCAGCCGGTGAACAGGTTCTTCTCGTTCCACTCGCTCTCGCCGTGGCGGAGGAGGATCAGCTTGTACGGTGCGTCGGCCATGCGTATGAGCGTAATCCAAGCCTTCGGGCGCCGGTGGGTGTGCTCGATGGGCGGACGGGGCGGAGGGAGGCAATAAGCGGTGGCAGAGCGTGCGGGCCGTTCGTAAGGTGTGTCTGCTGTTGCGCTCATTACCTCCGGGGGTTCCGTCATGCCGTCCGCCGTCGCTCTCAGACGTGCCGCCCGTGAGACCGTCTCCGGGCTGCCCCGGGAGTTCTGGTGGTTGTGGACCAGCACGCTCGTCAACCGGCTGGGCGCGTTCGTCGCGACGTTCATGGTCCTGTGGATCACCCTGGACCTCGGCGGTTCCGCCTTCTACGCGGGTCTCGTCGCCTCCCTGCACGGGCTGGGCGGGGTGCTTGCCTCGCTCGGCGGCGGGGTGCTGGCGGACCGGCTGGGGCGGCGGCCGACGATGCTGATCGCGCAGCTCGCCACCGCCGTGTCGGTGGCGGTGCTCGGTTTCGTACGGGATCCGGTGGCTGTCGCCGTCGTCGCGTTCGTGGTCGGTGTGGCGTCGAACGCGTCCCGGCCGGCCGTGCAGGCGATGATGGCCGACATCGTGCCCGCGAAGGACCGGGTGCGGGCGTTCTCGCTGAACTACTGGGCGATCAACCTGGGCTTCGCGGTCTCCTCGACCGCCGCCGGTTTCGTCGCCGAGGTCAGCTACCGCGCCGGGTTTTTCGTCGAGGCCGGTATGACCTTCCTGTGCGCGATCGTGGTCTTCGTGAAGGTGCCCGAGTCCCGGCCGCCGGCCTCGGCCGAGGGCGGGGAGGGCGACGACGGTGACCCGGTCCGGCTGGGCACCGTACTGCGGGACCGGCGGTTCATGGGTGTCGTCGGTGCGTCGTTCCTCGTGGCGCTGATCTTCCAGCAGGGGTACGTCGGTCTGCCCGTCGCCATGGGCGAGGCCGGGCTGACGCCCGCCGACTACGGTCTGGCCATCGCCCTGAACGGCGTCCTCATCGTCGCCCTGCAGATCCCGGTCACCCGGTTCATCCAGCACCGGGACACGCGGCGGCTGCTGGTGATCTCCTCGCTGCTCGCCGGGTACGGCTTCGGGCTGACCGCGTTCGCCGGGTCGGTCGCGGTGTTCGCGCTGACCGTGTGCGTGTGGACGTTCGCGGAGATCGTCAACGCGCCCACGCAGACCGAACTCGTCGTACGGCTCTCCCCCGCCCAGGGCCGTGGCCGCTACCAGGGCATGTTCACCATGTCGTGGGCGGTCGCCGCGCTGGTCGCCCCGGTGCTGTCCGGGTTCGTCATCGACCGGTACGGCGCGGCGTGGCTGTGGGGGATGTGCGCCGTCATCGGCACGGTCGCGGGTGTGGGATACGGCGCGTTGATGCGGCGTCTGCCCGAGGAGGAGCCTGAGGCGGCGGTGTCCGAGGCCAATTCCGCCGCGGGTGCGCCCGCCGCCGGGGCCGCCGGTGCCGGTGCCGGGGCCGCCGGGGCCGCCGGTGCCGGTGCCGCCGGGGCCGGTGCCGGGACCGATGGCCGGCCCGAGGAACTCGCCCGGCCCTCCGGGACGTGACAGGCAGGACGCCCGCCGGGGTCACGGGTGCATGCGTGCCCCTTTCAGTACCTTGTCCACCGCGTTGCGCGGGCCGTACACGGCCAGGCCCACCAGGTCGAGGTCGGCGGTCGGTACGGCCCGTACCGCGGCCCGGTTGTCACGGTCGTTGCCGGTCGCGAACAGGTCCGAGGTGAACACGGCCCGGGGCAGGGCGCGGGACAGCGCCTTGCCGTGGGCGGCGGTCAGCGTCTCCTTCGTCCCCTCGAAGACCAGCACCGGCTGGCGGAACATCGGCAGGTAGCCGACCCCGTCGGCGTCCTCGTACGGCTCCCCGATCACCTCGGGGACGGTCGTGCCGAGGCCGCTGACCAGGAATGCGGTGACGTTCAGCCGCTGCCAGGTCTCCAGGTCGTCGCGGAGCAGGACGGCGATCTTCGTGTCGAAGCGGGCGGGGGCGCTCTCGGGTGCAGTGCTCGTGCTCATGGTGTGAGACTGCCGACCGCCGTCCCCCTTGGTCTTGTACGTTCTTTGCATGGCCCCCCGCCAGGAAGCCGCCGCCGAATCGGTCACCGCCTGGCGCCCCGCCGTACCGGGCGTCATGGAGGTCTTCCACGCCCGTTTCACCGAGTACGCCTACCCGATGCATGTGCACGACGCGTGGACGCTGCTGATCGTGGACGACGGGGCCGTACGGTACGACCTGGACCGGTACGAGCACGGCACCCCGCACGACACGGTGACCCTGTTGCCGCCGCACGTGCCGCACAACGGCGCGCCCGCCACCCCGGGCGGCTTCCGCAAGCGGGTGCTGTACCTGGACACCCGGCAGCTGCCGACGGAGCTGATCGGGGCCGCCGTGGACCGGCCCGACCTGCGTGATCCGCTGCTGCGGCGACGCGTGGGCCAGGTGCATGCCGCGCTGGCCCGGCCTGGGGAGGAGCTGGAGGCGGAGAGCAGGCTGACGTTCGTCGGGGAGCGGCTGCGGCAGCATCTGCGGCCCCGGGACGGGGAGCGGATACGCCGGGACCTGCGCGATCCCGGGCTCGCGCGGCGGCTGCGGGAGCTGCTCGACGCGCGGGTCGCGGAGGGCGTCACGCTGGAGGAGGCCTCGGCGGTGCTGCGGGCGCATCCCGCTCATCTGGTACGGGCGTTCAGCGGGGCGTACGGCATCGCGCCGCACCAGTATCTGACGTCCCGGCGGGTGGAGCGGGCGCGGCGGCTGCTGCTGGACGGGGTGCCGCCGGGTGAGACGGCCGTCGCGGCCGGGTTCTACGACCAGGCGCATCTGACGCGGCATTTCCGCAGGCTGGTGGGGGTGACGCCGGGGCGGTACCGGAGTGGCGGCGGCAGCAGGCGGTGAGCCGGGCTCGCGTGGCGTCGAGCGCCGCGACGCCACATGAGCCGTACGAGCCGTAAGCCGTACGAGCCGCGCAAGTCACGTAAGAGCCGTACAAGCCGTACGACGGTGAAGGCTCAGTCCCCCGCCGGCCGTTCCGTCAGGTGCCGGAAGGCGTCCAGGTTGCGGGTGGACTCACCGCGGGAGACGCGCCAGGCGTACTCGCGGCGGATGGCGGTGGCGAAGCCCAGCTCCAGCAGGGTGTTGAAGGCGCCGTCACAGGCTTCGAGGACCTGGCCGAGGAGGCGGTCGATGTCCTCGGCGGTGACGGCGGCGAGCGGCAGGCGTGCGGTGACGTAGATGTCGCCGAGGGGGTCGACGGCATAACTCACGCCGTACAGCTTGAGGTTGCGTTCCAGCAGCCAGCGGTGGACGCCGGCCTCGTTCTCGTCGGGGTGGCGGATGACGAAGGCGTTCAGCGACAGGGAGTGCCGGCCGACGATCAGCTGGACGGTCGTGGACAGTTTGCGGGTGCCGGGCAGTTTCACGACGTACGTGCCGGGCGCGGGGCTCTCCCACTCCAGGTCGGCGTCCTTCAGGGCGCCCTCGACGGTCTGCGCGGCGGCCTGCTGTGCGTTGTGTCCGTCAGCCATGGTGGGAGCGTACGCGACGGCGGTGGGCCTGCAGCGCGGCCGTGTACACGTCGGCGGTGGCAGCGGCGGCCGTGTCCCAGCCGAAGGACCTGGCGTGCCGTGCGGCGGCGGCGCCGAGGCGGGGCGTGAGCCGCGTGTCGTCGGCGAACCGGGCGAGCACGCGCGCGTACGCCGCCGGGTCGTGCCCTTGGACGAGGAAGCCGGTCTCGCCGTCGCGGACGGCGACGGGCAGGCCGCCGACGGCCGCCGCGAGCACGGGTGTGCCGGTGGCCTGGGCCTCTATGGCGACGAGCCCGAAGGATTCGCTGTACGACGGTACGACGAGGACGGACGCGGCGCGGAACCAGTCGGCGAGCTGGTCCTGTCCGACGGGCGGCCGGAAGCGTACGACGTCGGCGATGCCGAGGCGGGCGGCGAGTTTCTGTAGCCCTTCCGGTCGGGCGAGGCCGCTGCCGCTGGGGCCGCCGACGACGGGAACGACGAGGCGGGGGCGCAGTTCGGGCCGCTCGTCCAGCAGTACGGCGACGGCCCGCAGCAGCACGTCCGGCGCCTTGAGCGGCTGGATACGGCCGGCGAACAGGGGGATCACCGCGTCCTGCGGCAGGCCGAGGCGGGCGCGGGCGGCGGCCCGGCCGTCGGCGGGGCGGAAGCGGTTCAGGTTGACGCCGGGGTGGACGACGGCGACCTTGGCGCGGTCGGCGTGGTAGTGCCGTACCAGCTCCTCGGCCTCCTCGGCGGTGTTGGCGATCAGCCGGTCGGCGGCGTCGACGATCTGCGTCTCGCCGATGACGCGGGCGGCGGGCTCGGGGGTGTCGCCGTCGGCGAGGTTGGCGTTCTTGACCTTGGCCATGGTGTGCATGGCGTGCACGAGGGGGACGCCCCAGCGCTGCGCGGCGAGCCAGCCGACGTGCCCGGAGAGCCAGTAGTGGGAGTGGACGAGGTCGTAGTAGCCGGGGCGGTGGCCGGCCCAGGCCTGCATCACACCGTGGGTGAAGGCGCACAGCTGGGCGGGGAGATCCTCCTTGGCGAGGCCTTCGTAGGGGCCGGCGTCGACGTGCCGGACGAGGACGCCGGGCGCGAGTTCCACGGCGGGCGGCAGCGCCGCGGTGGTGGACCGGGTGAAGACCTCGACCTCGATGCCCTGGGCTGCGAGGCGCTGCGCCAGTTCCACGATGTAGACGTTCATGCCGCCCGCGTCGCCGGTGCCCGGCTGGTGCAGGGGGGAGGTGTGCACCGAGAGCATGGCGACGCGGCGGGGGCGCCGGTGGAGCCGTAGGCGGGCGCCGGCCGACGGGGAGCGCCGCCCGAGCCTGCTGACGTAGTGGCTCACGGGGCGTTCCTCCTTGTGCGGGCATGCCTGGCGGGAGGGTGGGGACGCCCTCCACGCTCAGCAACAGCGGAGCGGGTCATTCCCATTCCGGGCGGTCCATGGGGTGCGGTGTCTTTTTGCCTAGGTGTTATCGAGTATCGGTCAACCGTTCGACGTCGTGATGCGTCCGCTCGCCTGGCGGACAGCGGGGCTGTGCACGGCCCCGCTCCGGCGGGCGGACGACCGGCTCCGGCGGGCGGACGACCGGCTCCGGCGGGCGGACGACCGGCTCCGGCGGGATGAACGTGCGGGCGGGATGAACGTGCGGACGGGACGGACATACGGACGGCCTGCCATGGGGCGGACGGACGGGGCGCCACCGTCCGCAGCCGGCCCAGCAGCTCCACGGCGGTCCAGGGGG
>NZ_JALLGL010000282.1 GCF_023072675.1 Streptomyces sp. XM83C
CCCGCCCCCCTTCCGGACCCCCCGTCAGGTCATAGGCTCGTTCGCATGCCCCCGGCGAAGAAGAAGCGCACCCGCACCTACGACCCCGTCAAGATCCGCACTGCCGTCGAGACCCAGTTCGGGCATGTCCGGGCGGCCGTCGCCGGGCTGACGGACGAGCAGCTCGCCCTGCCCACCCGGCTCGGGGAGTGGACCGTACGGGAACTGGCCGTGCACCTGGCGATGACCGTCGCCGCCGTGAGCCGTGCCCTGGAACGGGAGGCGCCCGCCTCCGCGACCCTCACCGTGCTCGACTACACGTCCGTGACCGCCCCGTTCGCCGACGCCATCGCCACGGGCACCCGCGAGAAGGCCGCCGCCCACCCCGACCTCGACGCCCTCTACGCGCACACCGCGAAGGAACTCGCCGACGGTCTCGCCGGGACCCTGCCCGCCCGCCTCGTGGACATCCGCGCCGGCGGTATGGCCCTCACCGACTTCCTGGTCACCCGGACCGTCGAACTCGTCGTCCACACCGACGACCTGAACGCCGCCGTGCCCGGCCTCGAGGTGCCGTACGACCGTCAGGCCCTGGCCGCCTGCACCCGGCTCCTCGCCGACACGCTCGCCGTGAAGGCGCCGGGCGGCGCCACCGAGGTGCGGATCCCGCCGTACGCCGTCGTGCAGTGCGTGGAAGGCCCCCGGCACACCCGCGGCACCCCGCCGAACGTCGTCGAGACCGACCCGCTGACCTGGATCCGCCTCGCCACCGGCCGACTGGCCTGGGCGGACGCCCTCGGCGAGGCGAAGGTCAGCGCCAGTGGCGAACGGGCCGACCTGAGCACGCTGCTGCCCCTGATGACCTGACGGAACCCGCGGCTCCACGAGCCCGTCCAAGCGCCATGGACAGGCAACGGCACCCCCGAAGGCCCCTCGCCGCCGCGGTGCTCGTCCCGCTCCTCGCGGCCTGCGCGGACGTGCGCGCCGGACCTGCCGGAAGCGACACCGTCGGTCCCGAACCGCAGCTCGCCGGCACCGACTGGCGCATCACGCGCCTCTCCACCCCCGACCGCACCGAGCGCCCCGGCAGCACCACGCACCTCCGCATCGACCGCGAGGCGGGCACCGTCGCCGGACGGCTCGGCTGCAACCGTTTCGCCGCCGCCACCGTGAGCGACGGACATATCACCCTCGGGTCGCCCACCACGACCCGAATGATGTGCGACGCCTCACTCATGCGCACCGAGCGGATGCTGCTCGACGTCTTCGAGAGCGCGCCCAAATACCGCATCCGGCCCGGCACCCTCACGCTGACCTGCGCAAACGGAACGATCATCGAAGCCGTGCCGTGGCAGTGATCCTTTACCGGCCGCCGTCCCCAATTCGGACCAGTGGTCGATCTCGCCTACACTCGGTGGCGTGCCACGTGGTGACGGACGACTCAACCACGACCTGCTCCCCGGTGAGAAAGGCCCCCAGGACGCGTGTGGCGTCTTCGGTGTCTGGGCTCCGGGCGAAGAGGTCGCCAAGCTCACGTACTTCGGGCTCTACGCCCTCCAGCATCGGGGCCAGGAATCCGCGGGAATCGCGGTCAGCAACGGCTCCCAGATCCTCGTCTTCAAGGACATGGGCCTGGTCTCCCAGGTCTTCGACGAGACCTCCCTCGGCTCCCTCCAGGGCCACATCGCGGTAGGACACGCCCGGTACTCCACCACCGGCGCCTCCGTGTGGGAGAACGCCCAGCCGACGTTCCGCGCCACCGCGCACGGCTCCATCGCGCTCGGCCACAACGGCAACCTGGTCAACACGGCCAAGCTCGCCGAGATGGTCGCGGAACTCCCCGACGAGAACCACAGCCGCAACGGCCGTGTCGCGGCCACCAACGACACCGACCTGCTCACGGCCCTGCTGGCCGCCCAGGTCGACGAGGACGGCAAGCCGCTGACCGTGGAAGACGCCGCGCACGCGGTCCTGCCGCAGGTCCGGGGCGCCTTCAGCCTCGTCTTCATGGACGAGCAGACCCTGTATGCCGCCCGTGACCCGCAGGGCATCCGCCCGCTGGTCCTCGGTCGCCTGGAGCGCGGCTGGGTCGTCGCCTCCGAGTCCGCCGCCCTCGACATCGTCGGCGCCTCCTACGTCCGCGAGATCGAGCCGGGCGAGTTCGTCGCCATCGACGAGAACGGCCTGCGCACCTCCCGCTTCGCGGAAGCGAAGCCCAAGGGCTGTGTCTTCGAGTACGTGTACCTGGCCCGCCCCGACACCGACATCGCCGGCCGGAACGTGTACCTCTCCCGCGTGGAGATGGGCCGCCGCCTCGCCAAGGAATCCCCCGTCGAGGCCGACCTGGTCATACCGACCCCGGAATCCGGCACCCCCGCCGCCATCGGCTACGCGGAGGCCTCCGGCATCCCCTTCGGAGCCGGCCTGGTCAAGAACGCGTACGTGGGCCGTACGTTCATCCAGCCCTCGCAGACCATCCGCCAGCTGGGCATCCGCCTGAAGCTGAACCCGCTGAAGGAAGTCATCAAGGGCAAGCGGCTGGTCGTCGTCGACGACTCCATCGTCCGCGGCAACACCCAGCGCGCCCTGGTCCGCATGCTGCGCGAGGCGGGCGCCGCCGAGGTCCACATCCGGATCTCCTCCCCGCCCGTGAAGTGGCCCTGCTTCTTCGGCATCGACTTCGCCACCCGCGCCGAGCTGATCGCCAACGGCATGACCATCGAGGAGATCGGCACCTCGCTCGGCGCCGACTCCCTGGCGTACATCTCCATCGACGGCATGATCGAGGCGACCACCATCGCCAAGCCGAACCTGTGCCGCGCCTGCTTCGACGGCGAGTACCCGATGGAGCTGCCCGACCCGGAGCTCCTCGGCAAGCAGCTGCTGGAGACCGAGCTGGCCGCCGGCCCGGCCGCCACGGCCGCCGCCGACGCGATCCGGCGCCCCTAGCCGGCCCCGCACACCTGCCGTACGACACGAAAGTTCTCCTAGCCATGTCTGAGACCACTGGTGCCAGCTACGCAGCCGCGGGCGTCGACATCGAGGCGGGCGACCGCGCCGTCGAACTGATGAAGGAGTGGGTGAAGAAGACGCAGCGCCCCGAGGTCCTCGGCGGCCTCGGCGGTTTCGCCGGCCTCTTCGACGCCTCCGCCCTGAAGAACTACGAGCGGCCCCTGCTCGCCTCCGCGACCGACGGAGTCGGCACCAAGGTCGACATCGCCCGCCGGATGGGCGTGTACGACACCATCGGCCACGACCTGGTCGCCATGGTCATGGACGACATCGTGGTGTGCGGCGCCGAACCGCTGTTCATGACCGACTACATCTGCGTCGGCAAGGTCCACCCCGAGCGGGTCGCGGCCGTCGTCAAGGGCATCGCCGAAGGCTGCGTTCTGGCCGGATGCGCCCTCGTCGGCGGTGAGACGGCCGAACACCCCGGCCTGCTCGGCCCGGACGACTTCGACGTCGCCGGTGCCGGTACGGGCGTCGTGGAGGCCGACCGGCTGCTCGGCGCGGACCGCATCCGCGAGGGCGACACCGTCGTCGCGATGGCGTCGTCCGGTCTTCACTCCAACGGGTACTCCCTGGTCCGGCACGTCCTGCTGAACCAGGCCGGTCTCGCCCTCGACGCGCACATCGACGAGCTGGGCCGCACCCTCGGCGAGGAACTGCTGGAACCCACGAAGATCTACTCGCTGGACTGCCTCGCGCTCACCCGGACGGCGGACGTGCACGCGTTCAGCCACATCACCGGCGGTGGCCTCGCCGCCAACCTGGCCCGTGTCATCCCCGACGGACTGCACGCCGTGGTCGACCGCTCCACCTGGACCCCCGCCCCGGTCTTCGACCTCGTCGGCCGCACCGGCGACGTGGAGCGGCTGGAGCTGGAGAAGACCCTCAACATGGGCGTCGGCATGATCGCGATCGTCCCCGGCGAGTCCGTGGACGTGGCGCTCGCCACACTCGAGGACCGCGGTGTGGACGCCTGGGTCGCCGGTGAGATCACCGTCCGCGGCGAGCACACCACCGGTGCGGAACTGGTCGGCGACTACGCGTGACCCGTACGCCCACGGCAGGACCGCAAGCCCCACGGCGGAAGGTCCCGGGGACCGGGGGCCGTGCGGGCAGCACGAAACCCGGTCCGGTGGTGAACCGGACCGGGTGAAGACTCGGCTAAGCCGCTGCAGGCATCACGCGCCGCGACGGTGACGGGACGAATCCTCGTCCTCGTCCTCGTCGTCGTCCTCGTCATAGAGGTCGGCGTACCGTGCGTACAGGTCGTCGTCGTGCTCATCGTCCTCGAAGCGGTCGCCGTTCGGCGACTGGTTCGACGTCGATGCGCCCAGCTCCTCGGCCAGGCGTGCGAGGTCCGTCCCACCGCTGTTGTACTTCAGCTGGCGGGCGACCTTCGTCTGCTTGGCCTTGGCCCGGCCGCGCCCCATGGCTCGACCCCCTCAACGACGGGGCTCGACGGCCCCAGGTTGACACGCGTTCATGATCTAGAACGGTCTCTCCATAGAGAGCCCGTCCGTAGGGCTTCCACGGTACCTGAGCCCGCGCCCATACGGTACGTCGCCCGCAGGAGCCGCGTGTGCACAGGACCCGCGAGGCGCCCCGTCCTCGCTGGTCACCGGCGATTTTAACCACTTATCCGCGGACGACCCGCCGGTCGAAGTGAGAGTTCTCTCCAAGTGGGGACCGGCGGGTACCGCTGCGAAGGGTCAGCGAGCGCGTCCCGCGGCGGCGTCCGCCATGCGCTGCTCGGCGATCCGGTCGGCCGCGGCGGCCGGCGGAATACCGTCCTCCTTCGCACGTGCGAAGATTGCAAGGGTGGTGTCGTAGATCTTCGCCGCCTTCGCCTTGCACCGGTCGAAGTCGAACCCGTGCAGCTCGTCGGCGACCTGGATGACACCGCCCGCGTTCACCACATAGTCCGGCGCGTAGAGGATGCCGCGGTCGGCGAGATCCTTCTCCACGCCCGGGTGGGCGAGCTGGTTGTTGGCCGCGCCGCACACCACCTTCGCCGTCAGCACCGGCACGGTGTCGTCGTTCAGCGCGCCGCCCAGCGCACACGGCGCGTAGACGTCCAGTCCCTCGACGCGGATCAGCGTCTCGGTGTCGGCGACCGCGGTCACGCCCTCGGGGTGCCGGTCGAGGATGCGCCGGACGGCGTCCTCGCGCACATCGGTGATGACGACCTCGGCGCCTTCGGCCCGCAGGTGCTCCACCAGGTGGTGGCCGACCTTGCCGACCCCGGCGATGCCGACCTTGCGGCCGCGCAGCGACGGGTCGCCCCACAGGTGCTGCGCGGAGGCGCGCATGCCCTGGTAGACACCGAAAGCGGTGAGGACGGAGGAGTCGCCGGCGCCGCCGTTCTCCGGGGAGCGGCCGGTGGTCCAGCGGCACTCGCGGGCCACGACGTCCATGTCGGCGACGTACGTGCCGACGTCGCAGGCGGTGACGTACCGGCCGCCGAGCGAGGCGACCATACGGCCGTAGGCGAGGAGCAGCTCCTCGGTCTTGTCGCGCTCCGGGTCGCCGATGATCACGGCCTTGCCGCCGCCGTGGTCGAGCCCGGCCATGGCGTTCTTGTACGACATGCCGCGTGCGAGGTTCAGCGCGTCGGCGACGGCCTCGGCCTCGGTGGCGTAGGGGTAGAAGCGCGTACCGCCGAGGGCGGGGCCGAGGGCGGTGGAGTGGATGGCGATGACGGCCTTCAGGCCGCTCGCCCGGTCCTGGCAGAGAACGACCTGCTCATGACCCCCCTGCTCGGAACGGAACAGGGTGTGCAGGACATCAGCAGATGCGCCGGTCACGTCGGTCACTGTGGTGACTCCTGAGTACTAAGCGGCGAGTGGGGAGCAGTGCCCGTACGGGTGGCGGGACTGCGTGGCACGAGAGTAGACCGTGCCCCGCCCCTGTACCGAGCAGTGCCGGGGATCATCTTCGTCCGGGCGACGGGCGTGCGACGATTTGCTGGGATTTCCCGCCCGTCGGGGGGCGGGGTCGTGCAGGTTTCCCCGCCGGCCGGCGGGGGAGGGAGCAGGCGTGCCCAAGGTGTCCTCGGTGATCGTTCCGTACGCGGCCTATCTGCGGGTGTACGAGCCGCTCGTCGCTTTCGCCGAACCCGAGCGCAGCCATTGGGCGCGCTATGCCCGCCGTCGTGATCTGCCGTCCTACCAGGACGAGCTGCGCCGTTCGCTCGCCGATCTGCTGCCCGTGCCGCCGGTGCCGGTCCCGGTGCACGAGAGCGGGGACGCGTTCGTGCTGGAGGCGGACGGTGTGGTGTGCGTGTGCCCGTGGCGGACGCGGCTGCGGGGCTGGCAGGCGCTGGGGGAGCTGGGGCGGGAGCTGCCGCGGCCGGTGCTGGACGCCGTACTGCCGGAGGTGGTGCGCCGGCAGACGGCGCAGGACTACGAGCGCTGGCGGGAGCGCAACCCGGATGCGCGGCCGTGGATCAGGACGGCGACCTGGCAGGTGCCGCTGAACTGGTTCGTGCTGGTCTCCGACGCGGAGCGGCGTTACGACGAGGGCCGCGGCGAGGTGCCGCCGATGCTGCGCTACCGCACGCCGATGGTGCAGGCGCGGCGCCGGGTGGCGCGGGCGCTGCGGACGCTGCGGGAGACGGTCGACGAGGGGCCGCTGATCGACGGGCTGGTGGACGTGGGTCGCTGGCTGGAGGAGTTCCACCCGCGGTCGGTGGTGGAGCTGGACTACGGCGGTCTGGTGCACGCCCTGCCGGCCGAGGACCTGGAGGGCGATCACTCGGCCGCGGATGTGGCCGAGGGCATCGAGGCGCTGCGGCACGGCGACGGGGCGGCAGCCGGTGAGGCGTACGGGCGGCTGGTGGAGCGCTGGCGCGCGGTGCGGGACCTGCGTTCGGCGAACTGACGCCCCGGCAGACCCTCGTCGGGGTGGTGGACGGCGGTGCGGGGGTGTCGCGGGGGCCTGTGGGGTCGGGCGAGGGCGCTGCGGCGGGTGATGTACGTCACGGCCGTTTTCGCTCGTAAGCGCGTACGGTCTACCGGACTTCGAGGAGTTGATGGGACGTAGGTTCCGTTCCGGGCGATTGCGTCAAGCGTGACAGACCGCACGTACGGGCACCTTGCATCTCTTGCCCCTCCTCGTGCCAAAATAGGACAAGGAGTCCGGGGAGGGCTCTGTCCGCCCAACATTGCTCCGCTGTGGGCGGAATCTCAGCATTGCACGCTTTGGGGGGTCTGGTGACTCCTGATCGCCCTGTGACTGATCGTCACAGTGGCGTGACTGTCCGCTATGGCATGGTCCATCGGCTTCCGTCGCTGATGAACACCTGGGAGGGCAATTCCATCGGTTTGGCCGACGCGGCTGGACAGATGGTGTAGTTGTAGTGCCGAGGACAAGCCGTTCGTCCTATAACCGACTCGACTCGCGTCCGCCATTTCGGGCAACGCGGGTCAAGGTGCAGAATTTAGAGGAAAGAACCGAGAAGGTTCGGTTCTCCCGAGGAGGCCGCTCATGACCGCTCGCACCCCTGAAGCCGAGCCGCTGCTGACCCCGGCTGAGGTCGCCAGCATGTTCCGCGTCGACCCCAAGACGGTCACGCGGTGGGCGAAGGCCGGGAAGCTCACGTCGATCCGCACGCTCGGTGGCCACCGCCGCTACCGCGAGGCCGAGGTCCGCGCCCTGCTCGCGGGCATTCCGCAGCAGCGCAGCGAGGCCTGACAACTGAACACACGGGTCCCCGGTAGGTCCCCCAACCTGCCGTGACGGCCCGAAACCACAGCTCCAAGCGACGCGGGGACTGCCCCAACAGGCCCCACGCCCACACAGCGACACAGGGTGCGTCGTCGATCGCGCTGGACTCCGCCGGGTCCAGCGCGATCTTTTTTGTGCGCCCGAGGAGGCTGCTCACGGGCCGCTGTGCGCGGCCTTGTCGGAGTCTGAGGAACGGGCCCGAGGGGGGTGCAATTGCACATATTAAATCGACCAGTTGTAGGAACCCTGTAAGAACCCCGCTTTCAAAAACTCATGCGGTGACTCCCGTCACATGCCAGAGTCCTTGTTGCGGCGGTTCGGGGTGCGCTATTGAGCCCGGCCGCGGACGGGGCCGTCCGACGGCGACGGGGCGGGCGGTGCCGACGGTGCCGGCCGGGGTGGAGTC
>NZ_JALLGL010000283.1 GCF_023072675.1 Streptomyces sp. XM83C
TGACGACCCGGGGGCGGGTCGCGGGCCCCACCCCCGCCCCCGGTTCGACAACGTGTCGCGCTCAGCCCCCGACCACAGACAGGACGCCGATATCGCTTCCGTGTCCCGGGCACCTACCCTCGCGCCATGACCCCTCATCTGCCCGACCCCCAGGCCGGCGCGGCCGTGAAGGCCGCGGACCGTGCGCACGTCTTCCACTCCTGGTCCGCGCAGGACCTCATCGACCCGCTCGCCGTCGCCGGCGCCGAGGGGTCGTACTTCTGGGACTACGACGGCAACCGCTACCTCGACTTCACCAGCGGCCTCGTCTACACGAACATCGGCTACCAGCACCCGAAGGTCGTCGCCGCGATCCAGGAGCAGGCGGCGAGGATGACGACGTTCGCGCCCGCGTTCGCGGTCGAGGCGCGGTCGGAGGCGGCGCGGCTGATCGCCGAGCGCACCCCCGGCGACCTCGACAAGATCTTCTTCACGAACGGCGGCGCCGACGCCGTCGAGCACGCGGTGCGGATGGCGCGGCTGCACACGGGCCGCCCCAAGGTGCTCTCCGCGTACCGCTCGTACCACGGCGGCACCCAGCAGGCGGTCAACATCACCGGCGACCCGCGCCGCTGGCCCAGCGACAGCGGCACCGCGGGAGTCGTGCACTTCTGGGCGCCGTTCCTGTACCGGTCGCGTTTCTACGCGGAGACCGAGGAGCAGGAGTGCGCGCGGGCGCTGGAGCACCTGGAGACGACCATCGCCTTCGAGGGGCCGTCGACCGTCGCCGCGATCGTCCTGGAGACCGTGCCGGGCACGGCCGGGATCATGGTGCCGCCGCCCGGCTATCTCGCCGGGGTCCGCGAGATCTGCGACAAGCACGGCATCGTGTTCGTCCTCGACGAGGTGATGGCCGGGTTCGGGCGGACCGGTGAGTGGTTCGCCGCCGACCACTTCGGTGTCGTACCGGACCTGATGACCTTCGCCAAGGGCGTCAACAGCGGCTACGTCCCGCTCGGCGGCGTCGCCATCTCCGGTGCGATCGCCGAGACGTTCGGCAAGCGCCCCTACCCGGGCGGTCTGACCTACTCGGGGCACCCGCTGGCCTGCGCCGCCGCCGTCGCCACCATCGACGTGATGGCAAAGGAGGGCGTCGTCGAGCACGCCCGCACGCTCGGCGCGGACGTCCTCGGCCCGGCCCTGCGCGAGATGGCGGAGCGGCACCCCAGCGTGGGCGACGTACGCGGCTTCGGCATGTTCTGGGCGCTGGAGCTGGTCCGCGACAAGGAGACGCGTGAGCCGCTCGTGCCGTACAACGCGGCCGGCGAGGCCAACGCGCCGATGGCGGCGTTCGCCGCCGCCGCCAGGCAGCACGGCATCTGGCCCTTCGTGAACATGAACCGCACCCACGTCGTGCCGCCGTGCAACATCTCCGAGTCCGAGCTGAAGGAGGGCCTCGCGGCACTGGACGCGGCGCTGTCCGTGGCCGACGAGTACACCGCGCGATAACGGGCGGAGAGCGGGGCTCCGCTCGGGCGGGACGGTCCGGCGCCCGTCAGCGTAAGGTGGCGTGCTCGAAGAGACGAGTACGCCACCCGCGCGTGCGCGTGTACGGAAGAGGGAGCCACCCGACCATGTCCGGCAGCACCGGCACCGGAACCGGCGCCGTGACCCGCAGCACCTTGCGGCAGCAGATCGCCGACGCGCTCCGCGACGAGGTGCTGGCGGGACGGCTCGGGCCGGGCAGGGCGTTCACGGTGAAGGAGATCGCCGACCAGTACGGCGTCTCCGCGACGCCCGTGCGGGAGGCCCTGGTGGACCTCAGCGCGCAGGGCCTGCTGGAGTCCGACCAGCACCGCGGTTTCAAGGTCCGCGAGTACTCCGTCTCCGACTACCGGGACATCATCGAGGCGCGCAGCCTCGTCATCCGGGGCATGTTCCTCGCCCTGGACGACGGCCACCCCGCCTACCGCAACCTCGACGACCCGCGGGGCGCGGCGGCCCTCGCGGGGGTGCGGCGGCGCGGCGAGGAGGCGCAGCGGGCGGCGGCGGCCGGTGATCTGACCGTGCTCATCGGCTACGACCTGCGGTTCTGGCGCGAGTTGAGCGCCCTGTTCGGCAACGCCTACCTCGCGGACTTTCTGCACCGGCTGCGCGTGCAGTCCTGGGTGTGCGCGGTGCAGCATCTGCGCAGACTGCCCGACGTGCGCGGGCAACTGTGGGCAGGCCACACCGAACTCGTGGATACGCTGGCACGGCGCGACACCGAGGGGGCGCGGAGGATCGTCGCGGCGTACAACGCGCACGCATTGGCCGTGATCGAACAGCTGGCCGACGGCTGAGGTGCGGTACGGCGGGTATGGGACCGGCACGCACCGAATACCCTGCATACCCTGCCGTGAGCCGTCGTCGTGCGAGGACGCTGTGTGAGGAGCCCTCTTTGGCCTGTGACCTGTGGCTGGTGCCGCTCGTGGACGTGCTGTGCCATACGCCCGACAATCCCTTCGCGGAGGAACTCGCGCAGTACAACAAGGTGCTGACCGAGTCCGGGCTCCCGCCCGTGCCCGTCTACCAGTACATGCCGGGCCTGTCCGGCGAGGTCGCCCCGGTGGCCGGATTCGACTACGACGCCCTGCACTTCCTGCGCCGCGCCTACCTGCTCCAGGTGTGCGGGCTGCCGGTGACGCCGGTGGACGAACTGGGCGGGGACTACGAGCAGTTGCTGGAGATGTTCGAGGCGACGGCCCAGCAGTCGCACCTGGTGTGGCACTACGACCACGCGGGCGCCTACGTCCCGCTGGACTTCCCGAGCCCCCTGTCCAGCGACGAACTGCTCGCCGGCGGCGGCCCGCTGGGCTCGTCGCAGGCGCTGCTGAGGGAGCTGGAGCAGGTCGCGGCGGCGATCGGCATCGACCCGGCCAACCCGCCCGCCGCGCCGGAACCGCCGCGCGCGCCGACCGAGTTGGAGCAGCCCGCCGATCCGGCGCCGTACGATCCCAGTCCGTTCGCCCGGGAGCGGCATGTGTGGCTGGGGCTGCACGCGGCGGCGACCCGCAGCCTGGCCCAGGGGTCGATGATCGTCTTCAGCTGACGGGCCGGCCGCGGCCGGGCCCCTGGGCTCCTGGGCCGCTCAGCCCTGTTGTGCGGCCTGGGCGAGGCCCTTCTGGATCTCCTCCAGGTTCATCACGGGGGTGACCTCGACATAGGCGTTGAGGTCGGTGAAGAGCGCGTCGAGGGTGGGCGGGATCTGCGAGCTGTCGGCCAGGTCGACGACGAGCACGATCGTGCGGTGACCGTCGATCGGGCCGAAGTACGCGGCTTCCGGCTTGATCCGCTCCAGCGTTTCCTTGATCATCTCCGGCATACGGCCGCTGCGGATGGCCTCGTTGCTGCGTTCGGTGTCCACGTTCGCCTTGACCAGCAAGCGCATGGCACTCACTTTCTTCGGTGGGGCAGGCGGTGGGGGGTTCACCTCAGCGTACGCCGGGGACCCCCGCCCCGCGCGGCGCCGGGGACGCACCCGGAGGCGCCGCGCGGGCCGCGTCGGCCGACGACGCCCGGTGTGCCTGGCGGATGAGGCGGTACGGCCGTGAGCGGCACCGTCAGCCCACGAGACGGGCCCGGCCGTAGGCGCCGCGTCAGCCGACGAGACGGGACCGGCCATGAGCCGTACGTCAGCCGATGAGCCGGATGTGCGGCGGCCACAGCACGCCCTCCGCGAGCAGCAGGGCCGGCCCGAGATGGACCGGGCACAGCAGGAGCGGTGGCCGCCGGTGGCGGACGACCTCGAACCGGGCGGGCTCCCCGCACTCCGTGTCCTCGACGTCTCCGCCGTACGGCCCCAGGCATCGCGCCTCGCGCCGGGTCATGCTCCATTCGACCGCGAAACGGGCGCCTCCGCTCGCCGGAGGCGCCCGTCCGGCGGACAATGCCCCGCATGCCGGCCGGGCCCGCGCGGCCTACAGGAACGAGTTGATCTCGATGGTCTCGTCCCGGCCCGGACCCACGCCGATCGCGGAGATCGGCGCGCCGGACAGCTCCTCCAGCGCCTTCACGTACGCCTGCGCGTTCTTCGGCAGGTCGGAGAAGGTCTTCGCCTTGCTGATGTCCTCGCTCCAGCCCGGCAGCATCTCGTAGACCGGCTTGGCGTGATGGAAGTCGGTCTGCGAGTACGGCAGGTCCTCGACGCGCCTTCCGTCGATCTCGTACGCCACGCACACCGGGATCTGCTCCCAGCCGGTCAGGACGTCCAGCTTGGTGAGGAAGAAGTCCGTGAGGCCGTTGACGCGGGTGGCGTACCGGGCGATCACCGCGTCGAACCAGCCGCAGCGGCGGTCACGGCCGGTGGTCACACCGCGCTCGCCGCCGATGCGGCGCAGCTTCTCGCCGTCCTCGTCGAACAGCTCCGTCGGGAACGGGCCCGAGCCGACACGGGTGGTGTACGCCTTGAGGATGCCGATGACGCGGCTGATCTTCGTCGGGCCGACTCCGGCACCGGTGCAGGCGCCGCCCGCGGTCGGGTTGCTGGAGGTGACGAACGGGTACGTGCCGTGGTCGATGTCGAGCAGCGTGCCCTGGCCGCCCTCGAACAGGACGACCTTGTCGTTCTCCAGGGCCTGGTTGATGATCAGCACCGTGTCGGCGACGTACGGCCGGATCTTCTCCGCGTAGCCCAGCAGCTCCTCGACGACCTGGTCGACGGCGATGGCCCGGCGGTTGTACAGCTTGGTCAGGATCTGGTTCTTGACGTCGAGGGCCGCCTCCACCTTCTGCTGGAGGATCGACTCGTCGTACAGGTCCTGGACGCGGATGCCGACGCGGTTGATCTTGTCGGCGTAGGTCGGTCCGATGCCGCGGCCGGTGGTGCCGATCTTGCGCTTTCCGAGGAACCGTTCGGTCACCTTGTCGACAGTGACGTTGTACGGCGTGATGATGTGCGCGTTGCCGCTGATGAGGAGCTTCGACGTGTCGACGCCGCGCTCGTTCAGACCGCTCAGCTCGGAGAGCAGGACCGACGGGTCGACGACGACGCCGTTACCGATGACGGGCGTACAGCCGGGGGACAGGATTCCGGAAGGGAGGAGGTGAAGTGCGTACTTCTGGTCGCCCACGACGACCGTGTGGCCGGCGTTGTTGCCGCCCTGGTAGCGCACCACGTAGTCGACCGATCCACCGAGCAGGTCGGTGGCCTTTCCCTTGCCTTCGTCACCCCACTGAGCACCGAGCAGCACAAGTGCGGGCACGCGCGTACACCCCTTCCGGGCGGGGCATGTCCAAGGTCAGGGGCGTACGCGGAGGGTCCACCGCCGCGTGCACCGCGGCCGTCGTTGGCCGCAAACCGTCGGACCGGATGCCCCGGAATAGACGAAGCCCCTGGCGCAATAGCGCAAGGGGCTCTTGCACAAAGATGCTACCCGAGGAAGCGAGGCAGGACCGAGGTGGCGACCTATCCGACGTCCGAACAGCTGCTGGTGATCGTCGACCCGATCGCCCGAAGGACGGACGGAGAGGCGGTACGCATCGCGAAAGACGTGCTCAGCGCGGGTGCGCCGACCAAGCTGTGCCTGCCGGAGGACCCGGAGGAGTTCACCCGGGTGCTGGCACGCCGCGGGTCGCGGCGGCCGGTGGTGATCGGTGACGACCGTGCGCTGGTGCGTGCAGTGTCGCTGCTGCACCGGCAGCGGGAGCTGGCCGGATCCGTGCTGTCCGTCGTCCCCGTCGGCCCGGCGGTGAGCGTGGCCCGCGCCCTGGGCGTGCCGACGGGCACGGTCGCGGCGGCACGGACTGTGCTGGACGGGGCGGTACGGCGGCTCGACGTGCTCGTCGACGACAGCGACGGCGTCGTCCTGGGCACGGTGGGCATCCCGCCGGTGCGGGAGCGGCTGCCGGAGGCCGTGCCCGAGCCGGAGGGGGCGCGGCCGTGGCTGCGGACCTGCCAGACCCTGGTGCGCACGCTGGTGCCGCTGCGCCCGGCCCGCACGCTGACGGCGTCCGCGCCGTCCCGGCTGCGGGTGGAGGTGGACGGGGAGACGGTGGTGGACCTGGACCGGCCGGTCGACGCGGTGTCGCTGACGCCCGGCAGCTCCGGTACGGCCCTCGTGGAGGTCCGCCCGGCGTCGGTGGGCTCGGACGCCGCCCCGGTGTTCCGGGAGGGCCGCACGGTCTCCGTCTCGGGCGCCGACTTCCGCTACCACGCCGACGACCGCGTCTCCGGCCCGGTCCGCCGCCGCACCTGGACGGTCCTGGAGTCCGCCTTCGGCCTGACCCTGCCGGCGGCGGGCCAGGTGTACTGATCACGAGCGCTGTCGACGCTCGTGATCAGTACACCTGGGGCAGGCGGAACCCATCCCTGTCGGGGACACAGCCGGACGGGGCAGGGATCGCCGGTCGCTCCGTCATCAAGGTCATGACGCGCCTTCCCCCTGCCGCAGACCACCCAGCGCTCGGAGTATCCGATCGACCACCCCGGATGACTCCGACGGGTGGGGCACGCGGACCGTGCGGGGCGCGGACCACGGCCCTCGGGTCGGGGGCGGTACCGGCCGGGCGAGGGATCAGCGGGTCTCGACGGGGAGGCCCTTCAGGCCGCGGATGACGAAGTTGGGGCGGCGTTCCGGTTCCGCCGTCGGGGCGAGCGTGGGGGCCTGGGTGAGGAGGGCCTTCATGGACGCGGCCAGTTCGATACGGGCCAGGGGGGCGCCGATGCAGTAGTGGATGCCGGCGCTGAAGGAGATGTGCGGGTTGTCGCGGCGGGTGAGGTCGAGCCGTTCGGGGTCGGTGAAGACGTCCGGGTCGTGGTTGGCGGAGCCGAACAGCATGGCGATCTCCGCGCCGCGCGGGATCGTCGTCCCGTCGATCTCGATGTCGTCGAGCACCCAGCGTTCGAACAGTTGCAGCGGGGTGTCGTAGCGCATCAGCTCCTCGATCGCGGTCGGGATCAGGGAGTGGTCGGCGCGCAGCGCGGCGAGCTGGTCCGGGTTGCGGAACAGGGCCCACCAGCCGTTGACCGTGGCGTTGACGGTGGCCTCGTGCCCGGCGTTGAGCAGCAGCACCGCCGTGGAGATCATCTCCTGTTCGGTGAGCCGGTCGCCCTCGTCGTGGGCGGCGATCAGACCGGAGATCAGGTCCTCGCCGGGCTGGGCGCGGCGGGCGGCGATCAGGTCGCGCAGATAGGCGGTGAACTCGACGGAGGCGCGGACGGCCCTGCGGGCGGCCTCCTCGGACGGGTTCAGCTCGTACATCCCGCAGATGTCCGCCGACCAGGGCCGCAGCAGCGGGCGGTCGCTCTCGGGGATGCCGAGCATCTCGGCGATCACGGCGACGGGCAGCGGTTCGGCGACGTCGGTGAGCAGATCGCCGCCGCCGGCCTCGACGAGCCGCGCGACGAGATCGCCGGCGAGCCGCTGCACGTACGGTTTGAGCCCCTCGACCGTCCTCGGCGTGAACGCCTTCGACACGAGCCGCCGGATACGGGTGTGGTCCGGGGGCTCCAGATCGAGCATGCCGTGATCGTTCAGGGTGTGGAACGGCTCGTGCTCGGGCGGCGGCGGGGTCTTCCCGAACTCCTCGTGCGTGAAGCGGTGCAGATACGTCCGCCCCAGCCGCCGCTCCCGCAGCAGCGCCGACACATCCGCGTGCCGTGGCACCAGCCACTGATCGGTGGCCTCGAAATACATCACCCTGCCCCGCGCGCGCAGCTCGGCGTAGGCGGGGTAGGGGTCGGCGACAAAGGCCGGATCCCACGGATCGAAGGCAGCACGGGCCACATCGGACATGCGGGGACGCTAACGCGCGGGGCGGGTGCCTGACCAGGGGTGCTCTCAGCCGGGGGTGACCAGGCGGGCCTCGTAGGCGTAGACGGCGGCCTGGGTGCGGTCGCGGAGGCCGAGTTTGACCAGGATGCGGCTGACGTGGGTTTTGATCGTGGACTCGGCGACCACCAGGCGTTCGGCTATCTCCGCGTTGGACAGGCCCTGCGCGATGAGGATCAGGACCTCCGTCTCGCGGTCGGTGAGGTCGCCGTGGGCGGCGTGGGCCGCGGACAGGGGG
>NZ_JALLGL010000284.1 GCF_023072675.1 Streptomyces sp. XM83C
GGTCGGTGGGGCGAGTGGGGGTGCAGGCTGACATGTTCCCGTCTCCTCCGGGGCAGCGCGGTCGCGGAACTGGTGGGCCCCCGCAAACCGGCGGGGGTCGGGTCGCGGCCGTGGGTCACGGCGTGCAGCGGTGGGATGAATCAACGCTCGGTAAACGGATCGTAATGCTGAGTAAAGGCTCCGCATAGGCTTTCCGTGCAAATGGGTGAAAAGCTCACTCGCTGGGATGAAGTCCCAATTTTATCGGCTTGTCGTACTAATTCCTTCTGGGGTCCGTGCGAACTTGACGGCGCTGTCGGCACGTCCCGGCACATCACCGACAAGACGCCTCACCGGCGTTGACCTCGAGAGAAGGAAGAAGGTGGGCGGAACATGGCCGCCACCGCAAGGATCGCCACAGGCGCCGTGGCCGCAGCGGTAGTTGCCGCAGCGCTGGCCGGTTGCTCGACGGGAGACGGCGGGGCCGGGCAGGGCGTCCCCGGACCGCAGAAGGCGAAGCCGGCTCCCGCGGCGGGGCATGTGGTCAGGCTGATCGGCGACGGATCGACCGCGTTCACCGGAGCACAGCCGAACCTGCCCAAGCCCGAACGGCTGAAGCCCGGTCAGAAACCGCCGCAGTTCGTCGTGTTCTCCTGGGACGGCGCGGGTGAGGACAGCCAGAAGCTGTTCTCGCACTTCCGCGAGGTCGCCAAGGAGAACCACGCGACCATGACGTACTTCCTCAGCGGCGTCTATCTGCTGCCGGAGGAGAAGCGCGACCTGTACCGGCCGCCGCAGCACTCACCCGGAAGCTCCGACATCGGATTCAACGACGAGCAGGGCATCGCCGACACCGTCGAACAGCTGCGGCAGGCCTGGCTGGAGGGCAACGAGATCGGCACCCACTTCAACGGCCACTTCTGCGGCAAGGGCGGCGGTGTCGGCGAGTGGTCGGTGCAGGAGTGGAAGGACGAGATCGCCCAGGCCAAGCAGTTCGTGCGGACCTGGAAAACCAACACCGGCCTGACGGAGGTCAAGCCGCTGCCCTTCGACTACGACAGGGAGCTGATCGGCGCCCGCACCCCGTGCCTCGAGGGACAGCGCAACTTCATGCAGGCCGCCCGCGAGCTGGGCTTCCGCTACGACTCGAGCGGCGTCAACAACCAGGTCTGGCCCCGGAAGAAGGAAGGGCTGTGGGACCTGTCCATGCAGCTGGTGCCCTTCCCCGGCCACACCTACGAGCAGTTGACCATGGACTACAACTTCATGGTCAACCAATCCGGCACCAGGACCCAGGGCGACCCCGCCAAGTACGACTACTGGGGCGACCAGATGCGGGACGGCCTGCTCGGCGGCTTCGAGCGGGCCTACAACGGCAACCGCGCCCCGCTGATCATCGGCAACCACTTCGAGTCGTGGAACGGCGGCACCTACATGCGGGCCGTCGAGGAGGTCGTGAAGACCGTCTGCAACAAGTCCGACGTGCGCTGTGTCTCGTTCCGTCAGCTCGCCGACTGGCTCGACGCCCAGGACCCGCAGGTGCTGGACAAGCTGCGCAGCCTCGACGTCGGCCAGGCTCCGAAGGAGGGCTGGGCGTCCTTCCTGTCGACCCGCCCCGCCCCGGCCCCGAAGGGTGCGCCCGGGGCGCCGGCGAGCCGCGGCTGAGCGAGGAGCAGCCGTGAGAGATCACGCCCTCACGCGGGCGCGGTGACGCTCTCACCGAGCACGAAACCGGGGTCGACCTGGGCCGCCAGGTCGGCCCCCGTGCGCTCGTTCCCCCAGGAGCGGGCGTTCTTCAGGTGGAAGTGGACCATCTGGCGGGTGTAGCGCTCCCAGTCACGCAGCTCGTACGTGTCGTCGACGGCCTGCTGAAGCTGCCGCAGGGCACGGCGGTTGGTGTCCTCCAGGAGGTCGAACCGGGGCGGACGGCCCTTCTCCATGGCGCGCACCCAGTCCGAGTGTCCGACGGTCACCAGCAGGTCGTCGCCGACCTCGGCGTGCAGGAAGTCGAGGTCGTCCTGGCCCTGCACCTTGTTGCCGACGACCTTCAGCCGGACGCCGAAGTCGCGGGCGTACTCCTTGTACTGGCGATAGACGGAGACCCCCTTCCGGGTCGGCTCGGCGACGAGGAACGTGATGTCGAACCGGGTGAACATGCCGGAGGCGAAGGAGTCCGAGCCCGCCGTCATGTCCACCACGACGTACTCGTCGCGCCCGTCCACCAGATGGTTCAGGCACAGCTCCACCGCTCCCGTCTTGGAGTGGTAGCAGGCGACCCCCAGATCCGCTTCGGTGAAGGGGCCGGTGACCATCAAACGGACGGCGTCGCCGTCGAGTTCCACCTGCCGGGCGCAGGCGTCGTAGACCGGGTTGTTCTCCCGCACCCGCAGCAGCCGTGAGCCCTCGCCGGGCGGCGTCGTCTTGATCATCGTCTCGGCGGAGGCGATACGGGGATTGGACCCGCGCAGATAGTCCTTGATCAGCGGCAGCCGCTCGCCCATCGCGGGCAGCGCGGCGGCCTCCTCCTCGTCCAGGCCGAGCGCGGCCCCGAGGTGCTGGTTGATGTCCGCGTCGATCGCGACGACCGGTGCGCCGGTGGTGGCGAGATGACGGATGAAGAGGGAGGACAGGGTGGTCTTGCCGCTGCCGCCCTTCCCGACGAAAGCAATTTTCATGTTCACCAAGCGTAATGGTGTGACCGCGCCGGGTGGCGGGTCGGCGTGAAGAAGACCACTCCTTCGTGGGGTGCGGGCCCGGGGTGCGTACTGTCGTACCCATGAGTACGACAGGCGCGACCGCCGATCCTCTCGCGGCCCTGGGCACGCTGCCCGGCGTGCCGGAATCCGTGGAGTCCGTACGCAAGGCCGTGGACCGGGTCTACGGCCACCGGATCATGCGGCGCCGCAGCACCGAGATCACCTCCGAGGCGGCGTTGCGCGGTGCGCGCGGCTCCGCGGCGCTGTCCGGCGCCGACTGGGCGCTGGAGGAGGTGCGGCGGCGTACCGACTTCTCCGGTGACGACGAGGCGCGTGTGATGGGGGCGGCGCTGCGGCTGACGGCCGAGGCGGGCCAGTTGCTGTCCATCTGGCGTCAGTCCCCGCTGAGGGTGCTGGCCCGGCTGCATCTGGTCGCGGCGGCGACCCAGGGCGACGAGGTGGGTCGCCCGCGCCGGGACGGCGAGAGCGTCGACGAGCCGCTGGTCGAGCTGGAGCTGCCGAGCGCCGCGGAGGTCTCCGGACGGCTGGAGGGGCTGGCCGATCTGATCATCGCGGGCAGTTCCGCGCCGGCGCTGGTGACGGCCGCGGTGGTGCACGGCGAACTGCTGGCGCTGCGGCCGTTCGCCTCGCACAACGGTCTGATCGCCCGGACCGCGGAGCGGATCGTGCTGGTCGGCAGCGGACTCGACCCCAAGTCGATCTGCCCCGCCGAGGTCGGCCACGCCGAGCTGGGCCGGGCCGCGTACCGGGCGGCGCTGGACGGCTATGTCTCCGGTACGCCCGAGGGCATGGCGGCGTGGATCGCGCACTGCGGGCGGGCGGTCGAGCTGGGGGCGCGTGAGTCGACGGCGGTCTGCGAGGCGCTCCAGCGCGGCGCGGCCTGACGGCGGGCCGGGCGAGGATCCGGGACACCTCGGGGACGACGACCCAAGGGGCCCAGGGGGATTCCGGGTCGGGAACCGGGGGTTTCCCGGGCCGGCTCGCGGACGATTTTCAGGTCCACGGGCCACGGACCACGGAGGGACGCCCCCGGCGGGGCGGCGCAGAGATGCGGCGGTACGAGGACTCGTACCGCCGCTGGCATGACCACCGGGGTACCAAGCGTCCTCGATATGTGCCCATCAGGTCGGGGACTTTGCCCGTCACCTGGTGCGGCTGGCCCGTAATCGACGGGTCGACGTCGCGTGGGTGCCCGGTGTTCATGCTCGGTCCGTGGGGCCAGATGCGTTGGTGAAGGTGATCCTCTCGGATGTCCTTGGTCTCGCGGGCCGTTGATTCCTTTGTACTCCAGGGCTCCGGGGAACGAAAGCCCGGCCTGCACTTCTTTACTTTTGCCCCCAAACCGCAGCCGAACCTGACTGTTTTTCCGAACCGGGTCGTAGTGATACGTCGGTGCAGGTCATGCCGCCGAGGCGCGCCGTCGGCTCGCGTACCAGACGAGGCCGGCCGTCACCGCCGCGGCGCCGACGGCCACCGCCACGGCGAGCGCGGGCCGGGTGGGTACCGACAGTCCGGGGATGCGCTGCTTGAGCCGTACCGGGCGGTGGAAGTCGAGAATCGGCCAGCCGCGTGCCATGGCCTCGCGGCGCAGCGCACGGTCAGGGTTCACGGCGTGCGGGTGCCCGACGGACTCCAGCATGGGCAGGTCCGTCGCCGAGTCGCTGTAGGCGTAGCAGCGGGACAGGTCGTATCCCTCGGACGCGGCCAGCTCCTTGATCGCCTCCGCTTTGGTGGGGCCGTACGCGTAGTACTCCACCTCCCCGGTGAAGCAGCCGTCCTCGCCCACGACCATGCGGGTCGCCACGACCCGGTCGGCGCCGAGCAGTTCGCCGATCGGTTCGACGACCTCGGCGCCCGACGTGGACACGATGACGACGTCCCGTCCGGCGGTGTGGTGCTCCTCGATGAGGGAGGCGGCCTCGTCGTAGATGATCGGGTCGATCAGGTCGTGCAGGGTCTCGGCGACGAGTTCCTTCACCTGCTGCACGTTCCAGCCGCGGCACAGCGCTGAGAGGTACTCGCGCATGCGCTCCATCTGGTCGTGGTCGGCGCCTCCGGCGAGGAAGACGAACTGGGCGTATGCGGTACGCAACACGGCTCTGCGGTTGATCAGACCGCCCTGGTAGAAGGACTTGCTGAAGGTGAGCGTGCTCGACTTCGCAATGACCGTCTTGTCCAGGTCAAAGAAGGCTGCTGTGCGAGGCAAGGAGTGGTTTTCCACGCCTTGAGCATAGGTGCAGCCCATTCGGCGTAAGGTAGGCGCGTGGGTTTGCTTGAGAGGCCTCTCGGGTACACCATGGAAGTCACGGATCGTTCGCGACCGTGCTAACCCGGTCCGACTCCTCCCCCCCCGAGTCGGCCGTGGAGACGACCCCCGCTCTCCCCCCCGGCGGGGGTCGTCGCATGTCCGGGCGGGTTTTCCCGGATTCCTCCCCCTTGTTCGCGGTCGACGCACCGGGCTGGCCTCTGCGGGCCGGCCTCTTCGGCACGCCCACGGGTCGTCACGGAGCGTAGCTGCCGGGATGCGCTGCGGAAGTCGTACACGGATCAGTACAGGGGTCACCGGTAAGGGTGACGCCGATATTCACAACGCACGAGTTGTCCACAGTTATCGACCAAGATCCACACGATTTCCGGGATGGCTGCACCGTGATTCCCGACGCGTCCGTACGACGGCCACTTCCGGCCGGATCGGATTGCCTGACGCGTATGGCCGGTTTCCGTCGGCCGTTCATATGGAGGCCGCTTGCCGGTTCTTCACACGTTTGGGAATCGCGGGGCCGCAGAGGCTGCGCGACAGGCAGCGAAGGGGGAAGCAAACTGTGCCCGGAACCGTCACTCACGACCCGCCGCCCGCCGGCGGGGCCCGCCCCGGCCGGCCGTTGATCGTCACCGAGGACGCCGGACTCCTCGACGACCTGCTGCGTCTGTGCGCTGCCGCCGGCGCCACACCGGAGGTCCGTCCCGCCCTGCCCGACCAGCGGGGGAACTGGGAGGCGGCACCCCTGGTGCTCGTCGGGGACGACGCCGCCCGCCGGGTGAGGGGAGCCGCCCGCCGCCGGGGTGTCGTGCTGGTCGGCCGCGACCAGGACGACCCCGGGGTGTGGCGGCGGGCCGTCGAGATCGGCGCCGACCACGTCCTGATGCTCCCCGACGGCGAACAGTGGCTCGTCGACCGCATCGCCGACGTCGCCGAAGGCGTCGGGCGGCCCGCCCTCACCGTCGGCGTCATCGGCGGACGCGGCGGCGTCGGAGCCTCCACGCTCGCGTGCGCGCTCGCCGTCACCTCGGCCCGGGAAGGGCTGCGCACCCTGCTCGTCGACGCCGACCCGCTCGGCGGCGGACTCGATGTCCTGCTCGGCGGGGAGACCGCCGAAGGGCTGCGCTGGCCCGCGTTCGCCGCCTCCCGTGGCCGACTCGGCGGCGGCGCCCTGGAGGAGTCACTGCCCGAACTGCACTCCCTGCGACTCCTCAGCTGGGACCGCGGCGACCGCATCGACATCCCGCCGCAGGCGGTGCGGGCGGTGCTCGCCGCGGCCAGGCGCCGGGGCGGCACGGTCGTCGTGGACCTGCCCCGCCGTGTCGACAACGGCGTCACCGAGGCCCTCGCCCAGCTCGACCTCGCCCTCATCGTCGTCCCCGGCGAGCTGCGGGCCGTCGCCGCGGCCGGCCGTATCGCCTCCGCCGTCGGCATGGTCGTACGGGATCTGCGTGTCGCCGTCCGCGGGCCGTACGCACCCGGACTCGACGGCCGCGAGGTCGCCCGCCTGCTGAAACTGCCGCTGGCCGGAGAAGTGCCCGTCGAACCGGCCCTGCGACGGTCCCGCGAGGGCACCGCGCCGCCCGGCGCGGCCCCGCGCGGTCCCCTCGCCCGGTTCTGCAAGGAGTTCTGGGAGCGCACGCTCGTCGAGGCAGGTGGCGTATGACCCGACTCGCCCCCGACCTCCTCGACGGCGTACGGCAGTGGCTCGCCGCGAGCGGCGCCGAACCCACCCCCGCCCGTGTCGCACAGGCGCTGCGCGAACAGGGACGGGTGCTCGGCGACCGGGAAGTCCTCGGCGCCGCCGAACAGCTCCGCTCCGAACTGGTCGGCACCGGCCCGCTGGAGCCGCTCCTCGCCGACCCGCAGGTGACGGACGTCCTGGTGACCGCCCCCGACCGCGTCTGGACCGACCGGGGCGGCGGCCTGGAACGCGCCCCGGTGTCCTTCCCCGACGCGGCGTCCGTACGACGCCTCGCGCAGCGACTCGCCGCGGTCGCCGGCCGCCGGCTCGACGACGCCCACCCCTGGGCGGACGCCCGGCTCCCGGACGGCACCCGGCTGCACGCCGTGCTGCCTCCGGTCGCCGTCGGCTGCGCCTGCCTGTCGCTGCGGGTCGTACGGCCGCGGGCCTTCACCCTCGGCGAGCTGATCACGGCGGGCACCGTGCCGCCGGGCGGGGACCGGCTGCTGCGCGCCCTGATCGACGCACGGCTGCCGTTCCTGATCAGCGGCGGCACGGGCAGCGGAAAAACAACCCTGCTCAGTGCGCTGCTCGGGCTCGTCGGGCCGGGGGAGCGGATCGTCCTCGCCGAGGACTCCGCCGAACTGCGCCCCGACCACCCGCACGTCGTCCGGCTGGAGACCCGCCCCGCCAACCAGGAGGGCGCCGGACTCGTCACCCTGGAGGACCTCGTCCGGCAGACGCTGCGGATGCGGCCCGACCGGCTCGTCGTCGGTGAGGTGCGCGGCCCGGAGGTCGTCCATCTGCTCGCCGCCCTCAACACCGGTCACAGCGGCTGCGGCACGGTCCACGCCAACGCTGCCGGTGATGTTCCGGCCCGTCTGGAGGCGCTCGGTACGGCGGCCGGCCTCGACCGGGCCGCGCTGCACAGCCAGTTGGCCGCGGCCCTGTCCGTCGTACTGCACCTCGTACGTGACCGCGCCGGGCGGCGCCGCATCGCCGAGGTGCACGTGCTGGAACGGGACCCGTCGGGGCTGGTGCGCACGGTGCCGGCATTGCGGTGGGGCGAGCGGGCCTTCGTACGGGAGCCCGGCTGGGAGCGGTTGCGGGGGCTGCTCCGGGAGCACTGGGCGGAGGCGGTGACGGCGGACCGCGGGGCTCCGCGGCTCGCGGGCGCGCCGGTGGTCGGAGGGGCCCTGGTGGGCACGTCAGCGGCCGGTGGGGCGGTCGGCGGGGGCCTCGCGGGAGCGGCGGGCGACGGTACGGGGG
>NZ_JALLGL010000285.1 GCF_023072675.1 Streptomyces sp. XM83C
CAAAGGCGACGGCGTCCACCACGCCATGCTCGGCATCGCCCGCCTGCACAACCTCACCCTCACCGGATGACAGGCAAACGAGCAGGTCAGCCTGCATGCCTCAGATCATTTACGGGACAACCTCTAGCAGGCAGAGGACGGCCGTGGGAACGCCCAGTCCGCGATCGAGAGATGTCCTTCGAGGGCGGTTGCGGCGGGCGCCTGCCCGCGCGGGGTGGCGGAGTTTTTTCGGGTGCTGGCCGATTCCTTTTCGATCTCTGGCCAAGATCTTTCATCGCAGTTGTTCCACCACACGGGCCGCGACAAGCATCGGCATGGCGAGGGGCCGTTGACCGGGAAAACCACTTTGCTGGGGGAATTGAATGGGTTGCACCGGCGTCACATCCGCGCAGGAAGCCATGTGGCTCGCGCAGGAGTTCACCCCTGACGTACCGAACAACGTGGCGACTCTCTGGGACATCGACGGTGACCTGGACACCGCCCTGCTCGCCGAGGCCCTGCGGGCGGCGGTGGCGGAAGCCGACGCGCTGAGGGTGAACTTCCGCCGCGACGACGACGGACTGCGGCCGGTCGCCCGGGACCTCGGGGCGTGGGAGCCGTTCCGCCTCGACGTCGGCGATGCCGCCGACCCCGCCGACGCGGCCCGCGCCGTCGTCGCCGATCTCGTGCGTCGGCCCTTCGACCTGACCGAGGACGCGCTGCTGCGGATCGGCTCCATCCGGCTGGGCCCCGGCCATCACCTGCTCGTGCTCGTCTTCCACCACATCCTCACCGACGCGTTCGGCGTTCTCACCCTGCTGTCCCGGCGGATCGCCGAGATCTACCGCGCGCTGCGCGCCGGCTCCGCGTTGCCGGAGGGCGCCCCCAACCCGCCGGAGGACGCGGCGGCGAAGGACGCCGCCTACCGGGCGTCGAAGCGGTTTGCCGACGCCGAGCGGTTCTGGCCCGACTACCTCGCCGGAGACCTGCCCGCCGCCCGCCTGCCCGCCGGGGTCCGTCCCGGCACCGGCGCCCCCGCCGGCGAGCCCGGGTACTGGGACGGCCTCACCGCACCGCAGGGGATGTCCACCCGCACTGTGACGGTTCCGGCTGCCGAACTCGCCGCCTGGGAACACACCTCCACCGCGGCCGGGACCTCGGTGCCCGACCTGATCGCCTCGGCCGCCACCGCGTTTCTCGGGCATATGTGCGGTCTGTCCGAGCCGCTGCTGACCATCACCGTCAATCACCGCGTCGGCGCACTGCGCCGCTCCCTTGGCCTGCTCTCCAACCGGGTGCCGCTGCGCTCGCGGGTGGACCCCGCGGCCGACTTCGTGGAACTGGCCGAGGCGCTCGGCCGGGAGCGGCGCCGTGTCCTGCGGCACGCCCGGCACGACATATCCCTGATCAAACGGGCCACCGGCCACGCCGGCGACGCGCGCAGCCCGTTCGGGGCCGTCGTCAACGTGCTCCCCTCCGTTGAAGCGCTCGACCTGGCGGGCGCCTCAGCCCACTTCGCCGGTGGCACCTTCGGCGTGATCGACGAGGTGATGGTCTGCGTCTACACCGACGGAAGGGCCGACAGCGACCTGTACGTCCGGTTCGACGCGCCGCGGGCCGAGTACGACGACCAGGACATCGCCGGGCTCGCCGAGCGGTTCGTGACGTTCCTGCGGACGGCCCTGGCCGACCCGCACGCCCCGGTCGGGACGGTCACCGCGCTGCACCCCTCCGAACGCCGCGCGCTGCTCACCGAGTACGCCGGACTCACGGTGCCCCTGCCGCCGGCGACCCTGACCGAACTGCTGGACCGGCAGACCCGCGCCACCCCGGACGCCGTCGCGCTGACCTTCGAGGATTCCCGGACGACCTACCGGGAACTGGCCGAGAAGTCCGGCCGGCTCGCCCGCCTGCTGAGCGAGCGCGGCGCCGGGCCCGAGCGGTTCGTCGCGGTCGCGGTGCCCCGTTCCCCGGAACTGGTCGTCGCGCTGGTCGCGGTCCTCAGGGCGGGCGCCGCCTACGTCCCCGTCGATCCGGACTACCCGGCCGCGCGGGTGGAGTTCATGCTCGCCGACGCCAAGCCCGCGCTGCTGCTGACGGTCAAGGACACCGCGGACCGGCTGCCCCGGACGGATGTCCCCGTGGTCATGGTCGACGACGCCCCGCTCACCGAAGGGCCCGTCAGCTCCGCCCCGCACGGTGTCGACCATCCCGCCTACATGATCTACACGTCGGGATCGACCGGGCGGCCCAAGGGCGTCGTCGTCACGCACGCCGCGATCGTCAACCGGCTGCTCTGGATGCAGGACCGCTTCCGGCTCGACGGCACCGACCGGGTCCTGCAGAAGACGTCCGCCTCGTTCGACGTGTCCGTCTGGGAGTTCTTCTGGCCGCTGATCACCGGCGCCACCCTGGTGGTCGCCCGGCCGGAGGGGCACCGGGACCCGGACTACCTCGCCGAGGTGATCAGGCGGGCCGGTGTCACGACGGCGCACTTCGTCCCGTCGATGCTGGCCGAGTTCGTCACCGAGGAGACAGCTGCCGCGTGCACCGGTCTGCGCCGCGTCGTGTGCAGCGGAGAGGCGCTGCCAGCCGAGCTGGCCGCGCGATTCCACCGGAGCTTCGGCGTGCCGCTGCACAACCTGTACGGGCCGACCGAGGCGGCCGTGGACGTCACCGCGTGGCAGTACCGGCCTGGGGCGCGCACGATACCGATCGGCACCCCGATCTGGAACACCGCGCTCTACGTCCTCGACAGCCGCCTGCGACCGCTGCCGCCCGGCGTCTTCGGTGACCTCTACATCGCGGGCGCCGGACTCGCCCGGGGCTACCACGACCGCCGGGGCCTGACCGCGGAGCGCTTCGTGGCCTGCCCCTTCGGGGAACCCGGGCGGCGCATGTACCGGACCGGCGACTTGGCGCGCTGGAACGCCGACGGCGACCTGGAGTTCGCCGGCCGCGCCGACCAGCAGGTGAAGATCCGCGGCTTCCGGGTCGAGCCCCAGGAGATCGAGGACACGCTGACCGACCACCCCAGAGTGCTCAGTGCGGCCGTCGTCGCCCGGCCCGGCCGGGGCGCGGACGGAGCCGCGCAGCTCGTCGCCTACGTCGTCCCGGCCACCTCCGGCGGCAGCGGCCCGGCCGGCGCCGACTGGGATCTGCACGCCGGTCTGGACCTCGCCGAGCTGCGGGGCTTCGTCGCGGCCCGGCTGCCCGCCCACCTGGTGCCCGCCGTCTTCGTCGCGCTGGACCGCATGCCGGTGACCGCGAACGGCAAGCTGGACCGGGCCGCGCTGCCGGAGCCGGAGATCACCGGCCGCGCCCACCGGCCGCCCCGGACCGGTGACGAGAGCCTCCTGGCCGCCGCGTTCGCCGAGGTGCTCGGACTGAGCGAGATCGGGGTGGACGACGACTTCTTCGCCCTGGGCGGCGACAGCATCCGGGCGATCCGGGTGGTGGCCCACGCCCGCGCCGGCGGTCTCGCGTTCAGCCCGCGCACCGTGTTCGAGTGCCGCACCGTCGCCGCGCTCGCACAGGCCGCGACCCGCGACACCGCCCCGGCCGCCCTCGCCGAACTCGAGGGCGGCGGCGTGGGCCTGCTGCCGCTGCCCCCCATGGCCCGGCTGTACGCCGAGCGGGGCCCCGGCCTGGACCGCCTCGCCCAGTGGCTGGTGCTGGAGCTGCCCGCAGCCGTCGACCTTCCCGGCCTCACCGCGGCCCTGCGCTGCGTCCTGGACCGGCACGACGTCCTGCGCTCACGGCTGACGGACGACGGCCTGCTGGTGCGGCCACCCGGCACTGTGGACGCCGGCGCGCTCGTCGGCCGGGCCGACTGCCCGGGGGACTGGGACAGCGAGGCGTGGCAAACCCTGCTGCGCGCCGAGGCCGCCGAGGCCGTGCGGCACATAGACGCCCGGGCCGGCCAGATGCTCCGGCTGGTCTGGTTCCGGGGGGCCGCGGGCGGGCCCGGGCGGCTGCTGGTCGCGGCCCACCACCTGGTCGTCGACGGCATGTCCTGGCGGGTGCTGCTGCCCGATCTGGCCGCGGCCTGGCACCAGGTCCAGGAAGGCCGGATCCCCGCGCTGCCGTGGGTGGGCACCTCCCTGCGCCGATGGCTGCACGCCCTCGCCGACGAGGCGGCCCGCCCCGAACGGGTGGCGGAGGTGACGTTGTGGCGCGACCTGCTCGCGGCCCCCGTCGCACCCGTGGGCTCCCGGCCGCTCGACCCCGGCCGGGACCTCACCTCCACCACCGACACCGTCCGGGTGGAGCTCCCGGCCGACCTCACGAACGCGATCCTGACCTCCGTCCCCGCGGCCTACCGCAGCGGCGCGGACGACGTCCTGCTCACCGCCCTCGTCCTCGCGGTGGCCCGGGAACGGCGTCTCACCGACGGCACGACGGTCGTACGGATCGAAGGGCACGGCCGGCAGGAGGAACTGGTGCCGGGTGCGGACCTGTCCCGCACGGTCGGCTGGTTCACCACGGTCACCCCCGTACGCCTCGACGTCTCGGGGATCGACGTCGACGCCGCGATCACCGGAGGAGCCGCCGCCGGTGACGCCCTGAAGCGGGTGAAGCAGCAGCGGCGGGCCCTGCCCGACCAGGGCATCGGCTACACCCTGCTGCGCTATGTCAACGACGACACCGCGGCGCTGCTGCGCCTGTATCCGGCGGACGACATCGGGTTCAACTTCCTGGGCCGCTTCTCCTTCGAACGCCCGGAGCCGGCGTCCGGCCAGGACCCCACCCGCGGCTCCGGATGGACCCCGGCGCCCGAATGCGCCGAGCTGGTCGCCGCGCCCGCCGCGGACATGCCGACGCCCAGCGCGCTGGAAGTGAACGCCCTGGTGACCGGCACCGGCGACGACGCGCGCCTCACGGCCCTGTTCACCTTCGCCACCGGGGTTCTGACCGCCGACGAGGTCCGCGCCCTGTCCCGCACCTGGTGCGCCGCCCTGCGCGGGCTGCGGAGCCTGGTCGAGTCCGGCGGGCGGGGACTGACCCCGTCCGACGTCCCGCTGGTCACCGTCGGCCAGGAAGAACTGGACGACTGGCAACGGCGCTTCGGACGCGTCGGCGACGTATGGCCGCTCACGCCGTTGCAGGACGGGCTGCTGTACCACACGATGCTCGCGCAGAGCGCGTCCGAGGCGTACCAGACGCAGTTCGTGTTCCGGCTCGAAGGCCCGGTGGACCCGGCGCGCCTGCGGGCGGCAGGCCAGGCCCTGCTCGACCGGCACCCGAACCTGCGGGTCGCGTTCCAGCCGAGCGCCACCGGTGAGCCCGTGCAGGTCGTCGTGGACGACGTCCCGCTGCCCTGGCGGCACCTCGACCTCACCGGCACGGCCGACGCCGCCACGCGGCTGGAGGAGATCCTCGCCGAGGAGCGGGACGCCCGCTTCCGCCCGGACAGCCCACCGCTGCTGCGCCTGACCCTCGTCACCCTCGGCCCCCGGCGCGCCGAACTGGCCCTCACCGCCCACCACGTGCTGCTCGACGGCTGGTCCGTGCCGCTCATCGAGCGCGAGCTGATGGACCTGTACACGGCCGGCGGCGCCGGCACCGCACCGGCGCGCCCGCACGGCTACCGGGACTTCCTGAGCTGGCTGTCACGGCAGGACACGGCACGCTCCGCCCGCGCGTGGGCCGAGGAACTCGCCGGTGTGGCGGAGCCGACCCTGCTGGCGCCCACGACGCCCGGGCCCCGGCCGGCCGGCAGCGGCAGCGGGCAGATCGACGTCCCGCTCACCGGCGAGGACACCACCAGGTTGGCACGCCGCGCCGCGGAGTGGGGCGTCACCACCAACACCCTGGTGCAGGGCGCGTGGGCCATGGTGCTGGCGCAGCTCACCGGCGGCCAGGAGGTGCTGTTCGGCGCCACGGTCGCGGGCCGGCCCTCCGCGCTTCCGGGCGCGGACACCACGATCGGCCTGTTCATCAACACGGTGCCGGTGCGGGTGCGCTGCACGCCGGCCGACCCGGTCCCGGAGGTGCTCGGCCGGCTCCAGGACGCCCAGGCGAGACTGCTGGACCATCACCATGTGGGGCTCGCCGACATCCAGCGGGCGACCGGTCTGAACGAACTGTTCGACACGCTGGTGGTGTTCGAGTCGTTCCCCGTCGACCGGTCCGGCCACGCGGCGGCAGGCGCGTCGGCGCAACCGGTGGTGACCGGTATCCGTCCGTACGCCCCGCCGCACTATCCGCTGACCGTGATCGCGGCGGCCGACCCGCTGCTGCGGATCTCCTTCCAGTACCGCCGCAACGTCTTCGAGCGGACCGCCGTGGAGGCGCTCGCCGACCGGCTGGTGCGGGTGCTGCGGCAGTTCGCCGCCGATTCGCGGACCACCGTCGGCGCGCTCGACGTGCTGTCCGACGCCGAGCGCGAACAGGTGCTGCACGGCTGGAACGACACCGCGGTCCCGCCCCCCGAGCGGACCGTCCCCGACCTGCTCGCGGCGCGGGCGGCCCAGACGCCGGACACGGTCTGCGTCGAGTTCCGCGGGCACCGGCTGACCTACCGGGAGCTGGACGAGCGGGCCGGCCGGCTGGCGCACTGGCTGGCCGGGCAGGGCGTGGGCCCGGAGTCCCGGGTCGTGGTGCTGCTGCCCCGCTCGGCCGACCTGGTGGTGGCCCTGCTGGCCGTGTGGAAGGCCGGCGGCACGTATGTGCCGGTGGACCCGGAGTATCCGGCCGCCCGGGTGCGGGCCGTGGTCGAGGACAGCGCACCAGTTCTGGTCCTCGATGAGAAGCGGCTGGCCGGGGTGGACCTGTCCGACCGGTCCCCTCACCCTGCCCACGGCCCGCGCGTTCCGGTCGGCGCCGACCACGCCGCCTACGTCATCTACACCTCCGGCTCCACGGGGACGCCCAAGGGCGTGGTGGTCCGGCACGGTGCGCTGGCGATCCTGCTGACCGGCATGCAGGATCGGTTCGCCCTGACGCCGGACGACCGGTTGCTGGCCTGCGCCACCGTCGCGTTCGACATCGCCGCGCTGGAACTCTTCCTGCCCCTGCTCGCCGGCGGCCGGGTGGTACTGGCCGGCAAGGACGACATCACCCAGCCGCCGGCACTGCTGGACCTCGTCGAACGGTCCGGCGTCACCGTCATGCAGGCCACCCCCGCGCTCTGGCAGAGCCTGGTCACCCACGCGCCGGCCTGTCTGACCGGGCTGCGGGTGATCTCCACCGGCGAGGCCCTGCCTCTGGCGCTCGCCGAAACCCTGTGCCGGCACGCCGCCGAGGTCACCAACCTCTACGGCCCGACGGAGACCACCGTCTACGCCACCGCCGCCCGTCTGCTCCCCGGCCACTGCGGCATGCCTCCCTCCGTCGGCGGCCCGGTCGCCGGCACCCGGATCCTCGTGCTGGACCAGGCGCTGCGCCCGGTACCGCCCGGCGCCGCCGGTGACCTCTGGATCGCCGGCGAGGGCCTGGCCCGCGGCTACCACGACAGGCCGGGCATGACCGCGGAGCGGTTCGTGGCCTGCCCGTTCGGGCCAGCGGGCGCCCGGATGTACCGCAGCGGGGATCTCGCCCGCTGGACGGACACGGGTGAGGTGGAGTACCTCGGCCGCTCCGACCACCAGATCAAACTGCGCGGCTACCGGATCGAGCCCGCCGAGATCGAGCACACCCTGACCCGCCACCCCGCGGTCCGCCGGGCTGTCGTCATCGCCCGCGAGGACCGGCCGGGGGACCGCCGGCTGGTGGCGTACGTGGTCCCGGAGACCCGCGCCGAACCGCCCACCACGGAGCTCCTGCGGGAGGCGGTCGGAGCAGGCGTGATGCGTGCTCATCCGGTGAGACCGAGTTCGCGTAGGGCGTCGGCGGGGTGGTTGCGGTAGTGGTCGTGGGCGGCGGCGTTGTTCTTCCATCCGGCGAGGTGAGCGAGGCTGATCGCCA
>NZ_JALLGL010000286.1 GCF_023072675.1 Streptomyces sp. XM83C
GGCACGAGGGCCTTTCTGGTCGCCGGTGCAGATCTCGCAATCCACACCGAGCCAGAGGGCCCTCACCCATTTCAAGATCACACGTCAGTGATCGCTGTCACCAACCTCCGTGGACAGAACACCTAGGGCACCTTCGGCGCGGCACAGCCGTGGGCCTGCGCCACGCGGATGGCGAAGATGCGCAATGCCTGCTTGACGTAGGCGAGTTGGGCTCTTGTCGGGTAGGAGGCGGTACGGGGTGCCGTGCGTCGCACGGTGAACAGGGCGCGTTCGCCGCCGCCGGTCGGGCAGGCGGCGGACGCCCAGTAGCCGGCGTCGTCGATGAAGGCACCCTGAGGAGCGTGGGACGGTATATGGCTGCCGTAGCCAGGCCATCGCTCGTAAGCCGCCCGTTCCTGGACGGCGTACGCGCCGAAGTGGGCCTCCGGTTTCCACGGTGTGTCGGTGCGGGCGTCACCCCCGAGGAGGCAGCGTTCGATGGGGGCGGCGTCGCGAGCGGTTTCCCGGTCTGTGGTGATGCCGGGTCCCTCGGGGATGCCGGCACAGGTGCCGGTGGCGCCACTCAGGGGCACATACTCGTCCTGTTTCTCGGGGAGGTCGACCCAGGGGAGCGGGTGGGCGCCGAGCTTGGTGCGGCAGCCGTAGGCCTTGGCGGCCTTCGCCGCCGTACCGGTGGCGATGCGGGTGGAATCGCGGCGGGCTGCCGGGGCGTCGATGGTGCGGTCGCCGTCCAGCTTCGTGGTCACCGACCGGCAGCCGTGGCGACGGCGGCCATGCCCGGCTTCCGTTTGCGGGTCAGTGCCATTCCTCCCTCTTTCCCTCCCCAAGGCCGGGGTGTGAGTGTCACAAAACGTCGGCGCCGGACCTGCGGCGTCGGGCGTCGCGTACCGCCACCGCTGTGCCGCTGAGGCCCGCGACGAGGACGAGGGCGCCGACGACGACGTATGTGGCGAGGCGGGTGTTGCGTTCGTCGGCGGTCTCGCCGAAGTGGACGGGGGCGACGTCGGGGGCCGCGGCGCGGACCACGCCCTTGTCCGGGGTCGGGGACTCGACGGGGTGTTTGGGGTCGACGTCGGTGAGGGCCTTCACGGGGTCGACGACTCCCCAGCCGACGTTGCGGTCGTGGCCGGGGATGGAGCGTTCCGCGGTCTGTTCGATCTGCGCGACGATCTGCCGTGCCGTCCAGTTCGGGTACTTGGACTTCAGCAGGGCGGCGACTCCGGCGACGTACGGGGCGGAGAAGCTGGTGCCGTTGTCGGAGCAGTGGCCGCCGCCGGGAACTGTGGAGATCATGTCGACGCCGGGTGCGGCCACGCCCACGAATTCTCCCGCTTGTGAGAACGAGGCCCGTTCGTTGTTGCGGTCGGAGGCGGCCACCGCGAGCACCCCCGGGTAGGAGGCGGGGTAGGTGGCCTTCACGTTGCCGCCGAGGCCGTCGTTGCCCGCGGACGCCACGACCACCACGTTCGCGGCGAGGGCCTCGTTCACGGCCTGCTCCAGGACCGAGTCCGGCCGTACCGCGTTGGAGGTGTCCTGGGAGATGTTGATGACGTCGGCGCCCTTGGCGACGGCGTGCTTGATCGCCGTGGCGAGGGTGGCGGCGGTGCCGTTGCCCTCGGCGTCGTTCTGCTTGATCGGGATGATCCTTGCGTCGGGCGCGAGACCGACGAAGCCGGTGCCTTCGGCGGGGCGGGCCGCGATGATGCCGGCGACGCGGGTGCCGTGGCCGACGGTGTCGGTCGTGCCCTGGCTGTTGCCGCGGTCGATCTCCTCGCCCTTGGAGTTCTTCGCGGGCAGCAGGTTCTCGCCCTTGGACACGTCGACGGCCTTCGTCAGCTGGGGGTTCTTCACGTCGACGCCGGTGTCGATGACGGCCACCTCGACGTTCTTGCCCGTGGACAGCGCCCACAGCTCGTCGAGGTTGACGCGTTGCAGCGCCCACGGGCGGCCCGTGTACGGCTTCGACGGGAAGGTGCACTGGCCGCCGTCGTCCGCCCACGCGGGGGCCGGCAGCGCGACCAGCGCGGTCGCCGCCATGGCACCCGCCGTCGCCAGGATCCTTGCCTTCAGCATCAGTTCGTCGTCCTCCGGCCCTCGTGACCCTCGTGTGCGCCTACGAGCCCTGCGGCTGGCGGGCCGCCGCCTCCGACAGGCGCGGGCCCGTCGGCAGGAACGTCGACCACACCGCGGGGATCGGGACGGGCGTCACCTTCTCGTAGCCGAGCCGGGTCTGGGCGATCCTCGCCTCCGCCAGCTCCTGCTTCTTCTTCTCGGCGGAGGTACCGATGCCCTTGTCGTCGCCGGCGCTGTCGCTGTTGGACTGCAGGGCGTAGCGCAGGCCCGTGTCGGTGACCAGGAAGACACCGCCGGCCTTGGTCTCGGTGCCCTGGAACTGGCGGTACAACTGGCCGGAGCCGGGCGTGACATAGGCGCTGGAGGAGCCGGTGGGCAGCTGGGCGGGGAACTCGGTGCCGGCCCATGTGGACAGCGTGGTGTGGCCGTCGGAGGCGTTCACGGAACGCAGCACATTGCAGACGGTGTTACGGCCCGAGGTGGCGCTGGTGCCGTTGTTGACGGTACGGGGCCGGTACGTCGGCCAGTTCTTGTCTCCGTTGAAGCTGATGCTGTCCACGACGGCGCCGGGGCTGACCTGCTGGGCCTCGCCGGCCTGGCCGACGGAGACCAGGTCGCCGCTGTTGAGCAGCAGCGTCGCGGTGAACTCGGAGATACGGGCCACCTTGCCGGGCAGCACCACGTAGTACTGCATGACCTGGCCGTCGTACGCCTTGATGATCTCGCCGACCTTGTCGTACTCGCCGAGGGCGGTGGAGGCGTTCGCCTTCTGGCCGGGGACGCCGTTCACGGTGGGGATGGCGATCGGGTCGCCGTTGTGCAGGGTGTCCAGCCACTCGGAGGAGACCCGCTGCGGGGCGCGGCCCTGCGTGTCGAGGGCTTTCAGCAGTTCCTTGTCCTCGGGGTCGGCGAGCTTGTACTTGGTGCCCTCGGCGTCGACGACGTAGCGGGTCTTCCCGTCGGGTGCGACGACGTACATCAGGTCGCCGCCACGGAGCTTGCTGCCGCCCTCCGTCTTCGACCACTCCTTCTCCGCGAAGACGAACGCCGCCTTCTGGATGGCGCGCCCGCCCTCACCGGGGCGTTCGCACACCGCCCAGCGCTTGGCGGAGCCGGCCTCGGAGCCGGAGGGCAGCCGGTCGGGGGCGTACGGGATGCCGATGGTGGCGCCGTGCGGGGGCTTGCCGCTGTCGAGGACCTTCTCGTCGACGGTGATCACGCTGTTCTTGTCGGGGTCCAGCAGCAGTCTGGCGGAGGCCATGTTGAGGACGGGGTGCAGCTGCGTCTGCTTGCCGGTCTTCAGCACGACGTAGCGGGTGGTGGACTTGCTCGCGACGATGACGTGCTCACCGGGGGCGTCCCAGCCCTTCGGCGCGGTCGGGCTGAACATGCCGATCGCCCCGAACACGGCGAGGATCACCACGCCCACGACCAGGCCGGGCACCAGCGCCGACAGGGGCTTGGGCGCGCCCTCCTCGGAACCGGACGGCGAGGGCTGGAGGAATGACGCGAGCGTGCGGCGCTTCGCGAAGGTGTAGGCGTTCAGTTCGTCGCGCCGTGATGCCATCTGTGTCCGCTCTCTCCCCGTTGCGGAGCCGTGGGGGACCTGTGAAGATCCGTCCCCGTCCTCGATCGCCTCTGACGCCTCGGCTGTCAGAGCCGCCCCCTACTATGCCTGTTGCGTGGCCGTGCCGATGGCACGGGTAGGGTGCTCGGGGCGTGACGGGCAGGAGCGCCAAGGGTTTTCGGGAGAGTTCGGGGGTTTTTTCGGTGATGGCTTCCGCGACGCGAACCCGGTCGCGATCGCAATCGGGCTCACGGTCGGCCGGCCCACGCCGGTCGAGGGGCCGCGACGCGACCGCTCCCGCCCCGCAGGGCACCCCCCGGCCGGCCGCGCCCGGCCCGCACCGGGGCCCCGTCACCCCGCATCTGAAGTCCCGTTCCGGCCGCGGCGGTTCCTTCGCCGTGCAGCGCCTGGTGCTGCTGGAGGTGGCCGCCGCGCTGCTGGTGTGCGGCTGGATCGCCGGGATGTACGTGATGATCCCGGCCGCGGTCGTGGCCGCGATGCTCCTCGTCCTCGCGGTCGTACGCCGCCGGGGCCGCTCCCTGCCGGAGTGGCTGGGCACGCTGCTGGCGCTGCGGGCGCGCACCCGCCGGGCGGCGGCGACGGCGGTGCCGCCGGGCACCGACTCGGGGCTCGTGCCGGCCGTGGAATGCGACCCGACGCTGCGCACCTACAGTTACAGCCGCGGCGACGACCGCGACCAGCGTCCCGTCGGCATGGTCGGCGACGGGGGTTTCCTGACGGCCGTGCTCCAGGTGGAGTCCGACGCGGGCGCGCTGCGCGCCGAGCGGGGCCGCAGACCGCTGCCGGTGGCGCTGGTGCGGGACGTGCTGGAGGTCGACGGCATACGCCTGGAGTCCGCGCAGATCGTCGTGCACACCCAGCCGGCGCCCGCGCTGCATCTGCCGCAGCAGTCGGTCGTGGTGAGCAACTACGCGCCGTTGCAGGCCCAGACGGGCTCCCCGGCGGTGCGCATCATATGGATCGCGCTGAAGCTGGACCCGGAGCTGTGCCCGGAGGCGGTCGCCGCGCGCGGCGGCGGCCTGGTCGGCGCGCAGAAGTGCCTGGCGCGGGCCGCGGAGCATCTGGCGAGCCGGCTCACCGGCGCAGGGTTCCGCGCGAACATCCTCAACGAGGAGGAGCTGACGGCCGCCATCGCCACCTCCGTGTGCGCCAACCCGATGGTGACGGCGCAGGCCGCGCAGGCCGGCCGGGGTGAGGCGCAGCAGCGGCGGACGGAGGAGTCCAGCCGCAGCTGGCGGTGCGACAACCGCCGGCACACCACGTACTGGATCCGCCGCTGGCCCCAGCTGGGCGGTGACGGCACCTCGCTCGCGCAGCTCGTGGCCCAGCTGACGTCGGTGCCCGCGCTGGCGACGACGTTCAGTCTGACGCTGACCGAGGGCGGTCGGCAGGACGTCTCCGTCACCGGGCATCTGCGGATCACGGGCCGCAGCAACCAGGAACTGACCGATGCCCGCCGGGAGTTGGAGCGCACGGCGCGGGCCGCGAAGACCGGCCTGGCCCGTCTGGACCGTGAACAGCTGCCCGGCGTCCTCGCCACCCTGCCGCTCGGAGGTGCCCGCTGATGGCCATGACGACGGACACCGGTGCCGCGTCCGGACCGGGCCTCGGGGAGCGGCTGCGGACCGGTTTCGGGCTGCTGGGCCCGAGGCACCCGCGGCACACGCTCACCGTGGAGCAGGCGGACACCCTGACCCTGCCCATCGGTGACGACGGTGTGGTGGTCGGTGTGAACACCGAGGGGCAGCCGGCCGTCCTCGGCGTCAACCGGCCCACGCCGTACGACATGGTGCTCATCGGCGGCCTGTGGACGGCGCAGGTCCTCGCGCTGCGCGCGGCGGCGACCGGTGCGCGGGTCGCGGTGGAGACGGGCCGTGCGCAGGCCTGGATGCCGATGGTGCACGCGATGGGCGGCGGGCAGAACGGCCTCGCGGTGTACGACGTGGGCCGGGTGCCGCCGCAGGGCGCCTCGGCGGGTACGCCGGTGCTCGTGGTGCGGGACTGCGGTATGCGTCCGCCGCGCGGGCGTGTGGTGTCGGCGCCGTGGCAGTCGGTGCTGACGCTGCTGCCGTATCTCAGCCCGGTGGCGCCGCGGTTGATGCGGCAGGCCCGGCTGGTGGGCGTGCAGCGGGTGTCGCCGGACGAGGCGGCGGAGATAGGGCGGGTGCTGGGGCTGCCCCGGCCGGAGATCGACTCGCTGCCGTCGTTGCAGGACGGCGTGACGCTGTGGTGCACGGACCGGGACCGGCAGTACGTGATGACGCAGGCCACGGACTCCGAGGTCGGTCTGCTGGGCGTGGCCCGGCGGATGGACTGAGCGGGTCGGGCCGAACGCGCCCGGACGGGCGGGACGTGGCCCCGGTGCAGGCGACGGACATGGCCCTGGCGGAAGCTCCGGACATGGTCCGGTGAAGGTGCCGGGCATGCCCCCGATGGGGCTGAGCCGACCCCAACTCGCCCACCTCTGTCCGTTTTTGAGCGCTATGACTCGCTCATGCCCACCTGGGCACACCAGTTGAGGCCTCGATCGTCACGGTTTGGTGTACGTGTGGTGGAGACCTGTCGCTCCCTGACCGGTTCCGGACCGGTGTGTCGCGTCGCACGGGCGGTAAAGGGGCGGCCGGGCCTGCCGGGCCCCCGGTGTTCGTGATTAGGCTGGGGCAGGGCACTGCGCAAGTACTCGCGAGCGGGGTGTGCGCGCTCTGCGACGACAGGGTCCAGGGCACCGGGGGAACAGCCCGGCGAATCGTACGACAGGAACGGTCGTCCCCCAGCACGGCATGAGGGTGTTCGACCACACCAGGAGGAACTGTGAACAGCGATCGGGACGGTATCCGCGGGGGCTGGGACACACCCGACGACGACCAGACCGACGCGGAGTCCGCCATCGAGATGACGGGCGAGTTCACGATCGACTACGCGCCGCCCGCCTGGTACACGCAGAACGCCTCCAACCCCGCGCCCGCGGCCCAGGCCCCCGTGCCGCCCGCGACGCCCAACCCCGCGTCGCCGCCCCCGCCGGTGGGACAGCCCGTCGCCGTACCGGACCTGCCGCCGGGCAGCGGCTTCCAGCCCGCGTGGGCACCCACCCCTTCGGAGGGCACCGGTCACGCCGCTCCGGGGGGCGCGTACCCCGGTGCGGCGGCGCCCGCGCCCGACGGCGCGCACCCGGGTGCCGCCACGCCTCCACCGCAGGGCGCCTTCCCCCAGGCGCCGGCGCCGAACGCCGCGTTCCCGGCGGCGCCCGCGCCCGAGGTCGCCGAGGCCGGCGAGTCCGGCAACGGTGACCTGGTCAGCGGGGCGACGATGCGTATCTCGGCGTCGGCGTTGAAGAAGGAGATCGCCGAACGCGCTGCTGCTGCGGCCTCTGCGCAGGCCGAGGGGCAGGGGGCCGAGGGTTCCGCGGGTGCCCCGAGTCCCGAGGGTTCCCCCGAGGCGCAGGGGGCCCGGGGCTCCGAGGGCTTCGGGGGTACGGCGGAGCAGGCGGCCGGCGAGCAGGGCGGCGGGGAGTCCGACGGCGCGGCGAGCACGCCGGGCGAGAGCGAGGCCGGGTCGGTCGAGGAGGCCGACGGCGCGTCTGCGTCCGGTTCCGGCTCCTCTTCCGCTTCCCCTTCCGCGTTCGGTGAGAACGCCGCTGCCGGGGACGGCGGCCCGGCGTCCGAGGACGGTACGGCGGCCGGCGAGGGCTCCGACTCCGGCGAGGCCGGCGCCGCCGAGGACGCTTCAGGCGACGACGCGGCGTCGTCCGCCGCCACGGCCGAGTCCGGCGCCGATGGGACCGACGCCGGCGACACGAGCGGCGACGGCTCCTTGCCCGCCGAGACCGGCACCCCCGGCGACGAGAACGCCCCGCAGGCCGCCGAGGGCCCGGACGGCCCGGACTCCGCGACCGCTGCCGGGGACGCCCCTCGGACCCCCGGCCCCGAGCAGAGCACCGAGGCCGAGCAGGCCTCCCCCGAGCCCGCCGCGCCCGCCGCCGGTCCGGAGGCCACGCCCGCGTGGACTCCCCCGCAGGCGCCGCAGGAGGGCGTGCCGCCGCTGCCGCCGTCGTACCAGCCCGCCGCACCGGCCCCGGCCGCCCAGTGGCCGGCCCAGCCGCAGCAGGGCGACCCGGCCGCGACCGGTGCCCCGGCGCAGGCACAGGTCCCGGGCCAGCCGCAGCCCCCGGGCCAGCCGGGCGGTCACGGCTTCCCGCCCGCCGGTACGCCCGCGCAGCCCCAGCC
>NZ_JALLGL010000287.1 GCF_023072675.1 Streptomyces sp. XM83C
CCCGGCGCCCGCTCCGGTCCCGCCGCCCCGAGCCCCGCCCGCCGCGTTTGAAGGCGATGTCAGTGGCGCAGTGCACTATCGAGGCGGGAGGTGGTGCACGTGCGGCAGCAGGGCGCGTACGACAGTGACGTGCTGGTCGTCGGCGGTGGCATCGTCGGGCTGTCCACCGCGTACGCGATCACGCGCGCCGCGCCGGGCACCCGCGTGCTGGTGCTGGAGAAGGAGCCGGGCCCGGCCCGGCACCAGACAGGCCGCAACAGCGGCGTCATCCACAGCGGGATCTACTACCGCCCGGGCTCGCTGAAGGCGCGGTACGCGGTGCGCGGCGCCGCGGAGATGGTCAAGTTCTGCGCGGAGTACGGCATCGCGCACGCCGTCACCGGCAAGCTGATCGTCGCCACCGGGCGGGACGAGCTGCCCCGCCTGCACGCGCTGGTGCAGCGCGGCCGGGAGAACGGCATACCGGTGCGGGAGCTGGGCGCCGCGCAGATCGCCGAGTACGAGCCGGAGGTGCGCGGCCTGGCCGCGATCCACGTCGGCACGACCGGCGTGTGCGACTACACGGGCGTGGCCCGGCAGCTCGCGGCGGCGTCCGGCGCGGACATCCGCTACGGCGCGCGGGTCGTGCGGATCGACCGGCGGCCGGAGCGGGGCGTGGCCGTGCTGCTGGCGGACGGGGACATCGTGCGCGGGCGGGTCCTGGTGAACTGCGCCGGGCTGTACTGCGACGAGATCGCCAGGCTGGCCGGGGACGAGCCCGAGGTGCGGATCGTGCCGTTCCGCGGGGAGTACTACGAGCTGGCCCGGCCCGAGCTGGTGAGGGGACTGGTGTATCCGGTGCCGGACCCGGCGTTCCCGTTCCTCGGGGTGCATCTGACGCGGGGCATCGACGGCGGCGTGCACATCGGCCCGAACGCGGTGCCGGCGCTGGCCCGCGAGGGGTACGGCTGGGGGGTCGTACGCCCTCGGGAGACGCTGGCGACGCTGACCTGGCCGGGTTCGTGGCGCATCGCGCGCCGGCACTGGCGGTACGGCGCCGGGGAGCTGCGCCGGTCGCTGTCCAAGGCGGCGTTCACCGAGGCGGTGCGCCGGCTGCTGCCGGCGGTGCGGGAGACGGACCTGGTGCCGACCCCGGCGGGAGTGCGGGCGCAGGCGGTGCTGAGGGACGGGACGCTGGTCGACGACTTCCTGATCAAGGAGGGGCCTCGTACGGTGCATGTGCTGAACGCCCCGTCCCCGGCGGCGACGGCGTCCCTGCCGATCGGCCGCGAGGTGGCGCGCAGAGCACTCGCGGCGCTGGGGGCGGGATGAGCAGCGGCGTGAGCGGCGTGAGCGGCGGGGCGACGGCCGGTGACCGGTGGGGCGCGGGGGCGGGCCTCACGGCCCGCACGCGCCAGGACGCCGGGACAGCGGCCCCCGCCCGCACGCGGCGAGGCACGGCGGGAGCCGTCCCTCCCGGCGCCCGGCAGGTCGCGGCGCCCGCCGGCGGACGTGTTCGCACAGCGGACGTACGCCGTAAAATCGATCCCACTGTGTCTGATTCCCTGAGCACCCCCGATGCCCCCAAGCCCGCCACCGGCGGTGAGTGGTCCTCCCATCACCCCGGTGTGTCCGTGCGGCACACCCGGGCCAAGGGGGAGCCGCGCTTCCCGGACGGGCCGAAGGCCGATCCGGCCGGGTCGCACTTCGAGCGGCGCATCCGCAGTTTCCAGCCGCGCCGCAGCCGGGTGACGGCCGGGCAGGCGGACGCGCTTCAGCGGCTGTGGCCGAAGTGGGGCTTCGACATCGACGGGCGGCGCACGCTGGTACTGCCGGAGCTGTTCGGCAACGACAACCCGGTGGTGCTGGAGATCGGCTTCGGCATGGGCGAGGCCACCGCGCAGATGGCGGCGGCGGACCCGGACACGAACATCCTCGCCGTGGATGTGCACACCCCCGGCCAGGGCAATCTGCTGAACCTCGCCGACCGCGGCGGCATGACGAACATCCGGGTCGGCAACGGCGACGCGATCATCCTGCTCCGCGAGATGCTCACCCCGGACTCCCTGGACGGGCTGCGGGTGTTCTTCCCGGACCCGTGGCCGAAGAAGCGGCACCACAAGCGGCGGCTGATCCAGCCGGAGTTCCTCACGCTCGCCGCGTCCCGGCTGCGGCCGGGCGCGCTGGTGCACTGCGCCACCGACTGGGAGCCGTACGCCGAGCAGATGCTAGAGGTGCTCACCGCACACCCGGATTTCGAGAACACCCAGCCCGACGGGGGCTTCGCGCCGCGTCCCGGGTTCCGGCCGCTGACCCGTTTCGAGGGGCAGGGGCTGGACAAGGGGCATGTCGTGAACGACCTGCTGTTCCGTCGCGTAGAGCACAACGAACCCTCGTCCACCAGCGCCTGACCGCCCGCGCGCGACGGGCTGCGACGCCCGGCGCCCGGACCCGGCGGCGCGCTACGCCGTCGCGGGCGGCGTTCCCGTCTCGTTAGGGTCGATGCCGTGGCCAGCCATCTCCCGCAGCCGACATCACCGCCGTATCCGCCGTACCCGCCGCATCCCGGTGAGGGCGCCGGGCCTGCCGGCGGGGCGTTGCGGCACGCCCACTGGTGGCAGCGCAGATGGGTGCGGTACGGCGCGCTGATCACGCTGCTGGCGCTGTCCGGGCTGGTCATCCTGGCGCTGGTGCGCAAGCAGACCGGCACGGAGGGGTTCCTGGTCGGGCTGGGTCTCGCGGTGCTGCCGGTGCCGCTGCTCGTCGCGGCGTTCCGCTGGCTGGACCGGGTGGAGCCGGGACCATGGCGGAATCTGGTGTTCGCGTTCGCGTGGGGGGCGTGTGCGGCGGCGCTGATAGCGATCGTCGCGAACAGTTTCGCGACGCGGTGGATAGCGACGTCCACCGCCGATCCGGCCGGTGCGGACACTCTGGGGGCGACGGTCGTCGCGCCGATCGTGGAGGAGTCCGCGAAGGCGGCGGCCGTCTGGCTGGTGTTCCTCTTCCGTAGACGGGACTTCACCGGGCTCGTCGACGGTGTGGTGATAGCCGGGGTGACCGCGACCGGCTTCGCGTTCACCGAGAACATCCTCTACCTGGGCAACGCGTTCGGCACCGACCAGGTCACGGGCTACAGCGGTATCGCGTCCGTCACCGCCGCGACGTTCTTCGTGCGGATCGTCATGTCGCCGTTCGCGCACCCCTTGTTCACGGTGCTGACCGGGATCGGTTTCGGCCTGGCCGCGCTGTCCGGCGATCGCCAGCGGGCGCGGCGCGTGCTGCTGCCGCTGTCCGGGCTGCTGCTGGCGATGGGCATGCACGCCCTGTGGAACGGCTCGGCGACGTTCGGCCCGCTCGGCTTCTTCGGCGTGTACGGGTCGATCATGGTGCCCGCGTTCGGGCTGCTGACGTGGCTGGTGATCTGGACGCGCCAGCGTGAGCTGCGCACGGTCCGCGAGGAGCTGCCCGCGTATGTGGTGGCGGGCTGGCTGGCACCGGGTGAGCCGCACGCACTGGGCTCGATGCGGGCCCGTCGGCTGGCCCGCCAGTACGCGCGCCGCCATCTGGGCAGGCCGGCGGAGCGGACCGTGGCGCAGTACGAGGCGTTCGCGACGTCCCTGGCGTTCCTCAGGCACCGGGGGCGGCGCGGGCGGGCGGGCGCCGACTTCGTCGTACGGGAGCGGGAGCTGCTGTACGAGCTGCGGGCGCGGCGCGAGGCGGCCCGCCCGGCGCTGGAGTACGCGGCCCGGGCCACGGCACCGGTGTGGCCGGCGCTGCCGTACGGGTACGGCCCGATGCCATGGCCGGGTGCGATGGCGGGGCCCGGCGGGATGCCGGGGATGCCGCCCGCGGGGCCCGGGGTGATGCCGGGACCTCCGGGCCGGCCGCCGATGGGGCCGGGGCCGGGCCCGGGGATGCCGTACCACCCGGTGTACAACCCGTACCGGACATAGGGCGCCGTATCGATCACAGGGCGCTGTATCGGACGCAGGGCGACGATTCCCTGGGCGGTACGGCGGTGACGCGGGCGTCTCCCGGTGTACGGCGGTTACGCCGACGCCTCCGTGAGCCGTTCCACCTCCGCGTCCGTGAGGGTCAGGTCCGCCACCCCCAGCAGGGCCGGCAGCTGCTCGGCCGTGCGGGCGGAGGCGATGGGCGCGGCGACGGTGGGCTGGGCGGCGAGCCAGGCGAGGGCGACGGTGGCGACCGGCACGCGGTGGACGCCGGCGATGTCGTCGAGGGCGGCGAGGACCTTCCGCCCGCGCTCGGTGCCGAGATGCTTGCCGGCGCCTGCGGCGCGCGGGCTGTCGACGGTGGTGCCGGTGCGGTACTTGCCGGTGAGGAACCCGGCGGCGAGCGCGTAGTAGGGGACGGCGGACAGGCCCTCCCGGTCGGCGAGGTTCTGCAGGGCGCCCTCGTAGGTGTCGCGGGAGACGAGGTTGTAGTGCGGCTGGATCGCGACGTACCGGGCGAGGCCCTCGCGGTCGGAGAAGTCGAGGGAGGCCTGGAGGCGTTCGGGGGTGATGTTGGAGGCGGCGATGTGGCGGACCTTGCCGGCCTTCACCAGTTCGTCGAGCGCGCCGATGATCTCCTCGACCGGCACCTCGGGCTTGTCGAAGTGGGTGTAGTACAGGTCGATGTGGTCGGTGCCGAGCCTGCGCAGGGAGGCGTCGGCGGCGGCCTTGATGTTGGCGGCGGTCAGGCCCTGGTAGTCGGGGTGCTGGCTGATCTTGGTCGCGATGACGACGTCGGAGCGGTTGCCGCGGGCCTTGAGCCACTTGCCGATGATGGTCTCGGACTCGCCGCCGCTGTTGCCGTCGGCCCAGGCCGAGTAGGAGTCGGCGGTGTCGATGAAGTTGCCGCCGGCGGCGGTGTAGGCGTCGAGGACGGCGAAGGAGGCCGCCTCGTCGGCCGTCCAGCCGAAGACGTTGCCGCCGAGGGCGAGCGGGAAGACCTCCAGGTCGGAGGAGCCGAGCTTGCGCAGAGAAGTCATGGCCTGCGTCAACACTCGTGCGGTGGGCGGCTATTCCGCGTACCCCGGTGAACTGATCGTGGGCACGCGAACACGAAGGAACCGGCAGTCCTGACGTCGGGGGGGTGTCGTCAGGACCGCCGGGGTTCGCGGTGCTGTCCTCGGTGGTGGCGCGCAGCCGCCCCGCCCTGCGGTCGGGTGAGAGCGGGTGCCTGGCGGGTCAGGGTCAGGCTCAGGGGTTGAAACCCTGCCGGCCCAGGGATTGAGGCCCCGTCGGCCCAGGAGTTGAGGCCCTTGCCGGCTCAGGGATTGAGGCCCTTGCTGCGCAGCCAGGCCGCGGGGTCGATGCCGGTGGCGTCGCCGCCGGGGTGGACCTCGAGGTGCAGATGCGGGCCGGTGACGTTGCCGGTGGCGCCCACGCGGCCGATGACGTCGCCGGTGTTGACCTTCTGGCCGACGCTGACGCTGATCGACGACTGGTGGCAGTACCAGATCTCGGTGCCGTCGTCGAGGGTGAGGATGGTGCGGTAACCGTAGGAGCCGGCCCAGCCCGCCTCGGTGATGGTGCCGGTGTGGACGGCCTTGAGGAGCGTGCCGGTGGGGGCGGCGAAGTCGAGGCCGGTGTGGTGGCCGGAGGACCACATGGAGCCGGCCTGCCCGAAGGTGGAGGTGAGGGTGTAGGAGGAGGTCGGCAGCGAGTACTGGCGGGCCAGTTCGGCGAGCCGCTCTTCCTCGGCCTTCTTCGCGGCCTCCTCCTCCGCCTCCTTCTTCGCGGCGGCGGCCTCCTCGGCGGCCTTCTTCTCGGCGGCGGCAGCGGCCTGCTGGGCCTCCTTGGCGAGGGCGGCCTCGGTGGCGGCCTGCGCCTTGGTGTCGACCTGGACCTGCTGCTGCTCGGCCTGGGCCATGATCCGGGTGCGCAGCGCCTCACCGGCGTCCGCGGCGGTGGCAGCGGTGGCGGTGCCGCTCGCCTCGCCGGCGGTGGCGGCGAGGGCGCTGCCGCCGATGTCGCTGAGCGGGGTGGCCTCGGGCTCGGCGGGCTCGTCGTCGGAGATCAGGGAGCCGACGTTGGGCAGGTCGGGCAGGGAGATGGAGACGGGCGCCTTGCCGGGTGCCGCGCTGGCCATGCCGCCCGCTCCGACGGCGGCGATGACGCCGACGCCGAGGACGGTGGAGCTGCGGGCGAGTCCGCCGCGCTGCTTGGCGACGCGGTGCCGGCCGCGGACGGGGCGGATGGACTCCTCGGTGGGGTTCCATTCCTCCCAAGGGCCCTCGTCGGTGCGGATGCTGCCGTAGGCGAAGGGCTCGGGGCTTTCCTGGCTCGGCACGAACGGGGCTGCGGGGGCAGGCCGGTTGGACGCCACGCGGGCGTACTCCTTTCCTTCCGTATCGCCTACCGGGTTAGCTGACGGGTTCGGAGCAGGAAGGTCTCCTACGCGCGTAGGGCGCCGTTGCGAAACAGCACCTTGTGCGCGATTCACCCCAGAAACGATGGTTCCCCGGTTCCTTGTGGGATTCGGCGCGTGAGCACGGAGCCGCCTCTTGTGACGGCTGGGACGACCGCGCTGCGTTATCGAACGTTAATAGACCCGGAGGCGGGATTCCAAGCCGTTCGGCTTGATCTTTAAGATTTCCGGCCAGGACTTACACGCCACGACCGCCGTAAATCGGGCGAGTTGACCTGCCCTCAGGCTGCTCTCACCACCTGACGGTTCGTCAGTTGTTATGCGCAGGGCGGTCGCCTGTGCACGCACAGTGATGTGTGGGCGAGTTCAGGGGTGTCGTACGGCGAGCAGAGCCATGTCGTCGGTGAGGTGCCCGCCCGAATGCCGGCGTACGTCCTTGGAGACGGCGGTGAGCAGAGCGGCCGGATCGCGGAAGACCCGGCCCTCCAGCCGCTCCTCCAGATCGAAGAAGCGGCCCTGCGGATCGCGGGTCTCGGTGACGCCGTCGGTGTACAGCAGCAGGGTGGCGCCGCCGGGAAAGCCCGTCTCGTCGGCATGGTCGGGCCAGGAACCGAGGTCGGCCATGCCGAGCGGCAGCGCGGGCCGGTCGGACAGCAGGGTCCGTACCGTGCCGTCGGCGTACAGCAGCAGGGGCGGCGGATGGCCGCGGTTGAGGACGCGTACGGTGCCGTCGCCGTGCGGCAGTTCGGCGAGTACAGCGGTGGTGAAGCCCTCGGACACCTCGACGCCGTCGCGCCGGGTGCGTTCGCGGGCCAGCGCCCGCTCCAGCCGCTGGGCCACGGCCTCCAGCGTGGTCTCCTGCTCGGCGGCCTCCCGGAAGGCGCCGATCACCACCGCGACGGCGGCGACCGCGCCCATGCCCTTGCCGCGGACATCGCCGACGACGAGCCGGACGCCGTGCGGGCTGTCCTGCACCGCGTACAGGTCGCCGCCGATGGACGCGCCCGCCTGCGCGGCCTCGTAGCGTGCCGCGATCTGGAAACCGCCGATGCGTTCGGCGGGCTCCGGCAGGACGGCGCGCTGTGCGGCCTCGGCGATCTGGCGGGCGGAGGCGAGCTGCTCGCTGCTGCGCCGTACGAGGGCGTTGATGAGGACGGCGAGCACGGACACGGTCACCACGGTGAGCATCTCCGTGATGCCGTCAGCGCTGCCGAGGACGCCGAGCACCGCGTGGACGACGAAGAGGACCACGACGGCCGCGAGGCCGGTGAGGATCGTGCCCCGACGGGAGTAGAGCGGCGCGGCGACCAGGGGCGCGGCGGTGAAGAAGGGGGCGCCGGTGAACGCCGAGGGGGTGAGGTAGTCGTAGCCGGCGCCGACGGCGAGCAGCATCCCGGGGAGCAGACGGACGAAGGCACGGGCGTACGAGATGCGCCGACCCTCGGGCTCGGGCCCGAAGCGCGGACGGGGGGCGACGGGGGC
>NZ_JALLGL010000288.1 GCF_023072675.1 Streptomyces sp. XM83C
GACCCCGACACCGGCCCCGTCTCCGTCGTGGTCGCACCCGTGCGCTCGGTGCTGCAACCGCAGGTCAAAGGCCTCGGCGACCTGGAACCGGTCTCCCTGAGCAGCGGGCAGAGCGCCGACCTGGACGACGTCGTCGAAGCGCTCGCCGCGGCGGCGTACGCGCGCGTGGAACTGGTGGAGAAACGCGGCGAGTTCGCCGTGCGCGGCGGCATCCTCGACGTGTTCCCGCCCACCGAGGAACACCCCCTGCGCATCGAGTTCTGGGGCGACGACGTCGAGGAGATCCGCTACTTCAAGGTCGCCGACCAGCGCTCCCTGGAGATCGCCGAGCACGGCCTGTGGGCGCCGCCCTGCCGTGAGCTGCTCCTCACCGACGAGGTGCGGCAGCGTGCGCGTGCCCTCGCCGAGGACCATCCCGAGCTGGGCGAACTCCTCGGGAAGATCGCCGAGGGCATCGCCGTGGAGGGCATGGAGTCCCTCGCGCCGGTCCTCGTCGACGACATGGAGCTGCTGCTGGACGTGCTGCCGGCGGGCGCCATGGCCGTGGTGTGCGACCCGGAGCGGGTGCGTACGCGCGCCGCCGATCTGGTCGCCACCAGCCAGGAGTTCCTCCAGGCGTCCTGGGCGGCCACCGCGGGCGGCGGCGAGGCCCCCATCGACGTCGGCGCCGCCTCCCTGTGGTCGCTGGCCGACGTCCGTGACCGGGCGCGCGAGCTGGGCATGATGTGGTGGTCGGTGTCGCCGTTCGCGGCCGGCGCACTGGAGGAGGCCGACAGCCTCGAACTGGGCATGCGCGCCCCCGAGACCTACCGCGGCGACACCGCCCGCGCCCTCGCCGACACCAAGGGTTGGATCGCAGACGGCTGGCGCACGGTGTACGTCACGGAGGGCCACGGCCCGGCCTCCCGCACCGTGGAGGTCCTCGGCGGTGAGGGCATCGCCGCCCGCCTCGACAACGACCTGGACGAGCTGACCCCGTCCGTGGTGCACGTCTCCTGCGGCAGCGTCGACCACGGCTTCGTCGACCCGGCGCTGAAGCTCGCCGTGCTCACCGAGACCGACCTCACCGGGCAGAAGGCGTCCGGCCGCGACGGCGCCCGCATGCCGGCGCGGCGCCGCAAGACGATCGACCCGCTCACCCTGGAGGCGGGCGACTACATCGTCCACGAGCAGCACGGCGTCGGCCGCTACATCGAGATGGTGCAGCGCACCGTGCAGGGCGCCACCCGCGAATACCTCGTCGTCGAGTACGCGCCCGCCAAGCGCGGCCAGCCCGGCGACCGGCTGTACATCCCCACCGACCAGCTGGAGCAGATCACCAAATACGTCGGCGGTGAGGCGCCCACCCTGCACCGGCTGGGCGGCGCCGACTGGACGAAGACGAAGGCCCGCGCGAAAAAGGCCGTCAAGGAGATCGCCGCCGACCTGATCAAGCTGTACAGCGCGCGCATGGCCGCACCCGGCCACGCCTTCGCCCCGGACACGCCGTGGCAGCGGGAGCTGGAGGACGCGTTCCCGTACGCGGAGACCCCCGACCAGCTGACCACGATCGCCGAGGTCAAGGAGGACATGGAGAAGTCGGTCCCGATGGACCGGCTGATCTGCGGCGACGTCGGCTACGGCAAGACGGAGATCGCGGTGCGGGCCGCGTTCAAGGCCGTCCAGGACGGCAAGCAGGTCGCGGTGCTGGTGCCGACGACGCTGCTGGTGCAGCAGCACTTCGGCACGTTCAGCGAGCGGTACGCGCAGTTCCCCGTCACCGTGAAGGCGCTGTCGCGGTTCCAGACCGACACCGAGGCCAAAGCCGTCCTGGAGGGGCTGCGGGAGGGCACCGTCGACGTCGTCATCGGCACGCACCGGCTGTTCTCCTCCGAGACCAAGTTCAAGGACCTCGGCCTGGTCATCGTCGACGAGGAGCAGCGCTTCGGTGTCGAGCACAAGGAGCAGCTGAAGAAGCTCCGCGCCAACGTGGACGTGCTGACGATGTCCGCGACGCCGATCCCGCGCACTCTGGAGATGGCGGTCACCGGCATCCGCGAGATGTCGACGATCACCACACCGCCGGAGGAGCGGCACCCGGTGCTCACCTTCGTCGGGCCGTACGAGGAGAAGCAGATCGGCGCCGCGATCCGCCGTGAACTGCTGCGCGAGGGGCAGGTCTTCTACATCCACAACCGGGTGGAGTCCATCGACCGGGCGGCGGCCCGGCTGCGGGACATCGTGCCGGAGGCGCGGATCGCGACCGCGCACGGACAGATGTCCGAGGCCGCGCTGGAGCAGGTCGTGGTGGACTTCTGGGAGAAGAAGTTCGATGTGCTGGTGTCGACGACGATCGTCGAGTCCGGCATCGACATCTCCAACGCCAACACCCTCATCGTGGAGCGCGGCGACACCTTCGGCCTGTCCCAGCTGCACCAGCTGCGCGGCCGGGTCGGCCGAGGCCGGGAGCGGGGGTACGCGTACTTCCTGTACCCGCCGGAGAAGCCGCTGACGGAGACAGCGCACGAGCGGCTCGCCACCATCGCCCAGCACACCGAGATGGGCGCGGGCATGTACGTGGCGATGAAGGACCTGGAGATCCGAGGCGCCGGCAACCTGCTGGGCGGCGAGCAGTCCGGGCACATCGCCGGTGTCGGTTTCGACCTGTACGTACGGATGGTCGGCGAGGCCGTCGCGGACTACCGGCGTCAGCTGGAGACCGGTGAGGTCGTGGAGGAGCCGCCGCTGGAGGTGAAGATCGAGCTGCCGGTCGACGCGCACGTCCCGCACGACTACGCGCCCGGCGAGCGGCTGCGCCTTCAGGCGTACCGGTCGATCGCGTCCGCCAACAGCGAGGAGGACATCAAGGCGGTCCGCGAGGAACTCACCGACCGCTACGGCAAGCTGCCCGAGCCGGTGGAGAACCTGCTGCTGGTGGCGGGCCTGCGGATGCTGGCGCGGGCGTGCGGGGTCGGCGAGATCGTGCTCCAGGGCAACAACATCCGCTTCGCGCCGGTGGAGTTGCGCGAATCGCAGGAGCTGCGGCTCAAGCGCCTGTACCCGGGCAGCGTGATCAAGCCGGCCGTCCATCAGGTGCTGGTGCCCCGCCCGAAGACCGCGAAGGTCGGCGGCAAGCCGCTGGTCGGACGTGAACTGCTCGGCTGGGTCGGCGAGTTCCTGACCTCGGTGCTCGACTCGTAGCGAGCGCCGGGGCACGCGCCCTGCGCGCCTCCCCTCCCCTCCGTCCCGCCCCCGGTGACGGCCCGCTACGGTGTACCGGGCCGTCACCAGGGAAGACTCGCCCGCGACGGGCGGATCGGGGCAAGCGAGGGGGAGGGGCGCACCGTGGAGCGTCTGAGGAGCGGGCCGGCACGCGCACGGACCACCGGCGAATCCCAGCCGACGAGCCAGTGCAGGGCCGGCGTGTACCGGACGCTGACCGCCCTGGCAGCGGCGGCGCTGCTCCTGACGGGCTGCGACAACACCGCCGAGGGCGGCTCCACGACCGGCGCCGGTCCGGCCGCCTCCGACGGACGCTCGGCCAACCCGTTGCGGAACCCCGACGGCACCGAGCCGGGCCTCGCCCCGCTGACGACGGACGCCGACAAGGCCGCCGCGCGCACCCTCATCGGCAAGGTGACGACGAAGGGCCGCGGCCCCAAGACGGGTTACGAGCGTGACAAGTTCGGCTACGCCTGGATGGACACCGCCGACGGGGTGCCGCTCGCCCGCAACGGCTGCGACACCCGCAACGACGTGCTGCGCCGAGACGGCCTGAACCTCCGGTTCCGTTCCGGCTCGGACTGCGTGGTGGTCTCCCTCACCCTGCACGACCCGTACACCGGCACGACCATCGAGTGGCGCAAGCAGAAGGCGTCCGAGGTGCAGATAGACCATGTGGTGCCGCTGTCGTACAGCTGGCAGATGGGCTCCTCGCGCTGGCCGAAGAGCAAGCGTGAGCAACTCGCCAACGACACGCTGAACCTGCTCCCGGTCGAGGGCCGCGCCAACTCCGCCAAGGGCGACTCCGGCCCGGCGTCCTGGCTGCCGCCCGACACCCGCATCCGCTGCGCCTACGCCGTCCGTTTCGCGCAGGTCGCCCTCAAGTACGACCTCGCGGTGACCCCGGCGGACAAGTCGGCGATGCTGAAGCAGTGCGGCGGCTGACCGGGCGCGGAAGGCGCACCGGCCGGGGGACGGGCGGGGAATCCGATCCGCCGCCCGGCTTCGAGCCGGCGTCCGCCTTGCCGAAGTCACGTGGCCGCGGCGGACGCCCTCGCGCCGGTGCGGTGCAGGCCGGCACCGCGAGGGGCAGCGCGGCCTGACCCCGCCTCAGCGGCCGTACGGGTAGCCGTACGGCCTCGGGTGCGGGGCCGGGTGCGCGGGGGCGTACGCCGGCTGACGGGGCGTCTTCTTGTCGAACTCGCCGAACAGCAGCATCAGCGTCGCCGTGATCAGCGTGAGGATGACGATCAGGCCCAGACCCGCCCTGTTGGTCTGGTTCGGCAGGATCTCCGTCCAGCTCATGGTCACGATCTCGTACAGCACGAAACTGCCGAACGCGAACCAGTCCGAGGCCCGGTTGCGGCGAATCCCGATGTAGAGGAACGGCACCCACATCAGAAAGCCCAAGGACACCCACGAGAGGGCCACCCACGCGAGCCGCTGCCACCAGCCCGCCTCAAGACGCTTGACCATGTCGCTCCACTTCCCCCCACTTCTCCACGCTCCCCGCGCCGATACGGCTGACAAGTGAGGAGCGCGGGAAGAAGCGTAGGGCAGGAATGCGCCAGACGTGTGCCGGCGGCCGGGTCACGCCTTCGGCTTCTGCGCCTTCAGCGAGGTCACCACCTGCGTCGCGACCTTCTGTGCGGCGGCGGCGCCGTTGTCGGAGCCGGCCGTGGACATCAGGGTCAGCACGGACGTGCCGACGCGCGCGGCGATCAGCGTGGTGCCGTTGTCCCAGGTCGGGCTGGTGAGGGTGATCGTGTACGCCTCGTCGCCCAGGCCCGGCGTCTCCTTGCCGACGATCTTCACCTTGGCGTGCAGCTCGGTGTCGGTGAACGCCGGGCAGGCGGCGACCGCGGCCCGGATGTCCTTCATGACCGTCTGCGCTGTCGTGCCGCGGAATCCGTCCAGCTCCTGCGTGATCTGCTCGACCTCGTCCGGCTTCTTCGTGAAGTCGGACTGCGCGAACGACACACCGCCCCTGAGACCGGTGACATCCAGCCAGTACGTGTTGCCGAACTTCGAGCAGTCCGGCTTGCCCACGGTCTTCGTCGGCGGGGCGGTGAACTCGTCACCGCTGTCCACCTCGCCGTCCTTCACGGCCGCCAGACCCTTCGGCATGAACGCCACCGGCGCGAGCGCCTGCTTCAGCTGCGTGCCCGTCAGCACACCGGCGTTGGGGTCCGTGCTCTTGCTCGGCGCGGCCGACACCTTGCCGGCGGAACCCTTCGAGTCGGAGGAGGAGCCCGAGTCGCCGGAGTCGCAGGCGGCGAGCGAGAGGGCGAGGGGGAGTGCCGCGACGGCACACACCGCGCGGGTGGCACGGGACGGGAGACGCATCTGGGTCCTTGCGTAACGGTCGACCGAAGCGATCGATGCGGAAAATGCCAGGTGGGGGGCGTGCTGAAGGTACCCGGCGGTCGGCCACGAAGTGATCTCGGCCGGCTCAAAGGTCGGTCAAACCATCTGGCGAATGCGGAGATTCCGGGGTGACAAGGGACGTCCTGTGATCATCGGACGGGGTGGGGACGGCCGAGTACGGCAGTCCACGGGGCTCGGCGGGGCGGGCGGGCCGTCCGTCCCCTCGCCTTCCTCGCCTTCCGTGGCGGGTGGGGGTGCCGGAACCTGTGGTGAATCGTTGGTCCGATGGGTTGGCCTCGGCCGGTCCGCTGCCTACCATCGATCACCGCAAGACTTTGTGCACTGTCGCACAATCTCCGTGGGAGGTTTCCTTGCACCGCCGCCGTCGCACCGCGCTCCTGCTCACCGCCGCGATCGCCGCGGCGCCCCTTTTGACCGCCTGCGGCAATGACGCGCACCCCGGTGCGGCGGCCGTCGTCGGCGACCAGCGGATCACCGTCGCGCAGCTGGAGAGCCGGGTGAACGAGGTCCGCGCGGCGCAGCGCGAGGCTCTCCCGGACAAGGAGCAGTACGCCCGTGTCGTCGCCGGCACGGCCGGGCTCACCCGGGACACCCTGCACGGCATGGTCCTGGACCGCGTACTGCACCGGGCCGCCGAGGACGCGGGCGTGACCGTGACCCGGCGTGACGTGCAGGAGCTGCGGACCCAGCTGGAGCAGCAGGTCGGCGGGGCGAAGGCGCTGGAGACGGCGTGGCTCCAGCAGTACAGCGTGCCGCCGCAGCGGCTGGAGGAGAACCTGCGGTTGCAGGCCGAGGCGCAGAAGCTGGCGCGGGCGCTGGGCACGACGACCGACCAGCCGGCGTTCTGGGCCGCCCTGTCCAAGGCGTCCAAGGAGCTGGGCGTCGAGGTGAACCCGCGGTACGGCGGCTGGGACGCGCAGAAGGTGGGGCGCGTGGACGCCAAGGCTCCGTGGGTTCGGGACGTGTCCGGGACCGGGGAGCAGGCCTGACCGGCTGACCGTGCCGCGGGAGCGTGGGTTACGTTCGGAGCGTGAACGCACTCCGCCCCGATGACCCCGGCCGTATCGTCCTGCTCACCACCAGCCACCGGGTCGCCCCCGGCCTGCTGTCCTGGGATGCCTGGCAGGCGCTGCACGCCGCAGACCGGGTGCTGTGCGCCGACGGGGCGCATCCGCAGGTGCCGTATCTGCGGGAGGCGGGCGTCACCGTCGAGGAGGGCGCGCTGAGTGCCGAGGACGCCGTCGAGGCCTGCGCCGGCGGGCGGACCGTGGTCGTCGTCGCGACCGGCGAGGGCGAGCCCGCGCTCACCGACGGGCTGGCCCGGCTCGCCGGGTCGGGACGCGTGACGATGCCCGCGCTGGAGCTGATGCCGGGCTCGTACGACCTGCCCGGCGCGCGCCTGCTGGACCTCGTGCAGGTCATGGACCGGATCCGCGCCGAGTGCCCCTGGTCGTCCCGGCAGACCCACGAGGGCCTGGCGAAGTACGCCATGGAGGAGGCGTACGAGCTGGTCGAGGCCATCGAGGACGGCGACCGCGACGAGCTGCGGGAGGAGCTGGGGGACGTGCTCCTCCAGGTCGTCTTCCACGCGCGGATCGCCGAGGAGCACCCGGAAGAGCCGTTCTCCGTCGACGATGTCGCGGGCGGCATCGTCGCCAAGCTCGTCAACCGGCACCCGCATGTCTTCGGCGACGCCACCGTCACGACTCCCGAGGAGGTCAGGGCGCAGTGGGTGCGGGTGAAGGCGCAGGAGAAGCAACGTACGTCCGTCACGGAGGGCGTGCCGCTGCACCAGCCGGCGCTGGCCCTCGCCGCCAAGCTGGTCTCCCGGGCCCGTATCGCCGGGCTCGACGTGCCGCTGCCCGAGGGTACGGGGCTCGGGTACGAGCTGCTGGCGCTGGCCGCGCGCGCCGAGGCGGAGGGCGTCGACCCGGAGGCCGCGCTGCGCGCCGCCGCCCGCGCCTACCGGGACGCCGTTCGCGCCGCCGAGGGCCGGCCGGCCGGCGAGGCGGTGGCCGCCGGCCACCATGATGCGGAGGCGCACCCCGAGGCGGATACGGTCGAGGAGTGACCGACCAGCACGACCCCGCCGCGGACGGGCGGCCCACCGCCTCGGGCCCGTCGGCTCCCGCCTCGGACGAGAAGACCGCTGAACCGGACCGGCAGCCCCTGTCGGCCGGCCCGGAACCCCCTGCCTCCGGCCCGTCGGCTCCCGCCTCGGACGACAAGACCCCTGCCTCCGGTC
>NZ_JALLGL010000289.1 GCF_023072675.1 Streptomyces sp. XM83C
CCCCCCGCACCGCCCGAGGCGCGCCCCCCGACGACCGGCACCTGGGCGACCACCCGGAACCGGCCGCCGTCCACGGGCCCGGCCGTCAGCGTGCCGTCGACCGCCGCGAGCCGTTCCCGCAGCCCCGCGAGCCCGGAGCCCCGCCCCGAGCCGGCGCCGTCCGCACCGGGCACGGCCCCGTCGTTCTCCACCGTCAGCACCGCACGTCCCTCGATCGCCCTCAGTACCACCGTGCACCGCCGTGGGTCCCCGTGGCGCAGCACATTGGTCGTGGCCTCGCGCACCACCCAGCCCAGTGCGGACTGCACCTCGCCGGGCAGCCCGGCGGTCTCCCCGCTCACCTCGCAGTCGATGCCGGCCGCCGTCAACACGCCGTGCGCACCGGCGAGTTCCACTCCGAGGTCGGCCGCCCGATATCCGCGTACGACATCGCGTACCTCCCGCTGTGACTCCTGGGCGATCCGCTGCACCTCGATCATCTGCTCCACGGCCTCGGGCCGGCCGCGCCGCGCCAACTGCACGGCCAGTTCGCTCTTCAGGGCGATGACGGCGAGGTTGCGGCCCATCACGTCGTGCAGATCGCGCCCGAACCGCAGCCGCTCCTCGGCGACCGCGAGGCGTGCCTCGACCTCGCGGGCACGTTCCGCCTCCCACAGCACCGACAGCGTCCAGGCGCCGCACCGGGCGGCGACGAGCGAGAAGAAGACACCGAAGAGGACGAGGAACGCGACCAGCAGCAGCTCGACGGCATGCTCGGTGAACGGCGCGAACACGGCCACGGTCCCCAGGCCGAACAGCGCGCCCCGGTTCAGGAACGCCCGCACCGGCACGGTCGGCGCGTACGTCATGCCGTACGCCACGACGTGGGCGCCCAGCGCCAGCCGGCAGGTGAACGACTCGGCGCTGCCGGTCACCTGGAGGACCAGCACCAGTACCAGCGCCGCTGCGAGCAGCAGGAACGGCGGGAGCATCCGGCGCCCGGACAGGGCTCGGCGCCCCAGGTAGTGGTCGAGGGCGGGCCGGGTCAGCAGGTTGGCCCATACGCACTGGAGGGCGCCGAGCAGGGCGAGCAGCCCGCCCAGCGTCAGCGCTCCCGGTGTGTGCCGCAGACCGCCGGCCAGGGGCATCAGCAGCCAGGTGGCGTAGAACACCCAGCTGCTGACGTACCAGGTGATCAGACTTTGCAGCTCGACGCGTTCGGCCTTGCTGCGGTCCCGCCAGTGGCGCCGCTGCCACCCCCGTATCCGGCCGAACACCTCGTCCTCCTCTGCTCGTCGCGTCGGCGTGCTCAGCGCCGTGGCTCCCAGCGGAACCACCGCCGTACAGCAAACACGGCGATCGCGGTCCAGGCCAGTGCGGTCACCAGGGCCGTGAGGCCCTCGCCCGCCGACAGGCTGCCGCTCCAGCCGCCCCGCAGCAGCGACATGACCGGCGACAGCGGCAGCAGCTCGCAGACGGAGGCGAGCCGGTCGGGCATGACCTCCAGCGGGATGAAGAGCCCGGAGCCCATCAGCGACAGCAGCATGAACGGCATGGTGGTGACCTGCGCGCTCTCGGTGTTGCGGCTGAAGGAGGAGGTGACCGCGGCGAACGCGACGCACATCACGACGCCCAGCAGAAATCCGGGGATCACGTAATACAGGGCCGCGGGGGCCTCCACGCCGAGCAGCGCGCTGCATCCGGCGGCGAGCACGACCGACTGCACCAGCCCGGTCGTCACCGCCGGCAGTGCCGAGCCGGAGAGGATCTCCAGGTCCCGCAGTTCGCCGGTGCGCAGTCGCTTGAGGACGAGTTCCTCGCGGCGGGCGGTGTAGACACCGGACAGCGTGGTGTACACGGCGAACAGCAGGGAGACGCCGAGGGCCGCGGGCAGGACGACGGTGCCGATGCTGAGCCCGGCCTTCTCCAGGTCCATGCCGTCGGCCGCGGACCGCACGCTGAACGGCATGATCAGCGGTACGAACATCGCCGCGAACAGCGTGCCCTTGCTCCGCCCGAGCAGGGTGACCTCGGCCCGCGCGAGCGCGGCCATCCGGCCGGCCGGGGTGGTGGCGGGCCCGCGCGTGCCCGTCCCGTCTCGCCGCGTGCCCGCCGTCCCGCCCCGCCGTGTGCCTGTCGTCGTACCGCCGCTCATGCCACCGCCCTTCTCCGTTCCCGTCCTCGTCGCCGTACGGCCGCTCACGCCGCCCCCGTCTCCCTGCGTGCCTGTCGCCGTACGGCCGCTCACGCCGCCCCCGTTCTCCCGCGCGCCCTCCGTCGCCCCGCCGCTCACGCCGCCACCGCCTCTCCACGCGCCGTCCGGGGCGCGGAGGCCGAGGCCTGCCGTGCGATGCCCAGGAACGCCTCCTCCAGGGAGGCCGACCGCATGTCGAGGCGCCGCAGCTCCACGCCGGCCCGCTCGGCCCACACCAGCAGTGCGGTGGCCGCCCGTTGCAGCTCGTGGGTGCGCAGCCGTACGACACGGCCGTCGGTCTCGTGCGCCACGATCCCGAGCGTGTCCAGCGGCGGCAGGTCGCCGACGAAGTACCCGTCGGGCAGCTCGAAGGAGATCCGCGCAGGCTGGGACGCGGTCACCTCGGCCGGGGTGCCGGAGACGGCGATGCGGCCCTCGTGCAGGATCGCCAGCCGGTCGGCGAGGCCCTCGGCCTCCTCCAGGTAGTGCGTGGTCAGCAGCACCGTGGTGCCTGCGTCGCGCAGCGCCCGCACCAGCTCCCAGGTGTCCCGGCGGCCCTCGGCGTCCAGCCCGGTCGTCGGCTCGTCCAGGAACAGCACCTCGGGATCGCCGAGCAGCGCGAGCGCGAGGTCCAGCCGCCGCCGTTCACCGCCGGACAGCTGCTTGACCCGTACGCCGGTCTTCGCGGCCAGCCCGACCAGGTCCAGCACTTCCGCGTACGGCCGGGCCCCGCTGACGCATCCGGCCCACATCCGCGCGGTCTCGGCGACGGTCAACTCGGAGGGGAAGCCGCCCTCCTGGAGCATCACGCCGGTGCGCGGGCGTACGGCGTCCCGCTCGGTGAAGGGATCATGGCCGAGGACGCGGACGCGGCCCGCGGCCGGCCGGGCGAGCCCTTCCAGCAGTTCCACGGTGGAGGTCTTTCCGGCGCCGTTCGTGCCGAGCAGCGCGAAGATCTCGCCGTGTTTCACGTGGAACGTGACGCCGCGCACCGCCTCGAACCCGCCCCCGTACACACGCTTCAGGTCGGTGACCTCGATCACGTGATCGTGTTCGTTCGCGTTCATGGTTCCAGCGTCCCGGCGGCCGGGCGGCCGGGGCAGTGCGCGGTGTCATCACCGCCCATGACAAATGTCAGAAAGCCCTGCCGGAAAGCGTGCATCGCGGAGACCGCGAACATGGGTCGGGGCAACGAAAAGACCCCGGTCCCTGAGGACCGGGGTCTCTTTCCGAGCGGACGACCGGGCTCGAACCGGCGACCTCAACCTTGGCAAGGTTGCGCTCTACCAACTGAGCTACGTCCGCATTGCTGCCGATCGGCTCCCACCGATCGGTGCGGGCACCAGCCTACCTGATCCACAACAGTGGTCCGGACCGTGGTGCGGAGCGGGTGACAGGAATTGCACACTGCGCCTTCCCCCTGGAAGGGGGCTGTTCTGCTACTGAACTACACCCGCACAACCTCCGTGGCCTGGGCTTTTCGGCCCCGCCCGGCGGCGTGCTCCAGACATTAGCCGATCAACAGGGGGGTTGCGCAAGTCGCCTGCCTCCAGGGGGCCCTGACGCCCCCTGGAGCCGGGAGCCGGCGACCGGAGCACCGCCGGGAGCCGCTCAGCGGGCCGCGGCGAAGGCCTCGTAGACCTTCTTGGGGATGCGTCCGCGGGCCGGTACGTCCATCTTGTTGGCCTGGGCCCAGGCCCGGACGGCCGCCGGGTCGGGGGCGACCTCCGTCTGCCGGTACGCCTTGCCGGACTTCGACCGCTTCCGGCCGGCCTCCACATACGGCGCGAGCGCCGAGCGGAGTTTTCTGGCATTGGCTTCGTTCAGGTCGATCTCGTACGAGTTGCCGTCGAGTCCGAAGGCGATCGTCTCCGCCGCTTCCGAGCCGTCGATGTCGTCAAAGAGCGTGACCACGACCTTCTGCGCCACGAATATCGGTCCCTTCGTACGGCACGTTCCAATTCATTTGTACAGTGCCCGCCAATGCAAAGTGAAGCCCGACTAAATCTCCCCGCGTGTCCCTCGCGCAATAGGTTTGGGGCATCGATCAAGGATCTTTCCCGGAAATTTCCGTGAACACCTCGGCCGATGCCGGATCGTGACGGCAGTCACGTACTTTCCTACAAGTCGACGCGCGTAGAAATTTTGTGCGGGTAGTCTGAAGGGACCTGCTCAGCACCACACACCGGGAGTGCCAGTGGCACGCGTCGTAGTCGACGTCATGCTCAAGCCGGAGATCCTCGACCCCCAGGGCCAGGCGGTCCAGCGTGCGCTGCCGCGTCTGGGTTTCGAAGGGATCTCGGACGTCCGCCAGGGAAAGCGATTCGAACTGGAAGTTGAGGGTCCGGTCGACGAGGCCGCCCTCGCCCGCATTCACGATCTTGCGGAGTCCTTCCTCGCCAACACCGTGATCGAGGACTTCACCGTCAAGATCGAGGAAGTCGCGGAGGCGGCGAAGTGACCGCTCGTATCGGCGTCGTCACTTTCCCGGGCTCTCTCGACGACCGGGACACGCAGCGCGCGATCCGCCTCGCGGGCGCCGAACCCGTCGCCCTGTGGCACAAGGACAAGAGCCTCCACCAGGTGGACGCCGTGGTCCTGCCGGGCGGTTTCTCCTACGGCGACTATCTGCGCGCCGGGGCCATCTCCCGCTTCTCGCCGGTGATGGAGACCGTCATCGAACAGGCGAAGGCCGGCCTGCCGGTGCTCGGCATCTGCAACGGCTTCCAGATCCTCACCGAGGCCCATCTGCTGCCCGGCGCGATGCTCGGCAACGATCACCTGCACTTCATCTGCCGCGATCAGAAGCTGCGGGTGGAGAACGCGGACACGGCCTGGACCAGCGACTACGAGCAGGGCCAGGAGATCCACATCCCGCTGAAGAACATGGACGGGCGGTACGTCGCCGACGAGCGCACCCTCGACATGCTGGAGGCGGAGGGCCGGGTCGTCTTCCGCTACCTCGACTTCAACCCCAACGGCTCCCTCCGTGACATCGCCGGCATCACCAACGAGGCCGGCAACGTCGTCGGCCTGATGCCGCACCCGGAGCACGCCGTGGAGCCGCTCATCGGCACCCGCCGCACCGACGGCCTCCCGTTCTTCACCTCGATCCTCAAGAAGCTGGTCAACGCATGAGCCGGACGCCTCTGGACACGGTCGAGCACGCGGCCGCGACCCCCGACGTCGAGCTGCCCTGGGCCGAACTCGGCCTGAAGAAGGACGAGTACGAGCGGATCGTCGAGATCCTGGGCCGCCGCCCCACCGGTGCCGAGCTGGCCATGTACTCGGTGATGTGGTCCGAGCACTGCTCGTACAAGTCCTCCAAGGTCCACCTCCGCCAGTTCGGCGAGAAGGCCCCCGAGAACGACGCCCTCCTCGTCGGCATCGGCGAGAACGCCGGTGTCGTCGACGTCGGCCAGGGCTACGCGGTCACCTTCAAGGTCGAGTCGCACAACCATCCGTCGTACGTCGAGCCCTACCAGGGCGCCGCCACCGGCGTCGGCGGCATCGTCCGCGACATCATCGCCATGGGCGCCCGCCCCGTCGCCGTGGTCGACCCGCTGCGCTTCGGCGCCGCCGACCACCCCGACACCAAGCGCGTCCTGCCCGGCGTCGTCGCCGGCATCGGCGGCTACGGCAACTGCCTGGGCCTGCCCAACATCGGCGGCGAGGTCGTCTTCGACCCCTGCTACCAGGGCAACCCGCTGGTCAACGCCGGCTGCATCGGCGTGATGCGGCACGAGGACATCCACCTCGCCAAGGCGTCCGGCGCCGGCAACAAGGTCATCCTGTACGGCGCCCGGACCGGCGGCGACGGCATCGGCGGCGCCTCCATCCTCGCCTCCGAGACCTTCGACGACGCCAAGCCGTCGAAGCGCCCGGCCGTCCAGGTCGGCGACCCCTTCCAGGAAAAGCTCCTCATCGAGTGCACCCTGGAGGCCTTCAAGGAGAAGCTCGTCGTCGGCATCCAGGACCTCGGCGCGGCCGGCCTGTCCTGCGCCACCAGCGAGCTGGCCTCCAACGGCTCCGGCGGCATGCGCGTCACCCTCGACGACGTACCCCTGCGCGACTCCACGCTCTCGCCCGAGGAGATCCTCATGAGCGAGTCGCAGGAGCGCATGTGCGCGGTCGTCGAGCCCGACAAGGTGGACCGCTTCCTGGAGATCTGCGACAAGTGGGACGTGATCGCCACCGTCATCGGTGAGGTCACCGACGGCGACCGCCTGGAGATCTTCTGGCACGGCGAGAAGATCGTCGACGTCGACCCGCGCACCGTCGCCCACGAGGGCCCCACCTACGAGCGCCCGTACGCCCGCCCCGACTGGCAGGACGAGCTACAGGCAGACGACGCCAACAAGCTGCCCCGGCCGCAGACGGGCGAGGAGCTGAAGGACCAGGTCCTGAAGCTGGTCGCCTCCCCGAACCAGGCCTCCAAGAAGTGGATCACCTCGCAGTACGACCACTTCGTGCAGGGCAACACCGTCCTCGCCCAGCCCGAGGACTCCGGCATGATCCGCATCGACGAGGAGACCGGCCTCGGCGTCGCCATCGCCACCGACGGCAACGGCCGCTACGCCAAGCTCGACCCGTACACGGGCGCGCAGCTGGCCCTCGCGGAGGCCTACCGCAACGTGGCGACGACCGGAGCCAAGCCCCTCGCCGTCTCCGACTGCCTCAACTTCGGTTCGCCCGAGGACCCGGCGGTCATGTGGCAGTTCGCGGAGGCCGTACGCGGCCTGGCGGACGGCTGCCGACAGCTCGGCACCCCGGTGACCGGCGGCAACGTCTCCCTCTACAACCAGACCGGCGAGGCCGCCATCCACCCGACCCCGGTCGTCGCGGTCCTCGGCGTCATCGACGACGTGGCCCGCCGCACGCCCGTCGCCTTCCAGGAAGAGGGCCAGCTCCTCTACCTGCTCGGCGACACGCGTGAGGAGTTCGGCGGCTCCGCCTGGTCCCAGGTGATCCACGACCACCTCGGCGGCCTGCCCCCGAAGGTCGACCTGGAGCGCGAGCGGCTCCTCGCCGAGATCCTGATCGCCGCCTCCCGCGACGGCATGATCGACTCCGCGCACGACCTGTCCGACGGCGGCCTGATCCAGGCCGTGGTCGAGTCGGCGCTGCTCGGCGGCAAGGGCGCCCGCCTGATCGTCCCCGACGGTCTGGACGCGTTCACCTTCCTGTTCTCCGAGTCCGCGGGCCGCGCAGTCGTCGCCGTGCCGCGCTCGGAGGAGGTCCGCTTCAACGACATGTGCGGCGCCCGCGGCCTGCCCGCCACCCGCATCGGTGTCGTGGACGGCGACAGCGTCGAGGTGCAGGGCGAGTTCACCCTGCCCCTGGAGGAGCTGCGCAAGGCCCACGAGGAGACGATCCCGGCGCTGCTGAAGTAGCCCGGTTCGTAGGTACGACACCGAAAGCCCCGTCCGCCACACAGCGGGCGGGGCCCTCGGCGTCCCCACGGGCGGCAGGGCTCACCGGCGGACCGCCGGCGGGGGCTCAGCGTCGTATCGTCCGGGGCATCGCCGGACCGCCGGGCGGGGGCTCAGCGCTTCACCGCCCGGGGCTCGCCTCCTGACCGCCGGCGTACGCCCCGGGCTCGTCGCCGTACGGCCAAAGGGCACCGACCGCCGTACCCCCACCACGGAGACC